>NZ_JBAZKR010000013.1:0-60613 GCF_041650655.1 Zavarzinia sp.
GGAAGCCCGGGACGAGCCCGGGCATGACGAATGCGCGCGGAGGGACCGGCGATCGCGAGCGATCATTTCTGCCGATCGAAAAATCTTGACCATTTGATCAGGTTTTGCACACCATGGAGCGAGCGATAAAACGGCGGAGGCGGTCATGGCGGTGGCGGAGCGGGGGGCCTGTCCCAAGGGTGGCAACAACGGCGTCTTCGCCGATCTCCATGCGGCGCTGACACCGCATCAGGCCCAGGTCGAGGCGGAGCGCTGCTTCTATTGCTATGACGCGCCCTGTACCACCGCCTGCCCGACCTCGATCGACATCCCGCTCTTCATCCGCCAGATCTCGACCGGCAATGCGCTGGGCGCTGCCGGCACGATCCTGGAGGCCAACATCATGGGCGCCATGTGCGCCCGCGTCTGCCCGACCGAACAGCTCTGCGAAGAAGCCTGCGTCCGCAACACGGCGGAGGAACAGCCAGTGCGCATCGGCCTCCTGCAGCGCCACGCGACCGACGCCCTGCTGGCCGACGGGCGCCAGCTCTTCGCCAAGGGGGCGGAGACGGGCAAGACGGTGGCCGTGGTCGGCGCCGGCCCGGCCGGCCTCGCCTGCGCCCATGCGCTGGCCCGCGCCGGCCATGCCGTCACCGTCTTCGAGGGGCGGGACAAGGCGGGCGGCCTCAACGAATATGGCATCGCCGCCTATAAGGCCGTCGACGGCATCGCGGCCCGCGAGGTCGACTATATATTGGGCGTCGGCGGCATCGAGGTGAAGACCGGCACACGGCTCGGAACGGACGTCTCGCTCGATCTTCTGCGCGCGCAATTCGATGCCGTCTTCCTCGGCATGGGTCTCGGCGGGGTCAATGCCGTCGGCGTCGCGGGGGAAGATCTGGACGGTGTCTTCGACGCGGTCGAGGTGATCGCCAAGATCCGCCAGGGCGAGCCGGTCGCGGTCGGCCGCCGTGCCATCGTGATCGGCGGCGGCATGACCGCGATCGATATCGCCGTGCAGATCCGCCTGCTCGGCGCCGAGGATGTCACCATCGTCTACCGCGGCGAGGAAGCCCGCATGAAGGCGAGCCCCTATGAGCGCGAGGTGGCGCGCACGCGCGACGTCCGCATCAAGACCGGGCTGAAGCCCGTGCGCATCCTGGGCCTGAACGGCAAGGTCACGGGCGTCGAATTCGCCGGCCCCGGCGGCGAGATGGAAATCATCGCGGCCGACCAGGTGTTCAAGGCCGTGGGCCAGAAGTTCCTGAGCGGGGAAGCCGCCGTCGCCCTCGAAGGCGGGCGGATCAAGGTCGATGCCGAACGCGCCACCTCCCTGCCCGGGGTCTATGCCGGGGGCGACTGTGTCGCCGGGGGGCAGGATCTCACCGTCGCCGCGGTCGAGGACGGCAAGATCGCCGCCCGCGCCATCGACGCTTATCTCCGCGCCTGAGGGAGGGGACCATGGCCAATCTGACCAGCACGTTCGTCGGCATCAAGTCGCCCAATCCCTTCTGGCTCGCCTCGGCGCCGCCGACCGACAAGGCCTATAACGTCGTCCGCGCCTATAAGGCCGGCTGGGGCGGCGTCGTCTGGAAGACCCTGGGCGAAGCCGGGCCGCCGGTCGTGAACGTCAACGGCCCGCGCTACGGCGCCCTGCACGGCACCGACCGGCGGGTGATCGGCTTCAACAATATCGAGCTGATCACCGACCGGCCGCTGGAGCTGAACCTCCGCGAGATCAAGGAAGTGAAGCGGGACTGGCCGGACCGCGCTCTGGTGGTTTCCCTCATGGTGCCCTGCGACGAGGATTCCTGGCGCAATATCCTGAAGCAGGTCGAGGAGACCGAGGCGGACGGGGTCGAACTCAACTTCGGCTGTCCCCACGGCATGTCGGAACGCGGCATGGGTTCCGCCGTCGGCCAGGTGCCCGACTATGTCGAGATGGTCACGCGCTGGTGCAAGCAGCACACCCGGATGCCGGTGATCGTGAAGCTGACCCCCAATGTGACCGACATCAAGGCCCCCGCCCGGGCGGCCAAGCGGGGCGGAGCTGATGCCGTCTCCCTGATCAACACGATCAATTCGATCATCGGTGTCGACCTCGACGCCATGACGATCTCGCCCTCGACTGACGGCAAGGGCACCCACGGCGGCTATTGCGGCCCGGCGGTGAAGCCGATCGCCATGAACATGGTGGCCGAGATCGCCCGCGATCCCGAGACGCGCGGCCTGCCCATCTCCGGCATCGGCGGCGTCACCACCTGGCGCGACGCGGCGGAATTCATGGCGCTGGGCGCCGGCAACGTCCAGGTCTGCACCGCCGCCATGGTCTATGGTTTCCGGATCGTCGAAGAGATGATCACCGGCCTCTCCGCCTGGATGGACGGCAAGGGCCATGGCGCGACCGCCGATTTCGTCGGCGCCGCCGTGCCCAATGTGACCGACTGGCAGTATCTGAACCTGAACTATGCCGTGAAGGCCAAGATCGACCAGGATCTCTGCATCAAATGCGGGCGCTGCCACATCGCCTGCGAGGATACTTCGCATCAGGCGATCACCGCGCTCGTGGATGGTGCGCGCAAGTTCCAGGTGATCGACGAGGAATGCGTCGGCTGCAACCTCTGCGCCACGGTCTGCCCGATCGAGAATTGCATCACCATGGAGCCCCTGGTGGGGATCGACCCGCGCACCGGGCGCGAGGTCGGCACCTCCTATGCCAATTGGACCACGCATCCGAACAATCCGAGCGTGAAGGCGGCGGAATGAGGGACACTGCCTATCCGCCGGGCAGAACTGGCGGTGCGGCGAAAAGGGTGCTTAAAATTTGTTGATCGCCAGCCCGGGGGGCGCGAATAATCCCTGACCGTTCGGTCAGGTTTTGCGGAGCAGGATTCGGGAACATGAGCGACAAGCCCAATCTTTCCATCAACGGCGACCGCCTGTGGCAGAGCCTGATGGACATGGCCAAGATCGGTGCCACCCAGAAGGGCGGCGTCTGCCGCCTGGCGCTCACCGATGTCGACAAGGCGGGGCGCGACCTCTTCGTTTCCTGGTGCCGCGAGGCCGGTTGCAGCATCACCGTCGACAAGATGGGCAATATCTTCGCCCGCCGCCCCGGCCTGAACAACGAATTGCCGCCGGTCGTCACCGGCAGCCATCTGGACAGCCAGCCGACCGGCGGGCGTTTCGACGGCGTTTACGGCGTGCTCGCCGGCCTCGAGGTGGTGCGCAGCCTGAACGACCTCGGGCTTCAAACCGAACACCCGGTCGAAGTCGCGGTCTGGACCAACGAGGAAGGCTCGCGCTTCGCCCCGGCCATGGTGGCGTCCGGCGTCTTCGCCGGGGTCTTCGACCTCGACTATGGTCTTTCCCGCGCCGATCCCGACGGCAAGACCATGGGTCAGGAACTGGCCCGCATCGGCTATGCCGGCGAGGCCGAGGTGGGCCGCCCGGTCCATGCCTATTTCGAAGCCCATATCGAACAGGGCCCGATCCTGGAAGCCGAAGGCAAGACCATCGGCGTCGTCACCGACGCCCAGGGCCAGCGCTGGTACGAGCTGAATATCACCGGGGTCGAGAGCCATGCCGGCCCGACCCCGATGACGCGGCGGAAGGACGCCCTGCTGGGTGCCGCCCGCATCGTCGACCTCGTCAACAAGATCGGCCACCGGTTCGCGCCGCGCGCCTGCGCCACCGTCGGCATGATGCAGGTCTATCCCAATTCACGGAACGTCATCCCCGGCAAGGTCTTCATGACCATCGACTTCCGCCACCCCGAAGACGAGACCCTGGCCGCCATGGACAAGGCGATGCGCGACGGCGTGGCCGAGATCTGCGGCGAGATCGGCCTGGGCGTCGAGATCGACCAGATCTTCTATTACGCCCCGGTGCATTTCGACGATGCCTGTATCGACGCCGTGCGCAAGGGCGTGGCCGAGAACGGCTATTCCGCCCGCGACATGGTTTCGGGCGCCGGACACGATGCCTGCTATCTCGCCCGCGTGGCGCCGACCGGCATGGTCTTTATCCCCTGCGTCGACGGCATCTCGCACAACGAGATCGAGGATGCGACGCCGGAATGGGTTTCGGCGGGCGGCCAGGTGCTGCTGCGCGCCGTCCTGGAAAAAGCCGGCCAGGCGCATTGACCGTGAGCCTTCCGGCGAGCCGCGACGACACGGCCCCCGCGCCCCGGGGCCTGGTGGTCGACATCCAGAATCTCTCCCTCACCTTCGAGACCAAGGACGGGCCGGTCTATGCCCTGTCCGAGGTGAACCTGGAAATCGCGCGGGGCGACTTCGTCTCCTTCATCGGGCCGAGCGGCTGCGGCAAGACCACGCTGCTCCGCGTCATCGCCGACCTGGAGCGGGCCACGGCGGGCACCATCTCGGTCAACGGCATGACGCCGGCGGCGGCGCGCATGGAGCGCTCCTACGGTTACGTCTTCCAGGCCGCCGCGCTCTATCCCTGGCGCTCCATCGAGCGGAACGTGACGCTTCCCCTCGAGATCATGGGGCTGCCGGCGGCCGAGCGTCGGCTCCGTGCCAAGAAATACCTCGACCTGGTGAACCTCTCGGGTTTCGAGCGGAAATTTCCCTGGCAGCTCTCGGGCGGCATGCAGCAGCGCGCCTCGATCGCCCGGGCACTTTGTTTCGAGCCGGATCTCCTCCTGATGGACGAGCCCTTCGGTGCCCTCGACGAGATCGTGCGCGACCATCTGAACGAGCAGTTGCTGCGGCTCTGGGACAAGACCGGCAAGACCGTGGTCTTCGTCACCCATTCGATTCCGGAGGCGGTCTTCCTCTCGTCGAAGATCGTGGTCATGTCGCCCAGGCCCGGGCGCATCATCGACGTGATCGAGAGTGATTTCCCCCGCGACCGTTCGCTCGACATCCGCGAGACGCCGGAATTCCTCAAGATCGCCCACCGGGTGCGCGAAGGCCTGCGCGCCGGCCACGCCTACGAGGATTGAGGCGATGGCGAGTGCGGCCAGCCTGCCCCTTCCCGCCCCGGCCGGCCGGCTCAGGCTCTTCGCCTTCAATGCCGTGCCGGTGGCGGTGGTCGCCCTCGCCGTGATCCTGCTCTGGTATGCCGGCGCGGTCTGGCTCAATGCCGATCTCCAGATCGACACCTTCGCCCGCGCCGGCAAGACCGACTGGACCACGTCCGACCTGATCGCCGCCACCTGGGCGCAGGACCGGCCGCTGCTGCCCGCCCCGCACCAGGTCCTGGCCGAATTGTGGAAGACCACGGTCGAGATGGACATCGGCTCGAAGCGGAGCCTGATCTATCATTCTTCGGTCACGCTCTCCTCGACCCTGCTCGGCTTCGTGGCGGGGGGCTTGCTCGGCGTCCTGCTCGCGGTCGGCATCGTCCATGTCCGGGTCCTGGAGAAGAGCCTGCTGCCCTGGGTGATCGCCTCGCAGACGATTCCGATCCTGGCGATCGCGCCCATGATCATCGTCGTGCTGGGGGCGCTGGGCCTGAAGGGCCTGATCCCGAAATCGGTGATCTCGACCTATCTCTGCTTCTTTCCGGTCACCATCGGCATGGTGAAGGGCCTGCGCGCCCCGGACCTCCTGCAGATGGACCTGATGCGGACCTATTACGCTTCGACCGCGCAAACGTTCTGGAAACTGCGCTGGCCGACGGCGCTGCCCTTCCTCTTCGCCAGCCTCAAGGTGGCGATCTCGATCAGCCTGGTCGGCGCCATCATCGCCGAACTGCCGACGGGGGCGCAGGCCGGCCTGGGGGCGCGGCTGCTCGCCGGCTCCTACTACGGGCAGACGATCCAGATCTGGTCCGCCCTGGTGATGGCCGCCCTGCTCGCCTCCCTCCTGGTCGCTTTGGTCGGCCTGATCGAGGGCGCCGTCACCCGTGCCATGGGAGGGCGGCGATGACCGCCGGCACCTCATCCCCTGCACCCGCGTGGATGCCCGGGACAAGCCCGGGCATGACGAAAACACGGACGGGAACCAACCCCTCCGTCATGGCCGGGCTTGTCCCGGCCATCCACGGCCGCTCGGCGGCGGCATTCCCGCGCGATGGGACGGAGGGGCGGCGATGACGGCGGCGCGGCCGGCCCTGCTTTTCCTCGGGCTCGCGGCGGCGGGGGCCGTCGCCGTGCTGACCGGGCAAGCGCCGGGGGAGGCGGGGGCGGGTTACGTGCTCTCCTTCCTGGTGCTTACCGGGGTCGCCTGGCGCGGGCTGGTCCTGCTGGCCGGCCTGAAGGCAGAGGCGAAACAGGTGCAGCGCCTGATCGATCTCGCCGTGCCGGCGCTGTTCGGGATCTGGATCGTCACGCTGTGGCAGGCCGCGACCGTCGGCTTCGGCGTGCCCCAGGTGCTGCTGCCTTCGCCCGGGCTGATCCTGCTGCGGCTCGCCTCTTCCGCCGGCACCTTGGCGGCCGATTTCCGCCAGACCTTCCTCCAGGCCGTGATCATCGGCTACCTGCTCGGCTGCGGCTCGGGCTTCGCGGTCGCCATATTGGCCGACCGGGTGCCCTTCCTGGCCCGCGGCCTGCTGCCCCTCGGCAATCTGGCCAGCGCCCTGCCGATCGTCGGCGTCGCCCCGATCATGGTCATGTGGTTCGGCTTCGACTGGCCGTCCAAGGCCGCGGTCGTGGTGATCATGACCTTCTTCCCGATGCTGGTGAACACGGTCGCCGGCCTCGCCGCGGCCGGCGTCCAGGAGCGGGAATTGCTCCGCACCTATGCCGCCGGCTACTGGCAGAGCCTGTTCGCGCTCCGCCTGCCGGCGGCCATGCCTTTCGTCTTCAATGCGCTGAAGATCAATTCGACGCTGGCGCTGATCGGCGCCATCGTGGCCGAGTTCTTCGGCACGCCGATCGTCGGCATGGGTTTCCGCATCTCGACCGAGGTGGGGCGCATGAATCTCGACATGGTCTGGGCCGAAATCGTGCTGGCGGCGGTCGCCGGCTCGGCCTTCTACGGGCTGGTGGCGCTCGCCGAGGCGCGGGTCACCTTCTGGCATTCATCCAACCGGCAGCGGCACTAACAGGGGAGTAAGGGGAATGAAGAGACTGATCGCGGCAACGGCACTGATGGCCATGAGCCTCGGCGCCTTCGCGGCCCAGGCGGCCGACAAGGTCACGCTTCAGCTGAAGTGGGTGACCCAGGCGCAATTCGCCGGCTATTACGTCGCCAAGGCCAAGGGCTTCTACGACAAGGCCGGGCTCGACGTGACGATCAACCCGGGCGGCCCGGACATCGCGCCCGAGCAGGTGATCGCCGGCGGCGGCGCCGACGTCATCGTCGACTGGATGGCGGCCGCACTGGCCTCGCGCGAGAAGGGCGTGCCGCTGGTCAACATCGCCCAACCGTTCAAGCATTCCGGCCTGATGCTGACCTGCCGCAAGGAGACCGGCATCAAGGCGCCGGCCGATTTCCCGGGCAAGACGCTGGGCGTCTGGTTCTTCGGCAACGAATATCCCTTCCTGGCCTGGATGGCCAAGCTGGGCATCCCGACGACCGGCGGGCCGAAGGGCGTCACCGTGCTGAAGCAGGGCTTCAACGTCGATCCGCTGCTCCAGAAGCAGGCCGACTGCATCTCGACCATGACCTACAACGAATATTGGCAGGTCATCGAGGCGGGCGTGAAGCCGGAGGACCTGGTGGTCTTCAAGTATGAGACCGAAGGCGTTTCCATGCTGGAAGACGGCCTCTATACGCTCGACGACAAGCTGAAGGACCCGAAGTTCGTCGCCACCATGGCGAAATTCGTCAAGGCCTCGATGGAAGGCTGGGAATACGCCCGCGCCCATCCGGAAGAAGCCGTGAAGATCGTGCTCGACAACGACGCCACCGGCGCCCAGACCGAAGGCCATCAGACCACCATGATGGCCGAGGTCAACAAGCTGACCGAAGGCTCGACCGGCGTGCTCGATCCCAAGGATTACGAGCGCACGGTGAAGACCCTGCTCTCGGGCGGCTCGGACCCCGTGATCACCAAGGAGCCGGTGGGCGCCTGGACGCACGCCGTCACCGACAAGATGTAATCTGAAACATCCCCCGCCCTCTCCAAATGCGGAAATCGGGCGGGGGCACGGCTCTGGAGTGAGGATCATGACGCTGCTGGTCAAGGGCGGAACCGTCGTCAACGCCGATTACAGCCACCGTGCCGACGTGCTGATCGAGGGCGGCACTGTCGCCGCGGTCGGCACCGGGCTCGACGTGCCGGCGGGCGGGCAAGTGATCGACGCGGGCGGCGCCTATGTCATGCCGGGCGGCATCGATCCTCACACCCATATGGAATTGCCCTTCATGGGCACCGTCGCTTCCGAGGATTTCTTCACCGGGACCACGGCGGGCGCCGTGGGCGGCACCACGACGATCATCGATTTCGTCATCCCGAGCCCGAAGCAGGACGTGCTGGAAGCCTATCGCACCTGGCGCGGCTGGGCCGAGAAGGCCGCGACCGACTATAGTTTCCATGTCGCCATCACCTGGTGGGACGACAGCGTGCACGAGGCCATGGGGACGCTGACGCGCGAATACGGCGTGAACAGCTTCAAGCATTTCATGGCCTACAAGGGCGCCATCATGGCGGACGACGAGATCCTGGTGAAATCCTTCACCAGGGCGCGGGAACTGGGCGCCCTCTGCACCGTCCATGCCGAGAACGGCGAACTGGTCGCCCATCTTCAGAAACAATTGCTCGATATGGGCATCACCGGGCCGGAGGGACATCCGCAGTCCCGCCCGAGTGCGGTCGAAGGCGAGGCGGCGGACCGGGCGATCCGGATCGCCCAGGTCCTCAACGTGCCGCTCTACATCGTGCATAATTCCTGCATCGAGAGCCTGCAGGCGATCACCCGCGCCCGGGGCGACGGCCAGCGCGTGTTCGGCGAAGTGCTGGCCGGCCATCTCCTGGTCGACGACAGCGTCTATCGCAGCACCGACTGGGACTTTGCCGCCCATCATGTGATGAGCCCGCCCTTCCGCCCGCGCGAACATCAGGAGGCGCTGTGGCGCGGCCTCCAGGCCGGCATGTTGCAGACCACGGCGACCGACCATTGCTGCTTCTGCACGCCGCAAAAGAGAATGGGCCACAACAATTTCGCCCAGATCCCGAACGGCACCGGCGGGGTCGAGGACCGCATGCATGTGCTGTGGCACCACGGCGTGAACGCGGGCCGTCTCACGCCGTCCGAATTCGTCGCCATCACTTCGGCCAATGCGGCCAAGATCTTCAACATCTACCCGCGCAAGGGCGTGGTGGCGCCGGGCGCCGATGCCGACATCGTGATCTGGGACCCGGCGCGGGAACGCACCATCTCCAAGGCGACGCACCACCAGAACATCGACTTCAACATCTTCGAGGGGATGACCGTCAAAGGCATCAACACGACGACGATCGCCAACGGCAAAGTGGTCTATCACGACGGCGAGGTGCGCACGGTCAAGGGTGCGGGACGTTACGTCGACCGGCCGACCTTCCCGTCCTATTACGATGCCGTGAAGCGGGTCGCCGAGGCCCACGCGCCGACCGCCGTTTCGCGCATGGGTTAACCGGCCTCCCCCATTCGTCATGCCCGGGCTTGTCCCGGGCATCCACGCGAACACCGTCGGTACCGAGTTATCGTGGATGGCCGGGACAAGCCCGGCCATGACGGGGAGAGGGGAGCAGCGGGAGCCTCACCCCTTGATGCCGCAGCCCTTCAGGACGATCTGCGTGACCGTGGCGATCGCCTCCTCGAAATCCTGTTCGCGCAGGCGGCGGTGGCCGAGCACGGCGGCGATCTGGGTGGCGAAGTCGGCATAGGTCTGGGTCGAGGCCCAGATCATGAAGAAGAAGTGATGGGGTGCCACCGGGTCCATCTTGCCCTGGGATGCCCAATGTTCCAGGACGACGGCCTTCTGTGCCACCCAGTCGTGCAGCTCCGTCTCCAGGAAGGGGCGGAGGATCGGGGCGCCGCGGATGATCTCGGTCGCGAAGATGCGCGACGCCAGCGGCCGCTTCCGGGAATAGGTCAACTTGCGCCGGATATAGGTGGCGATCGCCTGGGCCGGGTCGTCCTCCGCCGTGATGTCGCCGAAGGCCTTCAGCCAGAGGTCGACGATGCCGGCGATGACCTCGCGGTAGATCGCTTCCTTGGTGCCGAAATAATAATGCACGTTGGATTTGGCGAGGCCCGCCACTTCGGCGATCTCCGCCGTGGTGGCGCCGTCGTAGCCCCGTTCGGCGAAGACTTTCTCGGCGGCGGCGATGATCTGCGCCTTGTTGCGCTGGCGGATGCGCCCGCCGCGGGGGGCGTCCTCGTCGCCGTCGTCGCCCGTTCCGAACATATGGTCCATGCCCCGGCCTCCCGCTTTCATCGTTAGCCGAAGCGGCCCGGCCTGTGAAGGCCGGGCGGGCAAAAACCTAACCGATCGGACAAATTTCTTGCCCCGTCCGGAGGCGGAATGGAAGAATCCCCGGGCAACGGGCGAGGTATGCGATGAGTCCTGACCTGCTGATACGGAACGTGACGCTGCCCGATGGCAGGACCGGCATCGACATCGCGGTCGAGAGGGGCCGCATCGCCGCCGTCGGGCCGAAGCTGGAAGCCGAGGCCGCGCGGGTGATCGACGGCGCCGGCTTCCTGGCCACGCCGCCCTTCGTCGACAGCCATTTCCACATGGATTCGACCCTCTCCCTCGGCCTGCCCAGGATGAACCAGTCCGGCACGTTGCTCGAAGGCATCGCCCTTTGGGGCGAACTGAAACCCCATCTCACGGTCGAGGCGATCAAGGCCCGCGCGCTCGACTGCTGCCGCCAGGCGGTGGCCCGCGGCACCCTCGCCATCCGTTCCCATGTCGACATCTGCGACGACCGGCTGCTGGCGGTCGAGGCACTGCTCGAGGTTCGGGCGGAAATGAAGCCCTATCTCGACCTCCAGCTCGTCGCCTTCCCGCAGGACGGCTATCTCCGCTATGCCCGTTCGGCCGAGAACCTGGCGCGCGCCCTGGACATGGGCGTCGACGTGGTGGGCGGCATCCCGCATTTCGAGCGCACGATGGCCGACGGTGCCGCCTCGGTGAAGGCGCTGTGCGAGATCGCTGCAGCGCGCGGCCTGCTGGTCGACATGCATTGCGACGAATCGGACGATCCCCTGTCCCGCCATGTCGAGAGCTTGGCCTACGAGACCACGCGCCTGGGCCTGCAGGGCCGGGTCACCGGCTCGCATCTCACATCGATGCATTCGATGGACAATTACTATGTCTCGAAGCTGATCGGCCTGATGCGCGAGGCCGAGCTCCAGGTCGTCGCCAATCCGCTGATCAACATCACGCTCCAGGGCCGCCACGACACTTACCCGAAGCGCCGCGGCATGACCCGGGTGAAGGAGCTGATGGCGGCCGGGCTCAATGTCGCCTTCGGCCATGATTGCGTGATGGACCCGTGGTATCCGCTGGGCAGCCACGACATGCTGGAAGTCGCCCATATGGGCCTTCACGTCGGCCAGATGACCGGCGTCGCCGAGATGCGGGCGGCCTTCCAGGCGGTCACCAGCCACGGGGCCAAAGCCCTGCAACTCGACGGCTACGGCCTGGAGCCCGGCTGCAAGGCGGACCTGGTGATCCTCCAGGCACGCGACCCGATCGAGGCCCTGCGCCTGAAGCCGGCCCGTCTCTTCGTGATCCGCGGCGGCACGGTGATCGCCGAAACCCCGCGGGTCGAGGCAGCACTCCATCTCGGCCGCGCAGGGGAGACCATCGATTTCACCCGGCCGAGCCCCCTTGCCGGGGGGGCGGCCGGCCCCTAGGCTTGCGCGCGTCGAGTGCAATGACCATCTTTGGATCGTGACCCTGTCCGATAGCGCCAAGCCGGCGCGCGACAAGCCGGCAGCCCAATCCCCGGCGGGGCGGAAGTCCGCGACCCGCACGGACGAGCTGCGCCTCGTCATCGCGGACGAAATCGTCCAGGGCCGGCTGACCCCCGGCACCCCCCTCGAAGAAGTCGAAATCGCGCGGCGCTTCGGCGTCTCGCGCACCCCGGTCAGGGAGGCGATCCGCCAGCTCGCCGCCTCCGGCCTGGTCGAGACGCGGGCGCATCGAAGCGCCCTGGTCGCCCTGCCCTCCCTTGAACGGCTACGCGGCATGTTCGACGTGATGGCGGAACTCGAGGCGATCTGCGCCGGCCTCGCCGCCCTGCACATGACCTCGAGCGAGCGCCAAGCCCTGGCCGACCTGCACGAGGTGCTGGGCGAGCTGGTCCGCCGCGGCGATCCGCAGCGCTATCACGAGCAGAACGAGCATTTCCACGGCGCCATCTACACCGGCAGCCACAACGACTATCTGGCCGAGATCACCCTGGCGACGCGGGCGCGCCTGTCGCCCTTCCGCCGTGCCCAGTTCCGCACGCTGGGCCGCCTCGCCCTCTCCCATGCCGAGCACGACCGGGTGGTGACCGCCATCCTGCGCGCCGACAGGACCGAGGCGGAAGCCGCCATGCGCGGCCATATCACCGTGGTCGAAGCGGCCTACGAACGCTATCAGGGCGACCGCTGACTCAGATTTCGCCCGAGGCTTCGCGCCGGCGGCGGTCCAGTTCCTCGCTGTAGCGGCGCAGCGCGTGGCTCTCGGTCAGCAGGCCGACGACGCGGCGGCTGTCCCGGCTCTCGACCACGGCGAGCGCCTCGCTCTCGCACCGCTCGAAGGCCGACAATGCCTCGCGGGCATTCATCGCCGGGTGCAGCACGTCGTTCCGGTGGCGCAGCAGCGGGCCGATGCCTGCTTTCGCCCCTGCTGGCTCACGCCCCACCTCGAAGGCATCGGCCACCAGTACGATCCCGGCATAAGTTCCGGCCGCATCGAGCGCCACCACCCGCTGCGTAGAGCCGAGCGGGAAGTCGCGGCGGAACTGTTCCAGGGAAACATCGGCGGCGACCGTGCGCAGGTCGCGCCGCATCATGCGCCCGACCGTCAGGTTGCGGATCCAGCCGATGTCGTGGCCGCCCCGGATAGTCTCGCCCCGGAGATGGAAACGCCAAGTGGCGAAGGAATAGCCGAAGGATTTCCGCACCGTCAGCGACGAGGCGATGACGCCGACCAGGACCAGCACGGTGATGGTGAAATCCCCGGTCAGTTCGAGGGCGAGGAAGGTCATGGTCAGCGGCCCGCCGATGACGGCGACGGCAAGCGCGCTCATGCCGACCAGGGCATAGACCACCGGCGTCAACCCCGCCCCGGTGAAGACCATGACGGCGCCCAGGGCGTAAAGCTTGCCGATCAGCGCGCCGAGGAAGAGCGAGGCGAAGAACAGCCCACCGCGAAAGCCGGTGCCGATCGAAACGGCGGAGGCGACCGCCTTCAGCAGGATCATGGTGGCGAGGGCGGCCGCCCCCGTGGTCGCCCCGAGTTCGAGATGCAGCGCGCCATGGCCGGCCGAGAGCACGGCCGGCGAGAGCAGGGCGAGACCGCCGACTGCGGCACCGCCGACCACGGGGCGGAGCGAATCGGGCAGACGGCTCCGCCGCGCCAGCGCCTCCAGCGCCGTGACGCCCTGCATCACCAGGATGCCGAAGCCGGCACAGAGCACGCCGAGCAGCAGGGCGGGCAGGTAATCGGCATTGGTGACCGTGCCGAAATCGCCGACCTCGATCTGATAGCTGCCGTCGCCGAACAGCCTGCCGACCAGGGTGCCGCACAGCGCGGCGACCACCACGGGGGTCAGCGTGGCGATCGAATAGGTGCCGATGATCAGCTCGAAACCGTAGAAGGCGCCGGCCAGGGGCGCGTCGAAGGCGGTCGCGATGGCCGCCGCGGCGCCGCAGCCGACCAAGGTCCGAAGGTCGGCCCGGCGCAGCTCGAACAGGCGGCCCAGGCGGGAAGCGATGCCCGCGGAAATCTGGGTATAGCCCGCCTCCTGCCCGACCGAGGCACCGCAGCCGTTGGACACCAGGTTCTGCGCCGCGACCAGCAGGCTGTCGAAGAGCGACAGCCGGCCGCCGTAAAGGGCATTGGCTTCGATCGGATCGATCGCCGGGCGCCGCCGCGACAGTCTGAGGGCGAGCACGATCGCGCCCATCACCAGCCCGCCGGCGATCGGCGCCAGCAGCGCAGCGCGCGGCGCCAGCGCGCTCACGGCGCTGAGCCTTTCGCCGTCGCCGAGGTCGAAGATCAGCCGATGCAGGATCTGGGCGGCGAGGGCAAGGCCGGTGACGGCGAGGCCCGACAAGGCGCCGACCACGGCTGCGAGGCCGGTCAGGCCGAGTTCGCCGGCCCGGACGAAGGCGCGCAGCCGTAAGATACCCCGGCGCCAGGTTCTGGTTTCGAAGATGCTGGCGACCAAGGACATCGACTCGCGGCACGGATCTGTCTTGCCGCGCGATCGGCACGGCAGCGCCAGCTAACGACGCCCGCACCCGCAACTCAACGCCCGATCGGCACCCAATCGTCGCCGGACTTCTCGTAAGAGCGCTTCACCGCCGCCCAGGCGATGCGATGCGCCGCCTCTTCCTGCCGGGGATCGCCCGCATGGGCGGCCCAGGCATGGTTGAAGGCGGCGCGGAAAATCTCCTGCGCATGGGCCGGCAAGTGATGACGGATCGCCGGGGGCAAGTCTTCGTCGGCGGCATAGGGCATGGCTGGGCCCCGCGCCGCAGCCGCTCAGATCGTTTCCGACTCGATTTCGGCGAGGGAGCCGCCCAGCTTGTCGACGCCTTCCTCGATCAGGTCGCCCAGCATGGGAATGCCGAGGAGATAGCGCGCCGTCCGCTTGTTGCGGGCCTGGCGGGCCTGTTCACGCAACTCTTCCCAATCTTCGGAATCACCGTCGCCGCGGCCGAGCCAGACCAGGGCGACGAGGTCGATCTGCTCGTCCTCGTTCAATTCCCGGATGCAGGTCACCAGCTCCTTCCGGACCGGATCGTCGCCATGGTCTTCGAGCACCGAGACCATGCCGTCGTCACTGGAATTGGAGCCGGGATCGGGTTCCGACACCTCTTCCTTCACGTCGTATTCGCGGGCTTTCAGGACGATGTAGCTGAGCTTCTCGAGCGGAATCGTCAGGTCCGAGACTTCGGCCATGGCGTGTTCTCCTTTTTGTGCATCATCAGCGGGCAGTGACGGCGACGCGTTGAGATGGATCAAGCGCCGGCCAGACGGGCGGCCAGGGCATTGTGGCGTTCGACCAGCGGGCCGAGGTCGAGTGTGGCGAGCCTGCCCTCGCGTACCACCACGCGCCCGTCGATCACGGAGAGTGCCACGGCCGCGGGCGCGCAGAAGACCAGCGCCGCCACGGGATCGTGCAGCGCCCCGGCGAAGCCGACCGCCGACAGATCGAAGGCGACGAAATCCGCCGCCATGCCGGGGGCGAGCGCCCCGATGTCGTCGCGGTTCAGCACCTTTGCGCCGCCCAGCGTGGCGATTTCCAGTGCTTCCCGCGCCGTCATGGCGGCAGGCCCGAAGCCGACCCGCGCCAGCAGCAGGGCCTGGCGCACCTCGCCCAGCATGTTGCCGCCGTCGTTCGACGCCGAACCGTCGACCCCGAGCGCCACGGGAACGCCGGCATCGCGCATCCGCCGGATCGGCGCGATGCCGGAGGCGAGGCGCATGTTCGAACACGGGCAATGGGCGACGCCGGTGCCCGTCCGGGCGAACAGGCGGATGCCGGCCTCGTCGAGCTGGACGCAGTGGGCATGCCAGACGTCCGGCCCGACCCAGCCCAGGTCCTCGGCATATTCGGCCGGGGTCATGGCGAATTTTTCGCGGCTATAGGCGATGTCCTTCACATTCTCGGCCAGATGGGTGTGCAGCGAGACGCCGTAGGCCCGCGCCAGGGCGGCCGATTCGCGCATCAGGTCGCGGCTGACCGAGAAGGGCGAACAGGGGGCGACCGCGACCCGGAGCATCGCGAAGCGTTCCGGGTCGTGGTAGGTCTCGATCAGGCGCTGGGCGTCCTTCAGGATCGCCGCCTCGTCCTCGACCACGGAATCCGGCGGCAGGCCGCCCTTGGAGACGCCGACGCTCATGGCCCCCCGGCAGGCGTGGAAGCGCATGCCGATCTCGCCCGCCGCCGCGATCGAATCGTCGAGCCGGCAGCCGTTCGGATAGATGTAGAGATGGTCGCTCGAGGTCGTGCAGCCGGACAGGATCAGCTCGGCCATGGCGAGCTTGGTCGAGACGCCGATCATTTCCGGCGTCAGCCCGGCCCAGAGCGGGTAGAGGCTGGTCAGCCAGGTGAACAGCTCGCCGTCCTGGGCCGGCGGCACCACGCGGGTCAGGCTCTGGTACATGTGGTGATGGGTATTCACCAGGCCGGGAATCACGACATGGCCGGAGAGGTCGATCACCTCGTCCGCCGATTCGGGCAGTTCGGCCGTGGTGCCGACAGCGACGATGCGGTTGCCCTCGGCATAGAGGCCGCCGCCGGCGATCTCGCGCCGAGCCCCGTCCATGGTCACCAATACGCGGGCGTTCCGCGCCAGCAACGTCTTCGCCATCAGGCCCCTCGCCTTCGACTTTGGTCAAAATCATGCATTTCCGCGCCGAAGCCATGCGATAGCGCAATGTCCGCATGTGCGCCGGGCGCGCTAACTATCGTCCGAGTCGCCCCGCGGCGGCACGAGTGGTGACAGGTAGGAAACCCCAGATGGTCACGGATCGTATCAGAATGCAGAGCCTTCACGCCAAGGTCGTTCCGGCGGAAGAGGCGGCCAAGCTGATCAAGGACGGCATGGTGGTGGGCATGAGCGGCTTCACCCGCGCGGGCGAAGCCAAGGCGGTGCCGCTGGCGCTGGCCGAACGGGCCAAGAAGGAACCCCTGAAGATCACCCTGATGACCGGCGCCTCGCTCGGCAACGATCTCGACAAGACCATGGCGGAGGCGCATCTCCTGTCGCGCCGCCTGCCCTTCCAGTCCGACCCCGCCCTTCGCCGCGAGATCAATGACGGCGAGGTGATGTTCATCGACCAGCATCTCTCGGAAACGGTCGAGATGCTGCGCTCGCGCCAGATCGGCCCGATCGACGTCGCCGTGATCGAGGCGATCGCGATCACCGAGACGGGCGGCATCGTGCCCACCACCTCGGTCGGCAATTCGGCGACCTTCGCCATCCTGGCCGAAAAGGTGATCATCGAGATCAACATCAACCAGACGATGGACCTCGAAGGCATCCACGACATCTATATCCCGACCCGCCGGCCGCACCGCCAGCCGATCCCGATCGTCAACCCGGACGACCGCCCGGGCCTCGGCTATATCCCGATCGATCCGGACAAGATCGCGGCCATCGTCGTCTCGGCCAAGCGCGACTCGACCTCGAACATCCTCGACCCCGACGAGGAGACCGAGGCGATCGCCAAGCACCTGATCCGCTTCTTCGAGGGCGAGGTGGCCAAGGGCCGGCTCACTTACGCGCTCCAGCCGCTCCAGGCCGGCATCGGCACGATCGCCAACGCGGTGCTGCATGGTTTCATCGACAGTCCCTTCAAGGACCTGACGATGTATTCCGAGGTGTTGCAGGACAGCACCTTCGAGCTGATCGATTCCGGCAAGATGCTGTTCGCCTCCGGCTCGTCGATCACGCTCTCCAAGGCCAAGGACGCCGAGGTGATGCCACGCTTCGCCCATTACCGGAACAAGCTGGTGCTGCGCCCGCAGGAGATTTCGAACCATCCAGAAGTGATCCGCCGGCTCGGCGTCATCGCCATCAACACGGCGCTCGAGGTCGATCTCTACGGCAACGTGAATTCGACCCATGTGAACGGCACGCATATCATGAACGGCGTCGGCGGCTCGGGCGATTTCGCGCGTAACGCCTATCTTTCCATCTTCGTCACCAAGTCGATGGCGAAGAAGGGGGCGATCTCCTCCGTCGTTCCCATGGTGACCCATGTCGACCATTGCGAACACGACGTCGACCTGATCGTGACCGAACAGGGCTTGGCCGATCTGCGCGGCCTCGCCCCGCGCGAACGGGCCAAGCTGATCATCGAGAATTGCACGCACCCGGAATACCGGCCCGCGCTGCAAGCCTATTACGACGAGGCGGTCAAACGCGGCGGCCAGACCCCGCATTGCCTGGAGAAGGTCTTCGCCTGGCACCTGGCCTACAAGGAAAAGGGCACGATGAAGGCAGGGTTCTGAGAGCCTGCGCCCCCTCGCCTAGTAGGTACCGATGGTGATCTCGCCCTCGGCCAAGGTCTTGCCGTGGGGGCCGACGGCCTTGACCACGGCGAAATAGCGGTGGCCGGCACCGCCCGAGCAGGGCGGTAGGTAGCCGGGCTTGGCGAAATCGCCGGTCGCGCGGTTGCCGGCCACGACCTTCACGCCCGGCGGCAGGCGCGTTGTCTCGCCCGGCACGGCCGGCAGCAGGATGTCCCCCGGCCCCGCCTCGAAGGCGAGCTTGCCGTGGCCGCCGTCGCTCGACAGAGGCGCATAGTCGGCATCGTTGAATTCGACCACCACCTGGGTCGTCCCCAGTGGCAGGCCGCGGACCATGAGGGCCGGCGTACGCGGGAAGACGCCGCCGAATTTCGTGCACTGCTGGCCGTCCGGAACGGCGCCGCCGGTCCAGGCCGGATGACCGAGGGCGAGCGAGAGGCCCGAAGGTGCCGCTGCGGAGGGCCCAGCCCCGGGTGCTGCGGTCATGTCCGCCACGGCCGCGGGCGGCGTCTCGCCCGGCAATTCCTCGCAGCCCGCCACCGTCAGGATGCAGAACAGGGCGAGCGGCAGCACCTGCCGCCGGTATCGCGTCGTGATCGTCATGTCGCCTCTCCCGTCGCCGATAGGGCCGTCAGAATGGCCACCGGAGGCGAGCCCGTCCACCCCGAAAGGGCGAAGCGGCGACAACCCGCGGTGGCGCCCTCAGCCGGCGGCGGGATGGAGGACGGCTTCCGGCCGCTTGATCTCGATCTCGACGAAGGCCATCGGCGCATCGCCGCCGTTCATCACGTCGTGGCGCACGCCGGCCGGGCGCTGGTAGGTGTCGCCCGCCTTGCGGCGGACGTCGACCGCCTTCTCCCCGTCGTGGACGCGCATCAGGCTGTCGGTCAGCATGACCACGAAATAGGGCCAGCCGTGCTCGTGCCAGCCGGTCACCGCGCCGGGCGCGAAGTCCCAGCGGGTGACGCGGACATTCTCGTCGTCGGTCTGCACGGTGGCGACCGCCGGTATGTCGCAAGCGAAGCTCATCGGATCAGGCCAGCGACGTGATGGCGTCGCTCAGGACGTTCATCAACCCGTCGATATCCTCGTGCTCCGAGATGAAGGGCGGGGCGAGCTGGATCGTGTCGCCGCCGAAGCGCACGTAGTAGCCGGCCTCCCAGCATTTCATCGAGATCTGATAGGGGCGCAGCGCCGGCGCACCCGGCGCCGCCTCGATCTGCAAGGCACCGGCCAGGCCGAAGTTGCGGATGTCGGTGACATATTTCAGGCCCTTCAGGCCGTGGATCGCGTCCTCGAAATAGGCGGCGAGCTGGCGCGCGCGTTCGGGGATGCGGTCCTTCTCGAAGATCTCCATGGCGGCGAGGCCGGCGGCGCAGGCGACCGGATGGCCCGAATAGGTGTAACCATGGGGGAACTCGACCAGATAGTCGGGCCCGCCGACGGCCATGAAGGTGTCGTAGATTTCCTTGGTCGCGATCACGGCACCCATGGGCACGGTGCCGTTGGTGAGGCCCTTGGCGACATTCATGATGTCCGGCGTCACACCGAAGGCATCGGCGCCGAAATTGTAGCCGGTGCGCCCGAAGCCGGTGATGACCTCGTCGAAGATCAGCAGGATATTGTATTTGTCGCACAGCGCCCGGAGACGCTGGAGGTAACCCTTGGGCGGCACCACGACGCCGGCCGAACCCGAGAAGGGCTCGACGATCACGGCCGCGATGTTGGAAGCGTCGTGCAGGGCGACGATCTCTTCCAGGGCATCGGCGAGGGCGACGCCGCCGTTCTCCGGCAGGCCCTTGGAGAAGGCGTTTTCCGGCAGCAGGGTGTGCGGCAGGTGGTCGGTATCCAGGAGCGTGCCATAGAGCTTGCGGTTACCGCCGATGCCACCCAGGCTCATGCCGCCGAAATTGACCCCGTGATAGCCCTTGGCGCGGCCGATCAGCTTGGTCTTGGTCGGCTGGCCCTTGAGGCGCCAATAGGCCCTGGCCATCTTCAGCGAGGTATCGGCCGATTCCGAACCCGAGCCAGTGAAGAAGACATAGTCGAGGCCCTTCGGCGTCAGGCTGGCCACTTTGTTGGCCAGCTTGAAGGCCGACGGATGGCTGAACTGGAAGCCCGGGGCATAATCGAGTTCGGCGATCTGACGCGACACCGCCTCGACGATCTCCTTCCGGCGGTGGCCGGAGCCGGTGCACCACAGGCCCGACAGGCTGTCGTAGAGCTTGCGCCCCTCGGCATCGATGAAATGCGCCCCCTCCGCCGCCACGATCATGCGCGGGTTCTCCTTGAACTCGCGGTTGGCGGTATAGGGCATCCAATAGGCTTCGAGCTCGTCGCGGGAGAGCCCGGCAGCCTTGGCCGGTTCGAACAGCGTCATGACGCACTCCATGGAATAGGGCTCCAGGATGCGCCCCGGTTTACGTTCATCAAATCAAATTGTATTTTCATTCAGTTCAAGAGGGATTGAACAATGGCCCGGAAGCGTACCGCCGCCGTCGGCGACATCGAAATCCGCCTGTTGCGCATCTTCCACACGGTGGTCGAATGCGGCGGCTTCACCGCGGCGGAGGTCGAGCTGAACATCGGCCGGGCCGCCATCTCGATGCATATGGCCGACCTCGAGAAGCGCCTGGGTCTTCGTCTGTGCCAGCGCGGCCGGGCCGGCTTCTCCCTGACCGAAGAGGGGCGACAGGTGCATGACGCCTGCCTCCGCCTGTTCTCGGCGCTGGAGAATTTCCGGGGCGAGGTCGACACGCTGCACGCCAGGCTGCGCGGCACGCTCGACATCGGCATCATCGACAATCTGGTCACCATCCCGCGCATGCAGGTGACCGACGCGCTCTCCGCCCTCAAGGACATCGGGCCGGACGTGCGGGTGAATATCCGCATGATCCCGCCGAACGACATCGAACTGGGCGTGCTCGACGGGCGGCTCCACGTCGGCGTGACGCCGGCCTTGCGCAACCTGCCCGGTCTCGACTACCGGCCGCTCTACGACGAGGAATCCCTGCTCTATTGCGGGGCCGGCCATCCGCTCTTCGCCCGCGCCGACGGTGATATTCCGGACGAGGCGATCGCCCAGGCCGATGCAGTGGCGCCGACCTATGCCCAGACGCTGGAAGCCCGCGCCCTGCACCGCCCGCTGCGCGCCACGGCGACGGCGACCGACCGGGAAGGCGTCGCCTTCCTGATCCTGACCGGGCGCTATATCGGCTATCTGCCGACCCATTACGCCGAGCTCTGGGTGAACCAGGGGCGGATGCGGGCGCTACGCGCGGACGACTACCGCTACCGGACCGAATTCCGCATCGTGACGCGCAGCAATGCGCGCCCCAACCTGATCCTGAAAACCTACCTGGACCTGCTCCAGCGTCAGTGAGACGGCGCTTCGACGGTCCAGCAGGCGCGCGCCAAGCGCTGCACCTCTTCCGGCTGGCCGTCCAGCGGATCGCCCGGCCGGAGCTGGTAGTAACGCCCGCCGATCCGCTCGTCGTGATCGGCCATGCGCAGGATGCGCTCCAGCTTCACGCCGATGAAGCCGGCGGCCAGGACGGAAACGTCGCGCACTTTCGTGATGATCTTGCCGTTGCTCATGATGGCACCCGATGTCCGAAGACTTGATGCATCATGGTTACGCCACGGCCGTTAACGATTTCCTTTCGCCGGCACGCCGTCAGCTGTAGCGATCCTCTTTCCAGGGATCGCCTTCGTTGTGGTAGCCGCGCACCTCCCAGAAGCCCGGCTTGTCGTCGGCGCGGAATTCGATCCGCTTCAACCATTTGGCCGACTTCCAGAAATAGAACTGCGGCACGATCAGGCGCACCGGCCCGCCGTGCTCGCGGGTCAGCGGGCGGCCTTCCCAGGAATGGGCGATCATCACGTCCGGGGCGGCGAAATGCGCCAACGTCACATTGGTCGTATAGCCGTCGTAGGAATGCAGGACGACATGGCGCGCCTCCGGCCGCGGCTGCACCAGGGCCAGGAGATATTCGGCCGAGACCCCGGTCCAGCGGTTGTCGTAGCGCGACCAGGAGGTCACGCAATGGATATCCGAGACATCCTCGACCTGGGGCTGGGCTTGGAAATCCTGCCAGTTCCACGACAGGCGGTTGACCACGGCACCATCGACGTCGAGACGCCAGACATCGGTCGGCACCGAGGGCTGCACGCCGAGGTCGAGCACCGGCCAGTCCTTGACGAGGCGCTGGCCCGGCGGCAGGCGCTGGGTGCGTTCCGCCGTCTCGCCGGTCAGGAGACGGCCTTCCTTGGCCCATTTCTCCTTGGTGCCGATGAGCTTTTCCTTGATCTGGCCGATCAGGCCCGGCTTGTCGTCGTCCGCCACCATCGCCTCCCTGCAAGACCACTAGACGGGGGCTTCATGGCCTGAAGCCTCCCCCTCATCCCGTCATGGCCGGGCGAAGTCCCGGCCATCCACGCCGCCGAGCCGCCTCCCACGTCGACGACCGGGCAGCGTCCCGACGTGGATGCCCGGGACGCGCCCGGGCATGACGCCTGCGGGGGCCCCTTTTCGCAAGGGTCTCCCCGGGAAATGCGAGGATATTAGCGCCGGTCGCCCTTCAGGACCCGCGCCTTTTCGCGGTTCCAGTCGCGCTCCTTCTCGGCTTCGCGCTTGTCGTGGAGCTTCCGGCCCTTGGCCAGGCCGAGTTCGACCTTGGCGATGCCCTTGTCGTTGAAATACATCGACAGCGGCACCAGGGTCATGCCGCCGCGCGTCACTTCCTGGTGCAGGCGGGCGATCTCGCGCCGGTGGAGCAGCAATTGGCGCGGCCGGCGCGGCTCGTGGTTCTCGCGGTTGGCCTGTTTGTATTCCGGGATATAGACGTTGTAGAGCCAGAGGCCGGCGCCCTGGTTGGCGCCGGCGTAGCTGTCGCCGATATTGGTCTGGCCGCCGCGCAGGGCCTTGACCTCGGAACCCTTCAGGATGATCCCGGCCTCGATCCGATCCTCGATCGTGTAGTTGTGGCGGGCCTTGCGGTTTTCGGCGATGAATTTCTTCGCTTCGTCCCGCGCCTTATTGCTGGCCATGGTGCCTCAGTTCAGGATCCCCGCGCGCCGCATCGCCGCTTCCATCCGCGCTTCGGTGGCGGTGGAGATCGGGATCATGGGCAGGCGGAGTTCCGGCGTGCACAGGCCGAGGCGGGCGGCCCCCCATTTCACGGGCGAGGGATTGGTTTCGACGAACATGGCCTCGTTCAGGGGCGCCAGCCGGTCCTGGATCGTCAGCGCCTTGGCGAAATCGCCGGACAGCGCCGCTTCCTGGAGATCGGCATAGGCCCGGGGGGCCAGGTTCGAGCCGACCGAGATGCAGCCGTGCGCACCCGTGGCAACCGCCGCCAGGGCCAGCCCGTCGTCGCCCGAGAACTGCAGGAAGTCGGGGCCGATCAGCTCGCGGTGCTTGGCGAAGCGCGAAACGTCGCCGGTCGCCTCCTTGACGCCGATCACGGTCGGCAGCTCGGCGATGCGGGCCATGGTCGCCGGCGTCACGTCGACGACGCAGCGGCCCGGGATGTTGTAGACCAGGATGGGCAGGTCGACGGCCTTGGCGATCGCCTCGTAATGGGCGAAGAGGCCGTCCTGGGTCGGCTTGTTGTAATAGGGCGTCACCACCAGGCAGGCATCGGCGCCCGCCGTCTTGGCGTGGCTCGCCAGGTCGATCGCCTCGGCGGTCGAATTGGAGCCGGCACCGGCGATCACCGGCACGCGGCCGGCCGCCGCCTCGATCACCAGCTCGACGACGCGGTGGTGTTCCTCGTGGCTCAGCGTCGGGCTCTCGCCCGTGGTGCCGCAGGGCACGAGGCCATGGGTGCCCTGTTTGATCTGCCAGTCGACGAATTCCTGGAGCGCGCGCTCGTCCACCTTGCCGTCGCGGAACGGGGTGATGAGCGCGGTGATCGAGCCACGAAGGCGGGCACGAACGTCGGACATGACAGGCCTCTTGCAATGGAGCCGCAGACCATAGCGAGTGGGCGGCCCCACATCAACCGTCCGCCTGTGCACGCCGGCCATGAATTCGAGGCCCGAAGGCCGCGCCCAATACGGCGAAATCATGGCGGGTGGCGCCGGGAAGCAGGCGGGACTATCTTTGGACTTTATCGAATGCAGTGATTCGAAGATTGGATTCGGGGGCACCGCGATGCGCATTTCGACTGGAATGACGGCGCTGGCCTTGGTTCTCGGCTTGGCGGCCCAGCCGGTGGCGGCGGCCCTGAGCCCGGCCGCGGCCCAGACGGCGCCGCTCCGCCTGCCCAGCCTGCTCTCCCCCGCCGACCGGCAGGTCTATATGCGTGCCTTCGCCGCCGGCTCCAACGGCGACTGGGACGAGGCCGCGAGCGTCGCCGCCGCGGCCAAGGACCGGACGCTGGCCAAGGTGATCGACTGGCAGCGCTACCAGGCGCGGGAAAATTCCAACGGTTTCGACGAGATCGCCCAATTCGTGGAGCGCAATCCGAACTGGCCGCGCCGTTCGACCACGCTGGCGCGGGCGGAAGCCGCGATCACCTCCGACACCAGTTCCACCCGGCTGATTTCCTGGTTCCAGAAATATCCGCCGGTCTCCGGCATCGGCAAATTGCGCTATGGCGTCGCCCTGATGGCCGCGGGCGACAAGGCGCGCGGGCTTCTGATGCTGCGCCAGGGCTGGGTCGACGCCGATCTCGATTCCGATACCGAGGCGCAGATCCTGGCCGCCTATGGCGACCGGCTGAGCCAGGCCGACCATATCGCCCGCATGAACCGCCTGCTGATGGACGAGGACGTGGCCGAGGCGCGGCGCCTGATGGCCTATGTCCCGCCGGCCGACCGCGCCGCCGCCAATGCCGCGATCTCCTTCATCCTGGCGACGCGCAGCGCCAATGCCGATTACGCCGCCGTGCCGGCCGACCGGCGCGATGCGCCCGGCCTGCTTTATGCCCGGGTGCGCTATCTCCGCTCGCTCGACCTCGACGACCAGGCGGTCGACCTGATCGCTTCCCTGCCCGAGGGGGTCGCCGCCCAGAATCCGGGGCGCTGGTGGCCGCATCTCCGCTACGCCGCGCGGCGCCTGCTCACCGCCGGGCGCTATCAGGACGCCTATCGGGTCGCCCGCGCCCACAACCTGACCGAAGGCACCGATTATTACGAGGCGGAATGGACCGCCGGCTGGATCGCGCTGCGCTTCCTGCGCCAACCCGAGGCAGCACTCCGCCACTTCTCGGCCATGGCCAGCAAGGTGCAGACGCCGATCTCGGTCTCGCGCGCCAATTACTGGGCCGGCCGCGCCGCGGAAGCCGGCGGCCACGCGGCCGACGCGCGCAACTGGTACGGGCGCGCCGCCGGCCAGCCCCAGACGTTCTACGGCCAGCTCGCCGCCTTCGAGCTGGGCGAGACCAACGCCCGCCCGTTGCCGCCCGACCCGCGCCCGAGCAGCGCCGACCAGGCCGCGGCCGAACGGGACGATCTCGTCCGCGCCATTCGCATGATGATCGAGATCGGCGAGGAGAGCCGGATCCGCCCCTTCGTCAAGGCGGCGATGGAAAACAGCGCGAGTCCCGGGATGCGCGCCATGATCGCCGAGATCGCGGCCGCCAACGGCGACACCTATGCCGGCGTGATCGCCGCCAAGGAGGCGAGTTTCGTCGGCACACTACTGACCAACCGCGGCTATCCCGTGCTCTCCATGCCCTCCGGCAGTCTGACCGAGCCCGCCCTGGCCCTGGCCCTGACCCGGCAGGAGAGCGAATTCCGCCCCGACGCGGTCAGCCCGGCCGGCGCCCGCGGCCTGATGCAGCTCATGCCGGCGACCGCCAAGCTGGTCGCCAAGAAGATCGGCCTCGGCTTCGACCAGCGCAAACTGACCAGCGATCCGCGCTACAACATGACCCTGGGCGTCGCCCATCTGGACGAGCTTTTGGACGATTTCGCCGGTTCCTATGCCATGGTCGCGGGCGCCTATAACGCCGGCGGCAACCGGATCGACCAGTGGGTGGACCGCAACGGCGATCCCCGCTCGTCCAGCGTCGACGTGATCGACTGGATCGAGCTGATCCCCTTCGAAGAGACGCGCAACTACGTCCAGCGCGTGATCGAGAATACCCAGGTCTATCGTCAGCGCCTGGCGCCCGGCAAACCGGTGCCCCTCGGCATCGCCAAGGACCTGCTGCGGGGATCCTCGATGCGGACGACGCCGGTGGTCGAACAGCCCTTCCGCGCGACCGCGGGCTGAGCGCCATGGCCGGTTACGAGACCCTGCGCACGACCTCCTTCGACGGGCTGTCGCTCCATGTCCGGCTCTACGGCGATCCGGCCGATCCCCGCCTGCCGGTGATCTGCCTGCCCGGGCTGACCCGCAATTCGGCCGATTTCGAGGATCTGGCGCTCTACCTCTCGGCCGCCGGGCGGCGGGTGATCTCGCCCGATTTCCGGGGCCGCGGACGTTCGGCCTATGACCCCGAATTCATGAACTACCAGCCGCCGACCTATGCCAGGGACACGATCGACCTGCTGGCCGGGCTCGGCATCGCGCGGGCCTTCTTCGTCGGCACCTCGCTCGGCGGCATCGTGACCCAGATCGTCGCCCTGGGCGCGCCCGCCCTGGTCGCCGGCGCGGTGCTGAACGACATCGGGCCGGAACTCGATCCCGCCGGCCTCGCCCGCATCGCCACCTATGCCGGCAAGCAGAGCGATCCCGCCACCTGGGACGAGGCGGTGGCCCAGCTCCGCATGATCAACCTGAGCCAGTTCCCCGAGCTCGACGATGCGACCTGGATGAAATTCGCCCGCGCCGTCTTCACCGAAAAGCCGGAAGGCGGGCTCCGGCCCGACTACGACCCCAGGATCGGCGATGCCATGCGCGCGGGTGGCCCGCCGGTCGACATGTGGCCGCTCTTCGCCGGTCTCGCCGCGGTCCCGACCCTGGTCCTGCGCGGCGCCCTGTCGGACCTGCTGGCCCCCGCCACGGTCGAGAAGATGACGGCGGCCAAGCCCGATCTCGTCGCCGTCGAGGTGCCGGCGCGGGGTCATGCCCCCCTGCTGGACGAGCCCGTCTCGCTCGCCGCGATCGACGCCCATCTGGCCCGGGTCGAGTCGTGATCCGGCGCCTGCTGCTCGCCGCCGCCCTGGTGCTGGCGGCAGGCCCCGCCCTGGCCGAACCGCCGCCCCCGGCGGAGGCCGCGCATTTCGCCCGCGATCCCGGCTTCGTCGAGCGCTTCCTGGCCGCCGCCCTGGACGGGCCGCCCTATTATAATTTCATGATGGCGCCGATCGCGGCCGACCGGCTGATCCGCGCCGCCGATGGCCAGGCACTCAATTACTTCGACATGGACGATTACTCCTCCGACCTGCCCGCGGCGCTGGAGCGGATCAGCACCCTGGCCGGACTGGCGCCGGCGCCCGACGTGACCGATCCGGCCTATGACGCCGCCCTCTTCTTCGCGGTCGAGACAAGGGAGCGGCTGGAGGCGAAACCGCCGCGTGGCCCGGGCATCGAAGCCCCCTTCTATACCGCGGCCGATCCCGCCGCCCTGCCCGGCGCCGTTTGCGGTGTCTTCGCCCTGGCCCAGCATCCGCTCCGCCCGCGCGAGATCAATGCGGTCACCGTGCATGTCCTGAAGTCGGCGCCCGCGGCGGCGCGCGAGCGTTGCCTGGCCCGGGTGGCGCTCCGCGCCCTCGGCCTCTCCGGCCTCGGCGAATATGCCGACGGGACCCTGCCCGCCGAGGCGAGGGCCGGCAGCCTGCTGACGCCCGAGGAAGAAATGTTCCTCTGGCTCGCCTATCGCCTGCCGATCGGCGCCGACCGCGAGACCCTGCGCGCGAAGGCCAGGGAAATCCTGGCCGGGCTCTGAACGAAACCGCCCCGCCGGACCAGGTTCGGGCCAGCGGGGCGGCAGAAGTCCTCCCCAAGGGCAAGGGGAATCGCTTCGTCGATGCCGCCCAGGGCGAGGGCGGCGGTGGCAAGGAGGGGACGCGGCCACCACCCTGCTTCTACGCAGGGCGGGACCGGGCGGATCACCTCAGCCGAAGGCGGCGTCCGGCATTTCGGCGCAGGTCTGGTCGAGGCTCTGCAGAAGCTCGGCCTGGGCCCTGATCTTGGGCAGTTCCCAGCGGAAGAAATAGCGGCAGGCGCGCCGCTTGCCCTCGTAGAAGGCCGCCATGTCGCCGCTGGCGGCGGGCGCCAGCCGGGCCGCGATCGTGGCTTGGCGCAGCCACAGCCAAGCCACCACGACATGGCCCATCAGCTCGAGGAAGACGGCGGAATTGGCCAGCGCCTCGTCCAGCCGGTTGCCGCCCGCGGCCTTGCCGAGCACGGCGACGGTCTCGGCCACCAGGCCCATCGCCTTGCCCAGCGCCGTGGCCTCTTCCGCCAGGTCGGCCGGGGCGGCGGCGATCGCCGCCTGCATTTCCTCGGCCAGCAGGGCGAGGGCGCGGCCCTGGTCCGCCAGTATCTTGCGGCCCAGGAGGTCGAGCGACTGGATGCCGAAGGTGCCTTCGTGGATCGGGTTCAGGCGGTTGTCGCGGTAGAGCCGTTCGACCGGATATTCCCGCGTATAGCCATAGCCGCCGTGGACCTGGATCGCGATGTCGTTGGCCGCGAGACCATATTGCGAGGGCCAGGATTTGATCACCGGGGTCAGCAGGTCGAGGAGTTGGAAGGCCCGCGCCCGGGCCTCCGGCGTTTCCGCCGTCTCGCTGTCGTCGACCAGGCGGGCGCCGAGCAGGCAGAGGTGCATCGCCCCTTCGACATAGGCCTTGGAGGCGAGCAGCATCCGCTTCACGTCGGCATGCTGGATGATCGGCACCGGCGGCAAGCTCGGGTCCTTGGCTTGGGGCGGCCTTCCCTGGAGCCTGGTCCGGGCATAGTCGAGCGCCACCCGGTAGCCGGCATAGCCGAGCACGGCGGCACCGAGGCCGACGCCGACCCGGGCCTCGTTCATCATGTGGAACATATAGGCGAGGCCCTTGTGCGGCTCGCCGACCAAGGTGCCGATGGCACCGCCGCCCTCGCCGAAATTCAGCATGGTCGAGGTCGTGCCGCGGTAGCCCATCTTGTGGATGAGCCCGGCGAGACGGACGTCGTTCCGCGCACCATCGGGCAGGATGCGGGGCACGACGAAGAGGGAGATGCCCTTGACGCCGAGCGGCGCGCCCTTGATCCGGGCCAGCACCAGATGGACGATGTTCTCGGACAATTCATGCTCGCCGCCCGAGATGAAGATCTTGTTGCCCGTGATGCGGTAGGTTCCGTCTTCCGCCGGCACCGCCTGGGTCTTCAGGTCGGCGAGGCCGGAGCCGGCGCCCGGTTCGGTCAGCGCCATGGTGCCGAAGAAGCGGCCCGCCAGCATGGGGCGGAGGTAGCGCTGTTTCTGCTCGTCCGAGCCGAATTTGGCGATCACATTGGCGGCGGCGCGGGTCAGGAAGGGATAGCCCGCGGTCGAGATATTGGCGGCCGAGAAGATCGCCGAGGCAGCCATGGCGACCGTGTGGGGAAGCTGCATCCCGCCCCAGTCGTAATCGGCATGGGCGGACATGAAGCCTGCCTCGATATAGGCATCGAGCGCCGCCTTCACCTCGGGGATGATCGTCACCCGCGTGCCGTCGAACGTCGGCTCGTTGGCGTCCAGCTTGGCCGCGTGGCTGGCGAAATGATCGTCGGCGATCGCGGTCGCGGTATCCAGCATGGCGCCGACGCCGGCACGGTCGTGGTCGGCGTAGCGGGGCCTCGTGAACAGCGCATCGAGGTCGAGCACCTCGTGCAGCAGGAAGTCGAGATCGCGGCGATCGAGTATCGGCATGGCTGGTCCTCCTGCCGATGCGCTTAGCCCGTTCCGAAATCGAGGGAAAGGGGCTTCAGGGCGCCTGCCAGCCGCCGCCCAGCGCCCGGTAGAGGCCGACATAGGCCTGGAGCGCCGAAAGTTTCACCTGGGCCGCCTGGTCCTCGGCCGAATAGAGCGACTGCTGGGCATTCAGCACGGTCAGCAGGTCGGCCGCACCGGCCCGATACTGGATCTGCGCGAGTTCGAGCGAGCGACGGGCCTGGGCCAGGACCTCGTCCTGCAGGAGCCGCTGGCGGTTCAGGCTGTCGACGGCGCCGAGCGTCACCTCGGCATCGGAGAAGGCCGCGAGGACCGCACCCCGGTAGGACTGCACCAATTCCTCCTTCTGCGCCTTGGCGAGTTCGTGCTGCGCCGCCACGCGGCCACCATCGAAGATCGTCTGCAGCAGGGAGGCGCCGAGGGAATAGGCGGCATTGGAGAGGTCGAAGAGATCGCCCACCGCCGCCTGGGTCAGCGCCATGGAGGCGGAGAGCGTCACCTGCGGGAAGAAAGCCGCCCGGGCGGCGTCGATATTGGCGTCCGCCGCCACGAGCCGGGCCTCGGCCGAGGCGATGTCGGGCCGCCGCGCCAAGAGGGCGGAGGGCAGGCCGGCCGCGGCGGGCGGCATCTTCACGGGTGCGAGGGACTGGCCCGCCACCTCGAAGCCCGTGGGGGCCGTGCCGAGCAGCACGGCGAGCGCCGCCGATTGTTCGCGCAGATTCTGTTCCAGGGGCGGGATCGCGGCGCGGCGCTGCGCCACCACCGTCCGCTGCTGGGCGAGGTCGAGGTCGGAAGCGGCACCGGCGCCGACCTTGGCTTCGACCAGGCGGAGGACTTCCTCGGCGATGGCGAGATTGCGCCGGGCGACGTCGAGCCGGTCGCGCAGCGAGAGCACCTGGAGATAGGTCGTGGCAACGCCCGAGGTCACGGTGAGCGCCACCGTCTCGCGGTCGAAGCGGCTGGCCGCCAGACTGGCCGCGGCAGCGGCACGGTCGGCCGCATTGGCACCCCAGAAATCGATCTCGTAGGAGGCGCTCAGGCTCGCCGAATAGGTGCTGCGCCAGGTGTCGGCGGCACCGCTGCCGGTGCCGGTATCGCTGCCGCGCCGCCGCGTCGCCCCGCCGGAGAGGGAGAGCGACGGCCAAAGGCTGGAGCCGGCGATGCGGAGCTGCGCCTCCGCCTGGGCGACGCGGGCCGCCGCCTGGCCGAGGTCGGCGTTGCCGGCCTTGGCTTCAGCGATCAGGCGGTCGAGTTCGGCGCTACCGAAGCCCTGCCACCAGTCGGCCGCGGGCCAGACCTCGGCCCCACCGCCGGCGGGCGCAGCCCAGGCGGCAGGCGCCACGACTACCTCGGGCGGCGGCTTCGGCTTCGAGGAACAGGCGCCGAGCGCCAGCGCCGGCAAAAGGATCAGGGCGGCGTAACGCATCGCGGACCTATTCGCTGGCCAGGGCGACCACGGGGTCGAGCCGTGCCGCCTTGTGTGCCGGGGCGAAGCCGAAGACCAGGCCGACCAGGGCGGCACAGCCGAAGGCGAGCGCGATCACCCCGCCGGAGAATTGGATCGGCGTCCCGAAGGCCTGGACGATCAGCGCGACTCCGGCACCGCCCGCGACGCCGATGACGCCGCCGAGGCCGGAGACCACGATCGCCTCGGTCAGGAATTGCTGCATGATGTCGTTGGTGCGGGCGCCGGTGGCCATGCGAATGCCGATCTCGCGCGTCCGCTCGGTCACGCTGACCAGCATGATATTCATCACACCGATGCCGCCGACCAGGAGCGAGATCGCCGCGATCGAGCCGAGCAGCACGGTCATCGTGTTCTGGGTCGCGGTCGCGGTCTCGACGATCGCCGCCATGTTGCGGATCTGGAAATCCTCCTGGCCGCGGTGGCGTTCGATCAGCAGGCTGGTGACCTTGTCCTGGGTCTCGTCGATGCGGTCGACATCGGCGACGGCGATGGTGATCGAGCGCAGGTTGCGCGCGCCGAACAGACGGAGCGAGGCGGTCTGCAACGGGACATAGACGATATCGTCCTGGTCCGTGCCCATGGGCGAGGCGCCCTTCGCCGTCAGGAGCCCGATGACCTGGAACGGCACATTGTTGAAGAGGACGAATTTGCCCACGGGATCGCTGCCGTCCGGGAACAGGCTGTTGGCCACCGTCTGGCCCAACACGGCGACCGTGGCATAGGAACGGCCGTCGCCGTCGGTGAAGAAGGCGCCGGCGGCCAGCGGCCAGTCGCGCACCTCGGGCAGGACGTCGGTGGTGCCGGAGACCTGGGTCTGGTAGTCGCGATTGCCGGAGCGGAGCGTCATGCTGCCCTGAAGTTCCGGCAGGGCATAGTCGACATTGTCGACATCGCCGATCGCCGTGGCATCGTCGGCCACCAGGGTGACGACCTGGCCGCCCACGCCGCGCTGGGCCGGCGCCCCCGGCCGCACGAGCAGGAGATTGGTGCCCATGGCGCCGATCCGGTCGAGCACGGCGCGCTTCGCCCCCTCGCCCACCGCCAGCATGGCAACGACCGAGCCGACGCCGATGACGATGCCGAGCAGGGTGAGCACGGTCCGGAAGATATTGGCGCGGAGCGAGCGCACCGCCATCCGGGCCGCCTCGCCGAAGCGGGCGAAGGCCGCCGCCGTGGTGCCATGGGGATCGCCCAGGGCGATCGGCACCGCGCCGCGCACCGGCCGGCGCCGCGTGTCGGCGGTGACCAATCCGTCGCGGATCTCGATCACGCGGTCGGCATGGGCCGCCACCTCGGGATCATGGGTGATCACGATCACCGTATGCCCGCGCTCGGCCAGATCGGCGAGCAGGGCCAGAACTTCGGCGCCGCTTCGGGTGTCGAGGGCGCCGGTCGGCTCGTCCGCCAGGATCACCTTGCCGCCGTTCATCAGGGCGCGGGCGATCGAGACGCGCTGCTGCTGGCCGCCGGAGAGCTGGCTCGGCCGGTGGCCCAGGCGCTCGCCGAGGCCGAGGGTGGAGAGCAATTCGGCCGCCCGCGCGTGGCGTTCGCCCGGGGCCAGGCCGGCATAGATCGCCGGCACTTCGACATTCTCGGTCGCCGTCGCGGTGCCGATCAGGTGGTAGCTCTGAAAGACGAAGCCGAAGGCCTCACGCCGGGCCCAGGCCAGTTCGTCGCGGTCGAATTGCGAGACGTCGCGCCCGGCGAAGAAATATTGCCCGGCACTCGGCCGGTCCAGGCAGCCGATCAGATTCATCAGGGTCGACTTGCCGGAACCGGAGGCGCCCATGATGGCAACGAATTCGCCCGCCTCGATACTCAGCGAGATGCCGTGCAGGACTTCGACCGAAACCTCGCCGCCGCCCGAGACATAGGTCTTGCGGATATCGCGAAGCTCGATCAGCGGCGCCACGGTCAGCGCCCCCCGCCCGGCGGTCGTGCCCCGCCGACACCACCGAGCCCGGGCAGACCGCCGCCATTGGCCGGCACCGCCGCGGCCTGGCTGCGCTGGCCGACCACCACCACATCGCCCGGCTGCAAGCCTTCCAGCACTTCGGCCGTCACCCGGTTGGTCACGCCGATGCGCACCACCCTGTCGACCGGCTTGCCGTCCGGCCCCATGACCTGCACGCGCCAGGGCTTGCCCGGTCGCGGCGCCCCGCTTTCGGCCGCATCGGCCGGCGGCTTGTTGCCGCCGACGCGCTGGCGCTGGCCCATCGGCTTCAGCGCCCCCTGGGGCACCGTGACCACGTCGTGGGCGGAAGCGACGATGAAGAAGACCTGGGCGCTCATCTGGGTCATCAGGGAGCGGTCGGCATTGTCGACGTCGAACAGCGCATTGTAGAGCACGACATTGTTCACCACGGTGGGCGTCGGCTGGATCTGGGCCAGCTTGCCGGTCCAGCGCTTGCCGACGCCGCCCAGCGTGGTGAAATAGGCATCCATGCCGAGCTTCAAGCGCCCGACGTCGGCTTCCGAGACCTGGGTCTCGACCGTCATGGCCGAGAGGTCGGCGATCTGCAGGATGATCGGGGCCGACTGGTTGGCGTTCAGGGTCTGGCCCCGTCGCGCGGTCATCGAGGTGACCGTGCCGGTCATCGGGGCGTAGATCTTGGTATAGCCGAGGTTGGCCTGGTCGCCGCGCAGGGTCGATTCCGTCTGCTGGATCTGGGCCTTGATCTGGTCGATCTGGGCATTGGCCGATTTCAGCGTGGCTTCCGCCGTCTGCACCGCCTCTTCCGTCGTCGCCTTCTGGGCCCAGAGCTTCTTCTGGCGGGCGAGCTGCTGGCCGGCCAGCACGGCCTGGGCCTCGCGGTCGGCGAGCTGGGCCTTGAGGGAGAGGAGCTGGGCCTCGTCGGCCGAGACCCGGCTCTGATAGACGGTCGGGTCGATCTCGGCCAGGAGATCGCCCTGTTTCACGGCATCGCCGATCTCGACATGGATCTCCTTGAGCTGGCCCGAAACCTGGGTGCCGACATCGACATAGTCGCGCGGCTGGAGATTGCCGAGGGCGGAGACCGCGTCCTCGATGTCGCCGCGGCCGACCTCGGCCGTGACATATTGGACGCCGCCGGCACTCTGGGGCGCTCGCAGCCACCACCAGGCCGCCCCGCCCGCGACCAGGGCCGCAATGACGATCGGGATCCAGCGGCGTCGTTTGGTTCGGGGAGCGGAAGTCGGGGCGGGCATGGACACTCGGTGAAGGCAGGACATGGCCGGCGGGCGGCACTGTCGAGATTGAACGTCCGGCCGCCGCCTTGCCTGCGGCCGCCGGGCGATCGCATTTTACGCTCGCGCAGGATCAGCCGCGCAGCACGAATTCGATCGGCACGGTGAAGAACATCGAGGCGCCGTCGACGCCGGCCGGCATTTCCGGAAAGGGATCGGCCCGGCGGATGGTGGCGAGTGCCGCATCGTCGATCTCGGGCCGCCCGCTCGACCGCACCACTTCGCACATCACCACGGTGCCGTCGCGGCCGATCTGGAAGCGCACCACCGGCACGCCCTCGAGACGGCGGCGGCGGACGCTGTCGGGATAGCGCTTGTGGCGCTCGACCCAATTGGCGATGACCGCCCGGTAATCGGCGCGCGCGCCGGGATTACCGCCACCCGGTGTGGCAGCCGGCCCTTCCGAGGCCAGGGACGGCACGGGCGCCGGCGGGGCCGGGACGGCGGGAGCCGGCGCGGCGGCGGCCACGGTTTCGACCGGCGGGGCGGGCTTGCGCGGCCGCTCCGCCTCGCGCCGGGGTTTCGGCCTTTGCGGTTTCGGCTTCTCGGGCTCGGTCGCCACCGCGACCACGGGGTCGAGCGCCTCGACCGCTTCCGCCACCACCGGCAGGACGGACGGCACTTCGGGCGGCACCTCGGGCGGCACCTCGGGCGCCGGCTCGGCCGCGACCTCGGGTTCGGGCGGCGCAGGTTCGACCGGCCTCGCCTCGACCGGCTTGGCTTCGCTCGGGCTGACCGGACTCGCCGCGGCGGCGGTCATGGGCGGCATCATCACTTCGATGGTCGGTGGCGCCTCGAATTCGGCGCCGCTGTCGACCTGGCCGAGACCGAAGACGAGATAGGAGATCACCGCCGCATGAGCAGCAAAGGAAACCGCCACGGCGCTATAGCGAAAGGACTTCATGGCCGGGCGGCGGCCCCCTCGGCAATCATGGAAAGGCGCGTGAAGCCCGCGCTGGACAGCAGACCCATCACTTCCATCACCCGACCGTAGTCAAGCGTGCGGTCGCCCCGGACATAGACCACCCGCTCCGGCTCGGCAAGGGCCAAGGGCTTCAGCCGGGCCAGGAGATCGGCGTCGCTCACCTGTTCCTTGTCGACGAAGACTTCGCCCGCCGTGGTGAGCGAGACGATCAGCGGTTGCTTCTGCGGCTGCAACTTGGCCGCCGCGGATTTCGGCAGATGCAGGGGCACGCCGGTCATCATCAGCGGCGCCGCCACCATGAAGATGATCAGCAGCACCAGCATGACGTCGACAAAGGGCGTCACATTGATCTCGGCGACCGGGCGATAAAGGCTGCCGTCGTCGCTGCCGCCCGGGCCGGGCAAGAGGGGACCCGCCATGGCCGGGCCTATTCCGCCGCCCGGCGAAGCGAAACCTCGCCCCGGCCGAGCAGGGCCGTGACGCGGGCGACCGCGGTCGACAGGCGGGCGCCGAGGCGACCCAGCCGGGTCGAGAAGGCGTTGTACCAGATCACCGCCGGGATCGCCGCGACCAGGCCGATCGCGGTCGCGAAGAGCGCTTCGGCGATGCCGGGCGCCACCACGGCCAGGCTGGTGTCCTGGCTGTTGGCGATCGCCGTGAACGAATGCAGGATGCCCCAGACGGTGCCGAACAGCCCGATGAAGGGCCCCGCCGAGCCGATGGTGGCGAGAAAGGGCAGCCCCACTTCGAGCCGGCGGAGGCCCTCGGTGGCACTGAGGCGCATCGCCTGTTCGGCGCGCAGGCGGCGTTCGTCCCGTCCCTCGCCCGCCAACTCGTGCCATTCGAAAAGCCCGGCCTCGACCGTGGCCCGGGCCAGGCCCGCCAGGCCGTCCAGCCCGGGCTTGCGGGCCGCCACCTTGGCCTCCAATGCCGCCACCTCGCGGTCGAGACGGCGCAGCCGGGCCAGGCGATCGACGACGATCGACCAGGTGATCACCGAGGCGAGCAGAAGCAGGATCATGACCCCCTGCACCACCGGATCGGCATGCAGGAACAGGCCGGTGATCGTCACTTCGGCGGCCGGCGCGGCCGCTTCGACGGGCGCTGCCAAGGCGTCGACGGCGGCTGTCGGTTCCATCGGGGTCTCCAAAGCGTTACGCAGTAGATGCGAATGCGTTGCAATAACATTTCTATACGGCCATCGGCGCCATCCCGCAAGGTGGCAGGACGGCGCAGGTCCTAGAGTTCCGCCCAGCGCCGCAAAAGGTTGTGATAGGTCGCGACCAGGGAACGGATCGAGGGATGCTCGTCGCCCACGTCGGCCCGAAGGCGCCGGATCGCCAGGTCCATCTCGTAGAGCAGGCGGCGCTGGCCGTCGTCGCGCACCATCGACTGGCTCCAGAAGAAGGCGGCCCAGCGGCTGCCCCGCGTCACCGGCTCGACCCGGTGCAGGCTTGTCGCCGGATAGACCACCATGGACCCCGCAGGCAGTTTCACCGCTTGGGCGCCGTAAGTGTCCTCGACCACCAGTTCGCCGCCGTCGTAGCTCGCCGGATCGGACAGGAACAGGGTCGAGGAGACATCGGTCCGGATCCTCGTGTTGAGGCCGGTAATGCCACGGATCGCATTGTCGACGTGGGCATCGAATTTCATGCCCACGTCGTAACGGTTGAACAGCGGCGGATAGACGCGGAGCGGCAGGGCCGCACTGACGAATTCCGCATTGTTGCCGAGCGCGCGCAGGATGCGGTCGCCCAGGGTGCGGGCGGCCTCGCTGCCCTCGGGCACCTGGAGATTGACCTTGGCCTTGGCCGACTGCTCGCCGGCCGTCACCTTGCCGTCCACCCAGGAGGCTTGCTCCAGGGTGGCGCGGCAGGCGGCGACTTCGTCCGCACTCAATACGTCGGGGATGACGACCAGCATCAGAAACTCGCGGTGGTCGAGACGATCACCGTCCGTCCCGCCGCCGGCACCGTCCGGCCGGAGAAAGTCTGGTCGAAATTGTCGCGCCGGTCGAACAGGTTGTAGCCGTTGACCTGGACCGTGACGCCCTCGTTCACACGGTAGGCGACCAGGGCGTCGACCGAGAGGTAATAGGGGACCTCGGTATAGGTGATCAGGCCGGTCGTGGTGTTCAGGCCTTGGGCGGCATACATCTCGTCCTGATACTTGAGGCCGGCGCCCAGCGTGATCTTGTCGGTCACGGCATAGGTCGACCACAGCGAGACGGCATTTTCCGGCACATTGTTGACCTGGCGTCCCTTCATCGCGGCATTGGTGACGGTAGAGGTCACCTGGCCGGCCAGCGGGCCGCTGGCGATCACGGTCGAGGACGTATTGCCGAAGTCCGTGTATTCGCTGTCGATATAGGTATAGGCGGCCTGCACGGTCCAGGCGTCGGTGATCTTGCCGGTGAGCGAGAGTTCGGCGCCGCGGTTCCGGATGCTCTGGCCCGAGGCGACGATCGTGCCGCTCGAATCGACTTCCTTCGAATTGTCGCGCTCGACCTGGAACACGGAAAGGCCGACACCCAGGCGGTCGCTGAAGAAATTGAGCTTGCCGCCCACTTCGAAGGTCTCGCTCTCGGTCGGCTCCAGGTCGGTCTGGGTGGCGGAGACCGGGGTCACCGCGTTGGCGGCGCCGGTACTGCCCGTGGCCGGCTGGCTCGAACGCGCCCAAGAGAGATAATAGGTCTGCGCGTCGCTCGGCTCGAAGATCACGCTGGCCTTCGGGCTGAACAGGGTCTCGTCGACCTTGGTGGTCGTATAGGTCGGCGTCGTGGTCAGGCTGGCCGCCGTGTCGGACGTGATGTGGTAGCGGTCCCAGCGCAGGCCGCCCAGGACCGACAGCTCGTCCGTGAGCCAGAACTGTTCCGAAGCGAAGGCGCCGAAATCCGTCGAATCCGTCTGGATCTGCTGGCTCCGCCGCACGCTCGATGTCGACATGTCATAGGGTGTCGGATCCAGCAGCGAGATGTCGGTGGGCCGGACCAGGCCGGTGTAATTGGTGCGGTCCGTGCTCTCGTAGGACGCGTCGAGGCCGGCCACCGCCTGGTTCCGGAAGCCGCCGAGATCGAAATCGGCGGTCGCGGTGGTGATGTTCTGGGCGCCCCAATTGTCCTGCTGATAGAAGGGATTGCCGCCGCCGAAGGTGATTACCGGCACGGTCGCCGGATTGCCGTCATAGAGATTCTGCAGGCAGCCGTTGGCGGTGCCGCAGGATGCGATGGTGGTCAGGAAGTCGCGCGAATAGAAGCCGACCCGCGTGTCGTTGTTCAGGCGCAGCCAATTGGCCGGTCTATGCGTGATGCGCGCGGTCACCACGTCGGCCGTGGTGTCGTCGCGGTCGGCGGTGGAGCCGTACCAGTTATCGCGGGAGACCGGCGCCGGGGCCGAGACCGGGAACGCCGTGCTGGCGCCGAAGTCGTAACCCGTGGCGAGCGTCGGAATGCCGTAATCGGGCACCCGGTTGTCGGTCTGGTGCAGATAGGCGATGGTCATGCTGGTATCGGTGCCGAGGCCGAAGCCGATCGACGGCGCCACGCCCCAGCGCTTCGATTCCGGCCCGTCGTCGCGGCCGACCGGGGTCTGGTCCGTATACATGACGTTGAGGCGAACGGCGCTCGTGTCCGAGAGCTGGTAGTTGGCATCGCCCGTGATCCGCGCCATCGGGCCGAGGCCGAGCGAGCCCTGCAGCGTGATGAAATCGTCCAGCACCGGCACTTTGGTGGTGCTGTTGATGACGCCGGCGAAATTGCCGCGCCCGAAGCTCTCGCCCGAGGGACCGAGGAAGACCTCGACGCTCTCGGTGTTGAAGGTGTCGCGGGTATAGACGCCGAAATCGCGCAGGCCGTCGATATAGAGATCGTTCTGCGCCTCGAAGCCGCGGATGCGGAACTGGTCGCCGTTCATGCCGCCGCCGCCCTCGCCGACCGAGACGGTGATACCCGGGACGTTGCGCAGCGCCTGATCCAGGCTGGTGACGCCCTGTTCCTGGATGGTCTCCTGGCCGATCACCTTGACGGCCTGCGGCGTGTCCTGGATTTCCTGCGGCAGGCGGTCGACGCCGGTGCTGGCGCGGTGGGCATTGGCCGGCTCGCGCTCGCCGGTCACGGTCACCGTCGGCAGGGTTTCTTCCGTCTGCCCGCTCGACGCCGTGGCCCAGTCGCCGTCGTGCGTCACCGTCATGCCGCCGTCGCCCGCCTGCGCCACCCCGGCCGCCGGCCCGAGCGCCAGTGCGCTCAGCAGCGCCAGGTGGGAGACCCGACGCGGCGCCGGTACGAATTCAACCTTCTTCATCACTAAGCCCTCAGCCCCACAGATGAGAACGGTTCTTAGTTAGTATGCAAACGCCTCGCAATTGCATTAGCGAGCGTATTTTCCGATTGGCCCGGAAGGCGGCGCAGGAAGCCGGCTTCAGCGACGTTGTCGGCGCCGGGAACAGAGCGGACGAACAATCCATGTTGAATTTTTCTTAATGCGAGGCATTTTCATTCGCAACGAATAGAAGGCGAGAACCGAACCATGACGACCCGGACCCGCGGCCGCCTGCGCCGCCTGTTGCAGGAATTCCACCTCTGGCTCGGGGTCGGCCTCGCCCTGCTCACGGTGCCGCTCGGCCTGACCGGCTCGGCCCTGGTCTGGCACGACGGCATCGATCGCCTGCTCTCGCCCGAACGTTACGCAGTGAGCGGCGCAGGCCCCGGCCTCGCCGCCCTGGCCGAGACGGCGCTCGACACCCTGGGCGACGGCGCCCGCCTGACCCAGATCCGCCTGCCGGAGGACGAAACCTCCCCGATTACCATGGTGGCCCGCCCGGCGGGTGCCGCCAACCCGCGCGAGACGGTCGCCGTCTGGCTCGACCCCGCGACCGGCAAGGTGCTGGACTCAGGGCCGGCCAACAACGGCTTCATGCGCCTGATGCATGATTTTCACGGCAACCTGCTGGTGCCGGCCTTTTCCGGGCGGCAGATCGTCGGCTGGCTCGGCGTCGCCCTGCTGATCCTGTCGCTGACCGGAATCTATCTCTGGTGGCCGAAACGCCTGTCGTTGCTGCGCGCCTTCGGCTGGCGGCCGCGCATGTTGCCCTCGGCCAACCTGCACCATGTCTTCGGCATCTGGATCGCGATCCCGCTCGCCCTGCTCTCCTTCACCGGGATCTATCTGTCCTTCCCGCAGACGGCGCGCCTCGCGGTCGGCAGCATCACCACGGTGAGCCCGCCGGGCCAGCGTGGTCCCGGCGGTTTCGGCGGCCAACCCTTGACCGCGACGGTACAGACGCCGGACGCCGCCCTTCAGGCCGCCCTGGCCGCCGCCCCCGAAGGGGCAGTGCCGCGCAGCCTCAGCCTGCCGACCGAGCAGAATCCGTCCTGGCGCATCACCTTCGCCACTGTCGAGGGCGCCATGGCCACGGTCGGCGTCGACGACGCCAGCGGTGCCACCAAGGCAGCCCCGCCGCCCGCCGCCACACCGGGCGACCTCTTCGGCCGCTGGATGCGCCGGCTGCACGACGGCACCGGCATGGGCCTGATCTTCCAGACGATCATCTTCGTCGCCGGCATCCTGCCCACGCTCTTCGCCGTCACCGGCACCATGATGTGGCTGCGCCGGCGCCGGGCCACCAGGGCGATGGCGGCGCGGCGCGCGGCGGCGATGGCGGATTCCGCTTCCTGAGCGCTCAGGCCCCGGCGCAATAGGCGCGCCAGCCGCCGAGCGGGGTGATCTCCGGCGCGCCTTGCAGGGCGTGGGCCTCACACAGGAAGCCTGAGACTTTGGAACCATCGTCCAGGGTGACCTTGCCGATCCCGAGCGGGGCCGGGATGGCGGCGACGAAACGCCCGAAGCCCGCCGCCGGCAGCGCCCAGACCTCGACCTCGAGGCCAGGTCCCTCGAAACCCGGGGCATGGCTCAGGCCGGGCTTCGGCGGCACCGTGCCCGGCAGGGCGAAGAGGCGATAGTCGGCCGCGGTCTTGCAGCGCTTGACCAGAACGCCGCCCTCGTCGGTGAGCTGGTGGTTGAGCGGCATGCCGCTCAGATGTGCGCCGACGACGACAATCTCCAGGCGTTCCACCGCCGGCCCGGCGGGCACAGCCACGCCATGCAGATCCGCCCCGGTGTCGAGCCCGTAACCGGTCGAGGCCGCCTTGTGCATGCGGTCGCCCCAGACCGCCAGCGCCGCATCGGAAAAGGCCGGCCCGATCAGGGTGACGCCGAAGGGCAGGCCATCCGGGCGGAAGCCGGCCGGCACCGCGATGCCGGCGCAATCGAGCAGATTGACGAAATTGGTATAGCGGCCGAGCTTGGCGTTGAGCCCGATCGGATCGGCCAGCATGGCGTCGACCGTCGGGTTGAGCGGCGTCGTCGGCAGCAGCAGCACGTCCATCTTGGCCCATTCCGCCGCCGCCTGCTGGCGATAGGCTTCGAGGGCATAGGCGCCGCGGAAGGCATCGACCGCGGTCACACCGAAGGCGCCTTCGACGATCCGGCGCACCGTGGGATCCATGGCGTCCGCATGGGCCTTGTGGAAGTCCTCCACCGCGGCCAGGCGTTCCGCCACCCAGGGGCCGGCATAGAGCAGGTTCGCCGCCTCGCGGAAGGGCCGGAAGTCGATATCGACCACCCGGCAGCCGAGCGCCTCCATGCGCGCCACCGCCGCCTCGAACAGGGCGGCATTGGCCTCGTCGCCATAGAATTCCCGCTCCGCCCCGACCGGCACGCCGACCCGGAGCCGGCCCGCCGGCAATGCGACATCGGCCCCTGCCCGCGAATAGGCATCCGTGCCGTCGTAACCGGCCGCGACGCGGCGCACCAAGTCGGCCTCCACCGCCGTCGCGGCGAAGACCGAGATGCAGTCGAGGCTGCGGCAGGCCGGCACCAGGCCGGTCGTGGACAGCATGCCCTTGGTCGGCTTCACGCCGACCAGATTGTTGAAGGCCGCCGGCACCCGGCCCGAACCGGCGGTATCGGTGCCGAGCGAGAAGGCGACGATGCCGGCCCCGACCGCGACCGCCGAACCCGAACTGGAACCGCCCGAGACATGCCCCGGTCCGAACACCGAGCGCGGCGCGCCGTAGGGCGAGCGGGTGCCGTTGAGCCCGGTGGCGAACTGGTCGAGATTGGTCTTGCCGACCGGAATGGCACCGGCCGCGCGGAGCCTGGCCACCACCGTCGAATCCGCCGCCGGCCGATAGGCGAAGGCAGGGCAGGCCGCCGTCGTATCGAGCCCGGCGCAGTCGATATTGTCCTTGACCGCGAAGGGAATGCCCCACAGCGGCTGCTCCGCCGTGGGACCGCCCGCGTCCATCAACGCCTTGGCCGCGGCGCGCAATTCCTCGTCGCCGTAGCGGGAGATCCAGACTGCCGGATCGGGCCAAGCAGCGGCGCGTTCGATCACCAGATCGATCACCTCGAGGGGGGTCAGCGTGCCCGCGGCATAGGCCCGCTTCAGGAAATCGATGGTCAGGATTTTCGGCATGCCCATGACGTTTCCCCTCAACGGTTTTCGATCAAGGCGACGATCTGGCCCGCCTGCACGGTCCGTCCCGGCTGGCAGCGCAGCGTCGCGATACGGCCCGCCACCGGGCTCTTGATATCCATTTCCATCTTCATCGACTCGACGATCACCACGGTGTCACCCGCGGCGACCTCAGCCCCTTCCTCGACCACGATCTTCCAGACGTTGCCGGTCACCTGGGCTTCGACCGGGATCTGGCCCGGCGGCACTTCGACCTCGGGTGCGGTACCCTCGTCGTCGACCACGAAACTGTCCAGGCCCTTGTCCTTCCAGTCCTGGCGTTCAGCCTCGAAGGCGGCCTGCTGGCGTGCCTTGGCGGCCTCGATCTCCGGCCTGTTGGCGGCCAGGAATCGGGCGTGGTCGCCATAGGAGAAACTGGTCTCCTCGATCTTGATCGGATAGCGACCGTGCGGGAAGGCGGCACGGGCTTCGACCAGTTCCTGCTCGCTCACGGGGAAGAAGCGGATCTGGTCGAAGAAGCGAAGCAGCCAGGGCTGCTCGAATTCCTTGGTGCGCCGCCAGGCATTCCACATCTGCACGGTCCGGCCGAAGAGCTGGTAGCCGCCCGGCCCTTCCATGCCATAGACGCACATATAGGCGCCGCCGATACCGACCGCGTTTTCCGGCGTCCAAGTGCGCGCCGGATTATATTTCGTGGTCACCAGGCGGTGGCGCGGGTCGACCGGGGTCGCCACCGGGGCGCCCAGATAGACGTCGCCGAGACCGAGCACCAGGTAGCTCGCGTCGAAGATGATGTCCTGCACCGCCTCGACGCTGGTCAGCCCGTTGATGCGCCGGATGAACTCGATGTTCGAGGGGCACCAGGGCGCGTTCGGCCGCACCAATTCCTGGTATTTACGCGCCGCGAGCTGGATCGACGGATCGTTCCAGGAGAGCGGCAGATGGACGATACGGCTCGGCACCGTGACCTGTTCCGCGGGCGGCAGGCTGGCCTCGATCTCGGCGAGCGCGTCGAGCAGTTTCGCGGTCGGCAGAAGGCGGCTGTCGTAATGGATCTGGAGCGAGCGGATGCCAGGCGTCATGTCGATGATGGCCGGCAGGCGTTCCGCCTTCACCGCTTCCGCCAGCAGGTGGACGCGCAGGCGAAGGGCGATGTCGAGCGCCATGGGACCATATTCGACCAGGAGATTGTCGTCCCCCGCCCGGCGATAGACCACGGGCACCGGCCCGTCGTCGCGCCGGCCGAGGATCGGCGAGCCGAGGTCCGCAAGTTTGCTGATCACCTGGGGCGCCTTGCCGTGGGGCACGAAACGCACCCGGTCGCCCGGCTTCAACTGCCCGGCCTTCCAGAGCTCGTCCCGCGCGATCACCGCCGGGCAGACGAAACCGCCGAGGCTCGGCCCGTCGGGTCCTAAGATGATCGGCATGTCGCCGGTGAAATCGATCGCGCCGATGGCATAGGCATTGTCGTGGATGTTGGAGGGGTGGAGCCCCGCCTCCCCGCCGTCGGCCCGGGCCCAACGCGGCTTCGGCCCGATCAGGCGCACGCCCGTGCGGGCCGAGTTGAAATGAACCTCATAGGTCGCGGCATAGAGGTCGGCGATGTCTTCTTCGGTGAAGAAATCGGGCGCGCCGTGGGGGCCGTAATGGACGCCGATGGTCCAGTCCCGCGTGATCACGGGCGCATCGAGCCCGCCGGGGCCGGGACCTGCCGGGGCCGTGCCGATATGCAGTGTCTCGCCCGCCTTGAGCACGCCGGTGCCCTGGCCGCCGAAACCGCCGAGCGAGAAACAGGCCTGGGCGCCCAGGAAGCGCGGCCCGTCGATGCCGCCGCGGACGGCGAGATAGATGCGCTGGCCGGCGTCGCGGATATTGCCGATCACCATTGTCTGGCCGGCGGCGACGGCGATCGGCTTGAAATAATCGACCGTGACGCCGTCCAGCGTGACATGGGCTTCGGCGCCCGCGAGCGCCACCGTGGCCGCGCCGTTGAACTTCAGGATGGGACCCGACAGGGTGCATTCGAGGCCGGCGGCCCCCGACTCATTACCGACGATCAGATTGGCCAGGCGGAACGAGCGGTCGTCGAACGGGCCGGACGGCGGCACGCCGACATCCCAGAGGCCGAGGCGCCCGGGCCAGTCCTGCACGCTGGTCTGCGGCCCGGCCGCCACCACTTCGATGGTCGGCGCTTCGAAATGGAAATGGCCGAGCACGGAAGTCGCGACCTTGCCGGAGGCGAAGACCTCGGACGCCGCGATCGCCCGCAGATAGGCGAGATTGGTCTCGATGCCCCAGACACGGGAGGCGGCGAGGGCCGATTGCAGGTTCTCGATCGCTTCGCCCCGCGTCTCGCCCTTCACGATCAGCTTGGCCAGCATGGGATCGTAGAAGGGCGTCACGTCGGTCCCGGTCTCGACCCAGGTGTCGACCCGGACGTGGGACGGGAAGGAAACCTCGGTCAGGCGCCCGGTCTGCGGGCGGAAATGGGCCTGGGGATTTTCGGCATAGAGGCGGACCTCGATGGCGGCACCCTTGGGCTTCAGGCTCGCCTGCGCCGGCAAGGCGAAGCCGCCCGCAGCCTGGCGGATCATCCATTCGACGAGGTCGACGCCGAACACGCTCTCGGTCACCGGATGCTCGACCTGGAGGCGGGTATTCACCTCGAGGAAATAGAAATCGTCCCGCGCCACGTCGTAGATGAATTCGACCGTACCGGCGGATTCATAGGAAACCGCCTTGCCGAGGGCCACCGCGGCAGCGTGGAGACGGCCCCGCAATTCGTCCGACAGGCCGGGCGCCGGGGTTTCCTCGACCACCTTCTGATTGCGGCGCTGAAGCGAACAGTCCCGCTCGCCGAGGGCCACGACATTGCCCTTGCCGTCGCCGAAGATCTGCACCTCGACATGGCGGGCGGTCGCGACGAAGCGTTCGAGATAGACCCGCGCATCCCCGAAGGAGGAGGACGCCATGCGTTGCACCGCCTCGAAGCGGGCGCGCAGTTCGGCCGCATCGTGGCAGAGCGACATGCCGATGCCGCCGCCGCCCGCCGTGCTCTTCAGCATCACGGGATAGCCGACCACCTCGGCCGCCGCCAGCGCGTCGTCGGCCGAGGCGAGGATTTCGCTGCCCGGCAGCAGCGGCACGCCGGAGGCCTTGGCCAGGGCCCGCGCCGTATGCTTCAGGCCGAAGTCGCGGAGATGTTCGGGCCGGGGCCCGATGAAGCGGATGCCCTTGGCCGCCAGGGCTTCGGCGAAGCCGGCGTTTTCCGAGAGGAAGCCATAGCCCGGATGGACCGCCTGGGCGCCGGTGGCGACACAGGCTTCCACGATGGCATCGGCCTTGAGATAGCTCTCCTTCGCCGGGGCGGGGCCGAGGCAGACCACCTCGTCCGCCGCCAGCACGGGCGGGGTGAAACGGTCGGCCTCGGAACAGACGGCCACGGTGGCAATGCCGAGGCGTTTGGCCGTGGCGATGACCCGGGCCGCGATTTCGCCCCGGTTCGCGATCAGGATCTTGTCGAACATGGGAGGTTACGCTGCCTCCCCGTCCCAGATCAGCACGCGGACGGGCGTCGGATCGAAGCCGTTGCAGGGATTGTTCACCTGCGGGCAGTTCGAAACGACGCAAAGAATATCCATCTCCGCCCGAATGTCGACATGGGAACCGGGAGCCGAAATGCCGTCGACGATGGCGAGCTTGCCGTCCGGCTCGATCGGCACATTCATGAAGAAATTGATGTTCGGCACCACGTCGCGCTTGGTCATGCCCCATTTGGTCACTTCGATCACGAAGTTCTCGCGGCAGGCATGCATGTAACGGGTGTGGTGGCCGAAGCGGACCGTGTTGGCCTCGCAGGAACAGGCCCCGGCGGAGGTGTCGTGGCGGCCGCAACTGTCGGCCACCACGGTCGCCATCACGTTGCCGTCGTTGGAGACCAGCTTGGTCCCGGTCGAGACATAGGCCGAACCCTGGGCCAGCAGCGTGTCCTGCGCCGAATAGCGTTCGGCGAAGTCGTGGGCATTGTAGAACAGCGTGTCGACGGCCTGGCAGCCTTCGAGGTCGACGATGCGCAAGATCTGGCCGCGCTTCACGACATGGGACCACGGACGGGTCGCCGGGATCGTGAAATCATAGACGGCGTTGGCCGCGTCCAGAACGGCCGGGGTCACGGTGACGGTCATTTCTGCCTCCCTCAACGGCCGGCGAACAGCGGATCGGTGTTTTCGAAGCCGCGCACGGCTTCGGCGGTGGCGGTGCGGCACAGGTCGTCGTCGGCGGGCGCCGGGCCTTGCCAGATCACGGCCTCGATCGGCTGCGGTGCGAAGCTCGCACCGGGGGCGAAGGGATGGGGACAGTTGGAGACGGCGACGAGGAGGTTCATCTCGGCCCGGAGTTCGACGAAATCGCCGGCCACGAGCTTGCCCTCGGCCCAGGCGAAAGTGCCCTCCGCCGTCACCTGGACGGGGGAGAAGAAGCTGATCACCGGGGCGAGATCGCGCTTGCCGAGACCGAATTTGGAGGCCGCGAGGCGCATGTTCTCCGCCGTCGAGCGGAGCGTGGCATCGCCGTATTTGGCCGCGTTGGAAGCAGGTGTCGAGCCGCCCACCACGGTGTCATGGGCGCCGCAAGTATCTTCGACGACGGAGGCGAGCACGCGCCCCATGTCGGAGAACAGGACCCGGCCCTTGGGCAGGGCGGCGGTCCATTGCAGCTTCATCGTATCGGCGGAATTATAGCGTTCGCTGGGATCTTCCGCATTCCACAGGAAGACGGAGACGCCCGGCGTTGCGTTCCCGTTCACGATGCGGAGCCGCTCGCCGCGGCTGAGCCGCGCGGTCCAGTACCAGCCGCCCGGGATTTCCTCCCGGTGGCGGATCGCCGCCGCGAGCACGGGGGCCGAACCCGGCGCGGTCGGCCCGGGCAGGGCCTTGGGGGCGAGATTGTCGCCCGCCGCCTTCAATTCGAGATAGCGCCGGCGCAGCGCCTCGATACGGGATGCCTTGTCAGTCACGGCTCGTTGCTCCTCAAGCCTGGAGCGCCAGGTCGTCCCGGCCGAGCCCCGCGGGAATGGCCGGGTCGTCCCGGCCGGGGGCGGTTTCAGAGGACGGCGCCAGGGGAGGTGCCGCCGGTGGTGTCTTGTGCGGGCTGGCCTGGCCGGCGATGCGGCGGGGCCAGACTTCGATATCCTGCTTGATCACGGCGCCGTAGCGATCGCCGTCGACCGGATCGAAGCGCGGCCGCTCGAAAGCGATCACCCGCGTGGCCAGGCCGAAGGCTTCGGCGAGGTCGTGGGTGACCATGACGACCGTGATTTCTTCCTCGTTCCAGAGCCGGCGCATCAGGGCGTGGATCTCGCCCCGGATGCCGGGGTCGAGGGCGCCGAAGGGCTCGTCGAGCAGCAGGACCTTGGGCTTGCGGATCAGCGCTTGGGCGAGGGCGAGGCGCTGCTGCATGCCGCCGGAGAGCTGGGCCGGATATTTCTTCTCGTGTTCGGCGAGGCCGACGCAGGCCAGCATCTCGCGCGCCTCGGCGATGGCCTTGGCCCGGGCCGCACCGAACAGGCGGGCAAAGAAGCCGCCCCGCTCGAATTCGAGGCCGAGCAACACGTTGCCGAGCACGGTCAGATGGGGAAAGACCGAATAGCGCTGGAACACGACGCCGCGTTCCGCCGTCGGCTCGCCTGCGATCGGCTTACCGTCGATCGTGATCTCGCCCCGCGTCGGCACTTCTTCCGAGAGCAGCATGCGCAGAAAGGTGGTCTTGCCGCAGCCGGACGGGCCGACCAGGGCGACGAAGGCGCGCGGCTCGATCTCGAGGTTGATGCGCTCGAGCACGACGCGCTCGTCGTATTCCTTCCACAGGTTCCGGATCGTGATCGCTGACATTACGCAGTCCTCGCGGCGGCGAACCAGGGGAAGGCCAGGCTCTGCACGCGGCGGAGCCCGAGATCCATGAGAAAGGCGAGCAGCGTGATCCAGGCGACATAGGGCAGGATCACATCCATGGCGAGATAGCGCCGGACCAGGAAGATCCGATAGCCGAGGCCGGATTCAGAGGCGATCGCTTCGGCCGCGATCAGGAACAGCCAGGCCGGCCCGAGGCTGAGGCGGAGCGAGTCGAGCAGGCGCGGCAGGATCTGCGGCAGCACCACCCGCTGCACGATGCCGAAGGTGGAGGCGCCCAGTGTCTGCGCCTTGATCAATTGCTGGGTCGGCAGTTCCTCGGTCCGGAGGGCGAGGTCGCGGATCATCACCGGGGCGAGGCCGATCACGATCAGGGTGATCTTGGAGGCTTCGCCGAGGCCGAGCACGATGAACAGAATGGGCAGCACGGCGAGCGGCGGCACCATCGAGAACACCCCGACGAAGGCGCCCATCAGCGCCTTCACATGGGGCAGCAAGCCGATCGCGATGCCGAGGCAGAGGCTGATCAGGGTCGAGATCGAAAGCGCCACGAAAAGGCGCACCAGGCTCGCCCCGGTATCGAGCCACCAGATCACGTCGCCGGTGCGCGGATCTTCGCTCAAGGCCATGCGGTCGATCGTGTCGGCGAAGGACGACAGGGCGGGCAGCAGCTTGTCGGTCGGATTGTCGGCGAGACGGAGCGCCGAGCCGATCAAATAGAGGATGGCGACGATGACGAAGGGCAGCACGGCCAGCAAGGCGCGGGTGCCGCGGCGGGGCTGGCGGTTGATCGCACGCATGCGAAGGACCTCAGCGCCGGAACGGCGAAGGCAGTGGAAGCGGCGGGGCGGAGAGTGAGGACGAGCGCACCATGATACCAACTCCCGTAACATGTTCAGACCGACGACGACCTGACCTCTTGGGAATTGGCGAGACCCTAGTGACGCCAATTCCTGGTCACCGAGGCCTCCCGGGCTTTTCTCCCGCCGTGCATCGAACCGGATGTCTCCCGGCCCGACGGCAGCTCTCGGACCAGACACCGGAAGATCCGGCCGGAACCCTAGCCACCAAACTCTGTATGCAAGTACAGCAAAGCCCGTGCCAAATGGCAAGCGCCGAATTCCGCGGCTCTCGAAACATATTGCACCGCAAGAAGGCGGAATTTTGGACAGAATGCTGCATTGCGATGCCCAATCCTTATGCAGGCCCCGGCGCGAAAAAGGTCTAGACCTTTAGCGCCGCGCATCCGTCTTCCGCGCAAGCGGCATCGCGTGCATCATCGCGGCGCTCAAGGGAATACCGCCGTCATGACCTGGTCCGTCCTCCTGCTCGTGCTCGCCGCCGCCGCCCTTCACGCGGGCTGGAACACCGCGGTGAAGGCGGCCGGACTGCCCGCTGTGGCGACCGCCCGGCTCTGCGTCGGCGGCATCGTCATCGCCGTCTTCGCCCTGCCTTTCCTGCCCTGGCCGGCGGCCGGCGCCTGGCCCTTCCTGGCCGCTTCAGTGGTCATTCACGTGGTCTATTTCCGGCTCACCGCGGCGGCCTACGAGACGGTCGACCTCTCCCTCGCCTATCCGATGATGCGGGGCGGCGGCATCCTGGTCACGGCCGCATTGGCGCCCCTTCTCTTCACCGATGCCCTGCCCTGGCTCGGCCTCGGCGGCATCGGCATCGTCGGCCTCGCCCTGGTCGGGCTCGCCCTCGGCGGCGGGCGGATGGGGCGCCGCGGGCTCGCCGTGGTGGGTGCCAATGCGCTGGTGATCGGTGCCTATTCGCTGATCGACGGCATGGGCGTGCGCGCCTCGGGCGCACCGCTCGCCTATACGGTGCTGGTCTTTTCGCTCGGCGGGGCCGGCAATCTCGCGGTGATCGGCGCGACCCGCGGGCTCGGCGCGCTGCGCGACCTGGTCAACCGGCGCGACCTTGTGCTCGCCGTCGCGGGCGGGGCTTCGGCGATCGGCTCCTATGCCCTGGTGCTGACCGCCATGACGCTGGCGCCGGTCGCCCTGATCGCCGCGCTGCGCGAAACCTCGATGATCTTCGCCACCGGCTTCGCCGCCTTCCTGCTGCACGAGAACGTCGGGCGGCGGCGCGCGGCCGCGGCCCTGGCGCTGGCGGCCGGCGCCGTCGCGATCAAGCTGGCCTGACCCGGAGCCACCCAGCGTCCGACGCGGGAAATCGGGGCGCTTCAGGACGCCCAGGCCCCCCCGATCGTCATGCCCGGGCTGGCCCCGGGCATCCACGAGAACACCGAGCCGGGAGAGAGACGTGGATCGCCGGGTCGAGCCCGGCGATGACGAGAGGATTGTCGCCCGCCAGCCCTCAGGCCGGCTTGCCGCCGAAGGCGAAGTCCTGGAAGTGCGGGTGTCGCATCATCCACCAATAGGTCAGGGTGAAGCCCGGCCAGTTGTTGGTGATGCGGCCCGCCGCGTTCTTGTACCAGGAGTTACAGCCGGCGTTCCACACCGTCTTCTCGAAGTCCTTCTGCAGGCCGTCGTTGTAGGCGGCCTGGGCGGCCGGCGTCACATCGGCCCAGGCGGCGCCGCGGCGCGTCACCTCATCCATGGTGGCGAGGATGTAGCGGACCTGCTGCTCGATCATGAAGATGATCGAATTATGCCCGAGGTTGGTATTGGGCCCGTAGAGCACGAAGAAATTCGGGAAGCCCGCGACCGAGACGCCGCGATGCGCCTCCGCCCCGTTACGCCAGCGCTCGTTCAGCTCGGCGCCCTGGCGGCCCCAGACCTTCATCGGGGCGATGAAGCTCTGCGTCTCGAAGCCGGTGCCGTAGATCAGGCAATCGACCTCGTGCAGGCGGCCGTCCTTGGTCAGCACGCCCTTCTCGGTCACGGCCGCGATGGCATCGGTCACCACCTCGACATTGGGCTGCGACAGCGCCGGGTACCAGTCGTTGGAGATCAGGATGCGCTTGCAGCCGACCGGGAAATCCGGCTGCAGCTTGGCCTTCAGGGCGGGATCGGTGACCTGCTTGTCGAGCTGGCCCTGGCACTGTTTCTCGGCCAGGCGGGCGAACAGGCCCTTCGCCCGGCGGAGCGAGGGGAAGCGCGCTTCGAGCAGGAAATAGGTATAGGCGCGGTAGGCCCGCTGCACGCCGGGAACATGGCGGAACAGGAACTTTGCCCAGGCCGGGAAGACGTGGTCGTCCTTCGCGATCATCCAGGCGGGGCTGCGCTGGAACAGGCTGAGCTTGGCGACCTTCGGCTGGATCTCGGGCACGAACTGGATGGCCGAGGCACCGGTGCCGATCACGGCGACGCGTTTGCCCGCAAGATCGTAGCCATGGTCCCAATAGGCGGAGTGGAAGGCCTTGCCCTTGAAGCTCTCCAGCCCCGGGATCTTGGGGAACTGCGGCCGGCTGAGCTGGCCGAGGCCGGAGACGACATAGCGCGCCTCGACCGTCGCGCCATCGGCGAGCGAGACGGTCCACAGGCCGCGGGCCTCGTCGAAACGCGCCTCGGTCACTTCCGACTTGAAGCGGATGTGGCGGTGCAGGTCGTATTTCTTCGCGCAGTGGTCGATGTAGTCGACGATTTCCGGCTGTTTCGCGAAGCGGCGCGACCAGTTCGGATTGAGCTCGAAGGAATAGGAATAGAGGTGGCAGGGCACGTCGCAGCCCGCACCCGGATAGGAATTCTCCCGCCAGGTGCCGCCGACCGCCTCGGCCTTCTCCAGGATCACGAAATCCTGCTCGCCCCGGCGCTTCAACTGGATCGCCATGCAAAGACCGGCAAAGCCGGTGCCGATCACGCAAACCTTCACGGGCGCCATCGGATCTCCCCTCCTCTGTTCCTGCGGTCTTGATCGTGCCGCGGTGAGTGCAGGATAGAGGCGCTCCAATTCGCACGCCACGTTCGCTTCGGCCAACGACTTGATAGTTTCGGCCAAAGTGGCAAGATCCCTCCATGCGCACCACCCTGAAGCGCCGGCGCTGGTCGGTGATCAGCCTGCGGGTCCTGGCCGACGCGCTCGCCGCGCGCGGGTGGGATATTGCGCCCTTCCTGGCGGGGGCCGGCCTCGCACCGGACGTGTTGGACGACACGCGGCGCCTGATCGCGGCGACCGACGAGCTGGCCGTGATCGCCGCCGTGCTGGACGACCTGGGCGATCCGCCCGGCTTCGGGCTCGAGGTCGGGCGGCGCTACCGCGTGGCCGCTTACGGCGTCTGGGGCTTCGCCCTGCTGGCCAGCCCGACCTTGCGCGGCGCCCTGCTGCTCGGCCTCGAATATCAGGATCTGACCTTCAGCCTGATGGCGATCGATGTCGTCTCGGTGGAAGCGGAGGATGCCGTGGTGTTCGACGATCGCACGGTACCGGCGGCGCTGCGCCGCTTCATGATCGAGCGCGACATCGCCGCCTGCCGCCAGATCGTGACCGACCTCTGGGGTGCGCCCCTGCCCTGCCGGAGCGCCAGCTTCCGCTTCCCCGCGCCGGCCGACCCGGCCGCCTATGCCGCGGCGCTGGAATGCCCCGTGGTCTTCGATGCGGCACAGAACGCGCTCCACTACGACCACCAGGTCCTGGACCGGCCCCTGCCCCAGGCCAATCCGGCGGTCGCGGCGCTCCACATCGAAGCCTGCCACGCGCGGCTCCGCCAGATCCGGGGCGAGGATGAATTCGTCGAGAAGGTGGCGGCAGTGGCGCTGGCCGATCCCGGCCATTTCCCGCCGCTCGACGCGGTCGCCGAAAAGCTCGGCCTGTCGGAACGGACACTGCGGCGGAAACTGGCCGACTCCGGCCTCGGCTACCGCGACCTGATCGCCCGCCTGCGCCAGGATCTCGCCTGCGAGATGCTGCGCACCACCGGCCTCAGCGTCGAGGCGGTGGCGGAACGCCTCGGCTATGCCGAAACCGCGAGCTTCACCCATGCCTTCCGGCGCTGGACCGGGCAGGCGCCGAGCCGTTTCGCCCGCGGCGCCCGCTGATCCTTGCCCGCAGGTCCTTCAGGCGCGAACGCTGCGTCCGGCGCCCTGGGTATCGATGGCGTAGCCGGCCGAGCGGACGGTGCGGATCATGTCCTTGCCGCCGTGGGCGTTCAGCGCCTTGCGCAGGCGGCGGATGTGGACGTCCACCGTGCGCTGCTCGATATAGATGTCGCGACCCCAGACGGCATCCAGGATCTGCTCGCGGCTGAACACCCGCCCCGGGTTTTCCAGGAAATGGCGCAGCAGGCGGAATTCGGTCGGGCCGAGGTGGACCTCGACGCCGTTCCGCAGCACCCGGTGGGCCGAGAGATCCATCTCGACGTCGGCATAGGCGAGGCCGTCTTCCGACAGGGCCGGGCGCGACCGGCGCAGCACGGCGCGGATGCGGGCCAGCAGCTCGGTCGGCGAGAAGGGCTTGGTCACATAGTCGTCGGCACCGGATTCGAGGCCGCGGATGCGGTCGCTCTCTTCCGTGCGGGCAGTCAGCAGGATGATCGGAACCTGGCGCGTCGCCTGCTTGCGGCGGAGCTGGCGGCAGATCTCGATGCCGGAGACCGAGGGCAGCATCCAGTCGAGCACGACGAGGTCGGGCAGACGCTCGTCCACCATCATCAGGGCTTCGTCGCCGTCGCTGCTGGTCCTGACCTCGAAGCCGTTGGCTTCGAGGTTGTAACGCAGCAGGTCGACGAGGGCCGGTTCGTCCTCGACGATCAGGATCGATGGCTTCATAGCGACCGCTGCCCCGTTCATGCCGCCTGCGTCGGATCCGCCACTTCCGCGGTGGTATCCGCCTTCGGGCGGTCGATCGCCATGCGGCGCCCGCGCGAGATGAAATAGATCGTCTCGGCCATGTTGGTGGCGTGATCGCCGATCCGTTCCAGGTTCTTGGCGATGAACAGGAGATGCGTGCAGCCGGTGATGGTGCGCGGATCTTCCATCATGTAGGTCAGCAGTTCGCGGAACACGCTGTTGTACATCTCGTCGAGGAAGGTGTCGCGGTCGCGCACCATGACGGCCTTGTCGGCATCGTCGTTGGAGAGCGCGTCGAGCACGTCCTTCACCATCGAGAGAACCATGTCGCCCATGCGCGGGATGGCGTGCATCGGCTGGGTCGGCACCGCGACGCCGAGCGCCATGGAACGCTTGGCGATATTCTTGGCGTAGTCGCCGATCCGCTCGAGATCGGTCGCCAGCTTGAGCGAACCGACGATGAAGCGGAGATCGAGCGCCATCGGCTGACGCAGCGCGAGCAGCCGGGTGACGAGATCGGAGATTTCGCCGTCGAAGACGTCGATCCGCGCATCGGAAGAGATGGTGCGTTCGGCGAGCGCCCTGTCGCGCCGCACGATCGCCTGGATCGCGGCGGCGACATTGGTCTCGGCGATGCCGCCCATGCGCAGGATCTTGGTCCTGAGAGCGTTCAGCTCCTGGTCGAAGGAAGCGACGGTATGCGAGTCGGCCATGGTCTCGGTCCCCTCTGGATCAGCCGAAGCGGCCGGTGACATAGTCTTGCGTCCGCTTGTCGACCGGCCGGGTGAAGATATCCTCGGTCAGGCCGAATTCGACCAGCTCGCCCAGATACATGAAGGCGGTGTGCTTGGAGGCGCGGGCCGCCTGCTGCATCGAATGGGTCACGATAACGATCGTGAAATTCTCGCGCAATTCGTCCATCAGCTCTTCGATCTTGGCGGTCGAGATCGGATCGAGCGCCGAGCAGGGCTCGTCCATCAGGATCACCTCGGGCTTCACCGCGATCGTGCGGGCGATGCACAGGCGCTGCTGCTGGCCGCCCGACAGGCCGAGGCCGGAGGTTTGGAGCTTGTCCTTCACCTCGTTCCACAGCGCGGCGCCCTTCAGCGCGGCTTCGACGCGGCCGTCCATTTCGGACTTGGGCAGGCGCTCGTAGAGGCGGACGCCGAAGGCGATGTTGTCGTAGATCGACATCGGGAAGGGCGTCGGCTTCTGGAACACCATGCCGACGCGGGCGCGCAGCATGTTCAGATCCAGCTTGGGATCCAGGATGTTCAGCTTGTCCAGCATGACGTCACCCTCGGCGCGCTGGCCGGGGTAGAGGTCGTACATGCGGTTCAGGATGCGCAACAGGGTCGACTTGCCGCAGCCCGAGGGACCGATGAAGGCGGTCACCTGGCGGGAATAGATGGGCATGGTCACGTTGCGCAGCGCATGTTTGTCGCCGTACCAGAAATTCAGGTTCTTGATCGAGATCTTGGGGCTCAGGTCCGGCTCGGCCAGCTGCTGGGCTGTCTGCATGATGTTCATCCTCGGGTTCCTGATGGGGTCACGACTGGCTGGCGCGGGCCGAGAGGGCGCGGGCCACGATGTTCAGGGCCAGGATCGTCAGGGTGATGATCAACGCGCCCGCCCAAGCGAGCTTCTGCCAGTCCTCATAGGGGCTCAGTGCGAACTGGAAGATGGTCACCGGCAGATTGGCCATCGGTGCGTTCAGGTTGCTGCTCCAGAACTGATTGTTCAGCGCCGTGAAGAGGAGCGGCGCCGTCTCGCCCGAGATGCGCGCCACGGCGAGCAGGACGCCGGTCAGGATGCCGCTCTGCGCCGCCCTGTAGGCGACCCGGACGATCGTATGGGCGCGCGGCGCACCAAGTGCCGCCGATGCCTCGCGGAGGCCTTGCGGCACTAGGTTCAGCATGTCCTCGGTGGTACGGACGACGACCGGTATGACCAGGATGGCCAGCGCGATGCAGCCCGCCCAGGCCGAGAAATGGCCCATCTGGACGACCAGCACTTCGTAGACGAAGAGGCCGACGATGATCGAGGGCGCCGCCAGCAGGATGTCGTTGATGAAGCGGACGACGGTCGAGAACTTCTCGTAGCGACCGTATTCCGCCAGATAGGTACCGGCCAGGATGCCGACCGGCGTGCCGATGGCGACGCCGATCGCAGTCATGATGCCGGTGCCGTAGATGGCGTTCAGCAGGCCGCCCTCGTTGCCCGGCGGCGGCGTCATCTCGGTGAAGACGGCGATCGACAGGCTGCCGATGCCTTCGTAGATCAGGGCGCCCAGGATGAGGGCGAGCCAGGCGAGGCCGAACAGGGTGGCGGCGGTCGCCAGACCCATCGAGAGCCGGTTGCGCATCCGGCGGCGCGAATAGAGGTCGACCATCAGCGCTTACCCTTGTTCTCGAGGCGGTAGAGCATCAGACGCGCGGCCGCCAGCACCAGGAAGGTGATGATGAAGAGGATGAAGCCGAGGGCGACCAGCGACGAAGTGTAGAGGTCGCCGACGGCTTCGGTGAATTCATTGGCGATGGTGGCCGAGATCGTGGTGCCCGGCGCCAGGATCGATTGCGAGATCCGGTGCGCGTTGCCGATCACGAAGGTGACCGCCATGGTTTCGCCCAGCGCCCGGCCGAGGCCGAGCATGACGCCGCCGATCACACCCGTGCGGGTATAGGGCAGGACGATATTCCAGACCACTTCCCAGGTCGTGCAGCCGATACCGTAGGCCGATTCCTTCAGCATGGGCGGCACGGTGTTGAAGACGTCGCGCGTCACCGAGGTGATGAAGGGCAGCACCATGATCGCCAGCACGATGGCCGCGGTGAAGATGCCGATGCCGTAGGGCGGGCCCTTGAACAAGCCGTTCAGCAGGGGCACGTCGGCGAAGACCGCGATCAGGAAGGGCTGGACATTCGCCTGCAGGAAGGGCGCCAGGAAGAACAGGCCCCAGATGCCGTAGATGATCGACGGGATGCCGGCCAGCAGCTCGATGGCGATGCCGATCGGGCGGCGCAGCGTCATGGGGCAGAGTTCGGTCAGGAAAATGGCTATGCCGAGACTGACCGGGATGCCGATCAGCATGGCCAGGATCGAGGTCACCAGGGTGCCGTAGATGGGCGCCAGCGCGCCGAATTTCTCGGTCACCGGGTTCCAGGTTTCGGTGAAGACGAAGTCGAGACCGAAGGTGGAGAGGGCGGGCAGAGCGCCGTGGACCAGCGCGATCGTCACACCGCCGAGGAGCAGAAGCACGACCAGCGCGAAGAAGCGCGTCGCCCATTTGAAGACAAGATCCCGGCTGCTGAGGCGCCCCAGCGCCAGTGCCCTGAGATCCCGCTCTTGTTCGATGATCGTGGCCAATTCAGTCATCTCCACGCCTTCTCCTCGAATGGCGCGGCCGGGCTGCCCCCAAGACAGGGGCAAGTCCGGCCGACACCGTTACGGGATTACTTGGGCTCGTAGACCGGCTTGCCGTCCGGACCGACGATTTCAGTCGTCCACAGCTTCACGACCATCTTCTGCACGTTTTCGGGCATCGGAACATAGTCGAGGCCTTCGGCCATGGCGCCGCCGTTCTTGTAGGCCCAGGTGAAGAAGCGCAGGGCGACATTGGCGGCGTTGGCGTCGTCGACCTTCTTGTGCATCAGGATGAAGGACGCACCGGTGATCGGCCAGGACTTGTCGCCCGGCTGGTTGGTCAGCACCAGGTAGAGACCCGGGGCCTTTTCCCAGTCGGCGTTGGCGGCCGCGGCCTGGAAGGAGGCGATTTCGGGCGCCACGGTCTTGCCGGCAGCGTTGACCATCTTCAGGTAGGTCATGCTGTTCTGCTTGGCATAGGCGTATTCGACGTAACCGACGGCACCGTCCGTCTGCTTCGTCATGTTGGCGACGCCTTCGTTACCCTTGGCGCCGATGCCGGCCGGCCATTCGACCGAGGTATTGGCACCGATCTTTTCCTTGAACTCGGGCAGCACCGAGCTCAGGTAGGTGGTGAACAGGAAGTTGGTGCCCGAGCCGTCCGAACGGTAGATCGGCGCGATCGCGGTCGACGGCAGATTGACGCCGGGGTTCAGCTTGGCGATCTCGGGGGCGTTCCAGGTGGTGATCTCGCCCATGTACATCTTGGCCAGGGTCGGGCCGTCGATGACGATCTGGCCCGGCGCGATGCCGCCGAGGTTCACGACCGGCACGACGCCGCCCATGATCATCGGCCACTGGATCAGGTCGTCGGCCGCCAGTTCTTCGGCGGTCAGCGGCTTGTCGGAGGCGCCGAAGGTGACGGTCTTCGCCTTGATCTGCTTGATGCCGCCGCCGGAGCCGATCGACTGGTAGTTCAGGCCGATGCCGGTGGTCTTCTTGTAGTCGTCCGCCCACTTACCATAGATCGGGTAAGGGAAGGTCGCACCGGCGCCCGAGATGTCGGTCGCATGGGCAGCACCGATGCTGCCGGCCAGCGCCAGTGCCAGAACGGCACCACGCGAGGCGATCTTGCTGATGAAGGTCACGGGGGTCTCCTAGCTTTTCGGTTCCAACCCGGCCGCACACTAGACGCGAATTATGACAGTTTTGCTCATGCACACTGTCAAAGTCCGGAATCTGCGGCGCTAGACAGGTGGCGGGACAGGTCTAGCGGCCAATCTGCCACACCCGGTACCCGGGTATGGAGAAGCGACAGCGCCGCGCACTGCCGTCGGCTGTGACGGCCGACACAGTCCGGCGCGGCCAGGACTGGTAAGCAGACCACGACCGGCCCTGTCGCCCGTTCGAGCAGAGGATTTCAACCATGGCAACCGAAGTCGCGATCATGACCTTCGTCAGTAATGCCGGCGGCCACGGCCCCGGCCATTCGGCCGTCGCGGTCGGCGACATCGCCTATACATTCGAGAATGTCGGCGGCGGTTGGCTGCAATCGGGCTCCGGCTGGCTGGCCAAGAACAAGGCCGACTACATGCGGGCGAACGAGCACCGGCCCATTCTGCTGCAATATCTGAACGCCAAAGCGGTCCCCGGCTTCATCCAGGAATATGTCAAGAAGTCGTCCGACAACGACGACGACTACGTCGGCTCGGGCGTCTGCTCGACCCAGGTCTCGAAGGCGGTGAATTATTCCCTGCCCGAAGGCGTGATCTTCGATCCCAAAGGGATCGACACGCCCTTCGGCGTGTTCCATTGCGCGCGGCGGATGCAGCTCGTGATCCGCGAGGAATACACTTGGCCGGGCCGGGGCAAGATCCCCGTGCTGGCTTGGGCCTCGATCGTCAACACGCTCAAATCCGACTATCCGGGCGTGCTCGACAAGCTCGACATTTCGCGCTGAGCCCTATTCGGCCATGGGCAGGTAGACGGTGAAGGTGGTGCCCTTGCCGACCGTCGAATCGATCGTCATGGCGCCCCGGTGGCGGTTGACGATGTGCTTCACGATGGCGAGGCCGAGGCCGGTGCCGCCCATGTCGCGGCTGCGCGCAGTATCGACCCGGTAGAAGCGCTCGGTCAGGCGCGGCAGATGCTCGCGCGAGATGCCGGGGCCTTCATCGGTGATGGCGACGGCGACGGGCGTGGCGTTGCCGGGCCATCCGGCGCGTGCCGGCACCCGGTCAAGCACCCGCGCCTCGACCCGGACCTTGCCACCCTGGCGGCCATATTTGATGGCATTGTCGATCAGGTTGGTGAACACCTGTTCGAGCTCGCCCTCGTCGCCCAGGACGGCGGGCAGGTCGGCCGGCAAGGCGAGCTCGACCGTCGCCTGCTTCGCCTTGGCGCGGAAGTCGAGGCCGGTCACCACGCGGCGCACGATCGGGCCGAGTTCGACCGGATCGGCCGGCGGCGTATGTTCGGTGAGCTCGATCCGGGACAGCGACAGGAGATCCGAGACCAGGCGCGCCATGCGCTCGACCTGGGCAGCCATGGTCTTCAGGAAGCGTTCACGGGCCGTGGTATCGTCGCGGGCCGGGCCCTGCAGGGTTTCGATATAGCCGGCCAGGGCGGCCAGCGGCGTCCTGATCTCATGGCTCGCGTTG
>NZ_JBAZKR010000014.1:0-59904 GCF_041650655.1 Zavarzinia sp.
TCAAACGGGGCTCCGTCGCCACCTCCGGAAAGGCCCGCGATGTCCCAGGTTGCCCTGTTCGAAATCCAAGACGGCGAAGTCCGGGTCGCGCGGCATGGGGGCGAGGCGGAGCAGCGGCGCCTGGCCGATCTCGGCCTGCGGCCGGGGGCGCGGGTCACGGTGCTGCGCCACAACGGCGAGGGCGGCCTGATGCTCTCGGTCAACGACACCCGCCTGGCGATCGATGCGGCGACCGCGAGGTCGGTGATGGTCGATCGGCTCGAAGCCGAATTCCCGCCCCTCACCCTGGCCGGCCTGGCACCGGGTGAGCGGGCGCGGGTCACCGCCCTCGGCAGGGACAAGGGCAAGGGCGATTATCGCCGGCGCCTGATGGCGATGGGCCTTACCCCCGGCGTCAGCTTCGAGATCACCCGCGTGGCGCCACTGGGCGACCCGGTCGAAATCCGCGTGCGCGGCTATGCCATGAGCCTGCGCCGGGCCGAGGCCGACCTCGTCGTGGTGGAGAAACTGCCGTGAGTGCGGCCACCGTCGTCGCCGTCGTCGGCAATCCCAATTGCGGCAAGACCACGCTGTTCAACGCCCTGACCGGGGCGCGGCAGGAAGTCGGCAACTGGCCGGGCGTCACGGTCGAACGCAAGACCGGCCGCTATGTCCATGGCGGGCAGGATTACACCATCGTCGACCTGCCCGGCGTCTATTCCCTGGGCGCCGCCATCGAAACCTCGGAGGACGAGCGGGTCGCCCGGGATTTCGTGCTCTCGGGCGAGGCGGAGCTGGTGGTCAATATCGTCGACGCCTCCAACCTCGAACGGAATCTCTATCTCACCACCCAGTTGATCGAAATGCGGGTGCCGGTGCTGGTCGCCCTGAACATGATGGACATCGCCGCCCGGCGCGGCCTGGTGATCGACAAGGCGGCCCTGGCGGAGGCGCTGGGCTGCCCCGTGGTCGATCTCGTCGCCGCGCGCGGCCGCGGCGTCACCGGGCTGAAGACGGCGATCGCCGCCCTGGCGGCAGCGCCGGAGCCGCCCCGCCACCACCCCGATTACGGCCCCGAGATCGAGGAAGAGGTCGCCGCCCTGGCCGCCCGGCTGAACGGCACCGGGGGCGACCGGCGCTGGCTGGCGCTCAAACTGATCGAGGGCGACGCCTTCCTGGAGGGCGAGAGCGGCGAGGCCGCCGAAGCGGCCGAGGCCGCGCGGGCGCGGGTCGAGGAAGCGCTGGGCGACGATGCCGATATCGCCGTGGCCGACGCCCGCTTCTGTTTCATCGGCGCCGTGGTCGGCCGGGTGTTGCAGCGCCCGCGCGAGGCGAGCCGTACCCTGTCCGACCGGATCGACCGGGTGATGCTGAACCGCCTGCTCGGCATCCCGATGTTCCTCTTCATGATGTATCTGATGTTCGTCTTCACGATCTCGATCGGCGGGGCTTTCGTCGACTTCTTCGACCAGGCGGTCGGCGCCGTGCTGGTCGACGGCGGGCACCGGGTGCTGACCGCCCTGGCCCTGCCCGATTTCCTGGTCGCCCTGCTGGCCGAGGGGATCGGCGGCGGCATCCGCACCATGGCGACCTTCGTCCCGGTGATCGGCTGCCTCTACATCGCCCTCGCCATCCTGGAAGATTCGGGTTACATGGCGCGCGCCGCCTTCGTCATGGACCGGGCGATGCGGGCGATCGGCCTGCCCGGCAAATCCTTCGTGCCGCTGATCGTCGGCTTCGGCTGCAACGTGCCGGCGATCATGGCGACCCGCACGCTGGACAGCCGGCGCGACCGCGTGCTGACCATGCTGATGGCACCTTTCATGTCCTGCGGCGCGCGGCTTCCCGTCTATGCCCTGTTCGCCGCCGCCTTCTTTCCGGAGAGCGGGCAGAACCTGGTCTTCCTGCTCTATCTGATCGGGCTTTGCGCGGCGATCGGCACCGGGCTTCTGCTCAAGAACACGCTGCTCAAGGGCGAAGCCTCGCCCTTCATCATGGAACTGCCGCCCTATCACCTGCCGACCCTGCGCAATGTAGCCCTGCGGGCGTGGGAGCGGCTGCGCACCTTCGTGCTTCGCTGTTCCAAGGTGATCGTGCCGGTCGTCGTCGTGCTCGGCTTCCTGAACAACATCGGCACCGACGGCAGTTTCGGCAATCGGGACAGCGGCAAATCCGTGCTCTCCGCGATCGGCCGGACCCTCGTGCCGGTATTCGCGCCGATGGGGATGCGCGACGACAATTGGCCGGCCGCGGTCGGCGTCTTCACCGGCGTGCTGGCCAAGGAGGCGGTGGTCGGCACGCTGAACGCCCTCTATACCCAGATCGGCGCGGGCGCCGCCGCCGCCGACAATGGGCCACAGCCGAGCGTGGGCGACGAGCTGCTGGCCGCTGTCGCCACGATCCCGCGGAACCTGGCCGCTGCCTTCGGTTCGCTCGGCGACCCCCTGGGGCTCGACGTCTCCTATACCGCCGAGGGCGCCGGGGCGGCGCAGCAGCTCGAGGTGGCGCCGGCCGCCTTCGGTGCCATGGCGGCAGCCTTCGACGGCAAGGCCGGGGCCTTCGCCTATCTGCTCATGGTCCTGCTCTACATGCCCTGCGTCGCCGCTATGGGCGCCATCTATCAGGAGGCCGGGCGGCGCTGGACCCTGTTCGCCGCCGTCTGGGCCACCGGCCTCGGCTGGTGTGCCGCGACCGGTTTCTACCAGCTCGCCCGCATCGCCGAAGCGCCCTTGCGGGGCGGGCTCTGGCTCGGCGCCTGCCTCGCCCTGCTGGGGACCGCCGCCGTGGGCTTGCGTCTCGCCGGCCGGACGGCCGAGGCGCGGCGCCGGGCGGTTCCCGTCCGCGTCGGCGAGGTCCGGCCGTGAGCGCGGGGCTCGGCGACCTGCGCCGTTACATGGAGGCGCACCGGCGCGGCACGGCCGAGTCGATCGCCGCCGGGCTCGGCACCACGGCGGACCATGCCCGCGCCCTGCTGGACTTCTGGCGCGCCAAGCAGCGCGTGAGATTGGTGCCGGACGCCTGCGGCGGCAGTTGCGGCGGCACCTGCTGCGGTTCTTCGGCGGCGCTGCCCGAGGTCTACGAATGGATCGGGGGGGCCGCCTGCCCGCACGGCTGAGCGGCGGCGGCGAGACCGCCCGGCATCACGACCCGGTCCCCGCCCGCGTCTGGCGATCCAGCGCGCGCAGGATCGCTTCGGCATCGTCGCCCAGGATTTCCAGGTGGTGGCGCATCTGGCGCGAGGCCGCCTCGGCATCGCCGGAGAGGACGGCACCGACCACCGCGTCGTGCTCGGCGATCGATTCGGCGAGCCGGCCTTCGCGGAAGGTGATCAGCCGGCGATAGGGCATCAGGCGCTTGTTCAGGCTCTCCGTCTGCTGGCGCAGGAAGCGGTTGTGGCAGGCCTCGTAGAGAAGGCCGTGCAGCACGCTGTTGGCGCGGAAGAAGGTCAGCACGTCGCCGGTCTCGGCCAGGCGCCGGCATTCGAGATGGGCTTCCTCGACCAGGAGCCTTTCGCGCGGCGTCATGCGCCGGGTCGCCAGCCGGGCGCAGGTCGCCTCGAGTTCCGCCATGGCCTCGAACATTTCGATCAATTCGTCCCGCGTGTGGATCGCCACCAGCGCCCCCTGGTGCGGCCGGATCACCACCAGGCCGGCGGCCGAGAGCTGTTTCAGGGCTTCGCGCACCGGCGTGCGCGAGACGCCGTAACGCTCCGCCAGCAGGACTTCGTCGAGCCGGGCACCGGGCGCCAGGCGGCCCTGGAGGATGTCGTCCTCGATCCCCTCGACGATCCGTTCCGTGCGGGTTTCGGCCACCCAGGGCTCCGCGCCCTCCCCCTCGTGGATCAGGGCGGTGACGGTGGCACGCGCCTCCGCACGAAAATTATTTTCTTCATCCATCAATTTTCCCTTTTTGTTCTTCTTGTATGCAAATCGTCCATGGGGGTAACGTTACAGCGTTGTTGCATCGCACGATCAAGGTGACGATAGGATGGGTCCTTCGGTCAAGAAACCTTTCGAGGAGAGAAATCTCCATTTCGATCGCCTCATCGGCAACAAAAATCTGAAATGGCTCGGCCAGAACACGAACCATATTCCGTGTCACCCGGCCGTGCGCGAAGCAATGCTTCGCTGTATCGCAGATGAAGAATTCCATATTTACGCGCCACCTTGCGGGATCGAAGAATTACGGGCGTTAATTCTCGACGATCTCGGCCTGCCGGCGGACGAATTCTCGGTCCTGGTGACCGATGGCGCGATCGAAGCGCTCTATCACGCGGTGAAGACCTGGGTCGGCTCGGGCGATCGCTTCATCGCCACCGATCCGGGCTGGCTCTGGCCCCACAGCTTCGCCCGCGCGGCCGGTGCCACCGTGGTCTCCCTGCCGATCTATGACGCCGCCGCCGGCTATCGCCTGCGCCCGGAAGCCCTGGCCGCCGCCGCCGGGCCGGAGACGCGGGCGATCTATCTGGTCGATCCCAACAACCCGCTCGGCTCCTGCCAGACGGCGGAGGAGATCGAGGCGATCGCCGGCATTGCGCGGAAATCCGGCGCCCTGCTGATCCACGACTGCACCTATCGCCATTTCGCCAAGGCGCACACGCTGGCCGCCCGCTTCTATCCCGAAGGCACGGTGACGACCTATTCCTTCTCGAAGTGGCTGGGCATCGCCGGGCTTCGCTGCGGCGCCGTGGTCGCCCGGCGCGACATGATCGAGGAACTGGCCGCCGCCCCGCCCAACAACCTGGGCTCCAGCATCCTGGCCCAGCGCGCGGCGATCGCCGGCCTTCGCCACAAGGCGGAATGGCTGCCCCAGGTGCTGTCGATCGCGGATGCCAACCAACGCCGCATCGCCGCCGCGGTGCAGGGGGTCGAGGGCCTGTTCCTGCCCGTCTATCCCTCCAACGGCAATTTCATCGCGATCGACGTGACCGGGGCCGGCATCAGCCCGGACGCGCTCGCCGCCGCCTATCTCCGCCACGACATCATGATCCGCCAGGCGTCCTACCACAGCCGGGAATTCGCCGACCGCTTCATCAAGGTCGGCACCACGGTGCCGGAAGCCTGGGTCGAGGATTTCTGCACCCTTTTGCCCGGCCTGGTCGCCGAGGTCGCGGCAGCGGCCGGCACCGCCCGCGTCTATTGAGAAGAACCGAGGAAGAACCATGGACCTCTGGCTCGAAGGCCGCACCGTCCTGATCACCGGCGCCTCCAAGGGGATCGGCGCCGCCGCCGCCATCGCCTTCGCCGCCGAGGGCTGCCACCTGCATCTGACCGCGAGGAGCGCCGACGAACTGGCTGCCGTCGCCGCCAAGGCGCGCGAGACCGCCAAGGGCGACGTTTCGATCACCCTGCACCCGATGGACCTGACCGCCCCCGGCGCCTGCGCCGCCCTGGTCGAAGCCGTGGGCGACGTCGACATATTGCTGAACAATGCCGGCGTCATCCCGGGCGGCGACCTCGACGCGATCGACGAGACGCGCTGGCGCGAGGGCTGGGAACTCAAGGTCTTCGGCTATGTCGACATGACCCGCCTGGTCTACCGCCGGATGCGCGAGCTGGGCCGGGGCGTGATCATCAACAATATCGGCAATGCGGGCGAACGTTACGACGCCGATTACGTCGCCGGCACCACCGGCAATGCCGCCCTGATGGCCTTCACCCGGGCGCTGGGCGGGCGGAGCCTCGACCATGGTGTCCGTATCGTCGGCGTCAATCCGGGGCCGGTCGACACCGACCGCATCTACAAGCTGCTGAAGAACCGGGCCGAATCCTGGCTCGGCGACGAGAGCCGCTGGCCGGAGCTGCAGAAGCGCTATCCCCTGGGCCGGCCGGCCCATCTGCGCGAGGTGGTGGACCTCATGCTGTTCCTGGCTTCGGACCGTTCGGGTTACACCAGCGGCGCGATCTTCACGGTCGACGGCGGCATCACCGCCCGCGCCTCGATCATCTGAGGGCGGGGCGATGGCGACGGCCCGGACCGACGACGGCGTGAACCTCTATTACGAGGAGGCGGGCAGCGGTACGCCCCTCGTCTTCGTGCACGAATTCGGCGGCAACTATTGGAGCTGGGAGCCGCAGATCTCCTTCTTCGCCCGCCGCTATCGCTGCGTCACCTTCGCGGCGCGGGGTTTTCCGCCTTCCGATGTGCCGTCGGACGTCGCGCTGTATTCGCAGGCCCGCGCTGCCGCCGACATTGGCTGCATCCTCGACGCGATCGGGGCTGAGAAGGCCCATCTGGTCGGCCTCTCCATGGGTGGCTTCGCCGTGCTGCATGCCGGCCTGAGCTTCCCGGAACGCCTGCTCTCGATCTGCGCCGCCGGCACCGGCTACGGCGCCGAAAAATCCCATGAGGCCTATTTCCAGGGCGTTTCCGAAGAAGTCGCCCGCCAGTTCGAAGAGAAGGGCGCCCCCGCCTTCGCGCCCACCTATGCCGAAGGCGCTTCGCGCGTGCAGTTCCAGGAAAAGGACCCGGCGGGCTGGGCCCTCTTCGCGGAACGGCTGGCGAAACATTCCTCCCTCGGCGCCGCCAACACGATGCGCGGCGTGCAGGCGAAGCGCCCCTCGCTCTACGACCTCGAAGAGGGCTTCAAGGCGATGCAGGTGCCGACCCTGGTGGTCGCAGGCGACGAGGACGACCATTGCCTGCAGCCCGGCATCTTCCTGAAGAAGACGATTCCGGCCTGCGGCCTGGCCATCCTGCCCAAGACCGGGCACACCACCAATCTCGAGGAACCCGCGCTGTTCAACCACCTGCTGGCCGAATTCCTGGCCCAGGTGGAACACGGCACGTGGCGGCGGCGCGATCCCCGCGCCCGTCCCGACCAGATCATGCGGACCCGCTGAGCCATGGCCGCCGCCTGTCCCCCCGCCCTCGCCGCCGCCGGCCATGTGTCGGAAGTGCGGCTGTGGCAGCGCCATCTGGAGATGGCGCGTTTCGGGGCGACGGCGAAAGGCGGCGTCAACCGCCAGGCCCTGAGCGGCGAGGAAATCGCGGCCCGGCGCCAGTTGGTCGCCTGGGGCCGGGAGATCGGCCTTACCGCCTATCATGACGCGGCGGGCAATCTCTTCCTCCGCCTCGACGGGACGGCGCCGGCGCTCGCCCCGGTACTGACCGGCTCCCACCTCGACAGCCAGCCGACCGGCGGGCGTTTCGACGGCATCTATGGCGTGCTCGCCGGCCTCGAAGCGGTACAGGCGATCGTGGCGGCGGGCGTCCGGCCGCGCCGGCCGATCGAGGTGGTGGCCTGGATGAACGAGGAAGGCTCGCGCTTCGCCCCCGGCATGATGGGCTCGGAAGTCTTCGCCGGGCTCCGCCCGCTCGATGCCGTGCTGGCCGTCACCGATGCCGCCGGCACCTCGGTCGCCGAGGCGCTGAGGGACGTGCTGGCGGCGGAGGCCGGGACGGTCGCGCCCCGCCCCGCCGGCCCGGCGCCCCATGCCTTCCTCGAAGCCCATATCGAACAGGGCCCGGTGCTGGAAGCGGCGGGCGTGCCGATCGGCGTGGTCACCGGGATCCAGGGCGTGCGCCGTTACCGCGTCCGCGTGACCGGGACCGAGGCCCATGCCGGGACGACGCCGCGGGCCGAGCGGCGCGACGCCCTGTTAGCCGCTGTGCGGATCGTCGACCGCCTCCAGGCCGAAGCCGATCTGCCCGGCGTGATGTTCACCGTCGGCCTGTTCGAGGTGAAGCCGAATGCGCCTTCCGTGGTGCCGGCCGATGCCTATTTCTCGATCGACCTCCGCCATCCCGACGACGCCCTGCTGCGCCGCCTGGGCGAGCGGGTGGCGGCGGTTGCCGCCGAGCTGGCGCCGCCCTGCACGGTCGAGGTCCAGGAAATCGCCCGGGCCGACGCCCTGCGCTTCCCCGAAGACCTGTGCGACCGAATCGCCGGGGCGGCCGATCGCTTGGGCCTGAAACACCTCGCCCTGCCCTCGCTCGCCGGGCACGATGCCCGCCAGCTTCACCGGATCTGCCCGACCGCCATGATTTTCGTGCCCTGCAAGGGTGGCGTCAGCCACCGCGAGGACGAATATGCCAGCCCGGCCGATCTCGCCGCCGGCTGCCGGGTGCTGACCGAATGCCTGCTCGACCTCGCGGAGACCGCCCATGACTGAGCCGCGCGCCTATGACCTGCATTACGGCGGGCGCTGGCAGAAGCCCGTTTCGACCGAGCGGATCGAGGTGCGGAGCCCGGCCACCGGCGCCCTGCTGGCGACCGTACCGGCCGCCGGCCCTGCCGATGTCACCGCCGCCGCCGATGCGGCGCAAGAAGCCTTCGACGCCGGCTGGGGCCGCATGGACGCGCTGGACCGCGCCCGCCCGCTGCGCGCCCTGGCCGAGCTGCTGCGCGCCCGCATGGGCCAGTTGGCCGAGCTCGAATCCGCCGTGACCGGCCGGCCGATCCGCGAAATGCGGGCGCAGATGGCCCGCATCCCCGAATGGATCGAGTATTTCGCTTCGATCGCCGTCGGCCTGGAAGCCGAATCCAACCTGGTGAAGGGCGGTTTCGTCACCCTGACGGCCTATGAGCCGCAGGGCGTCTGCGCCCTGCTGACGCCGTGGAACCACCCGGTGCTGATCCTGGTGAAGAAACTGGCGGCGGCGCTCGCGGCCGGCAACTGCTGCCTGATCAAGCCGTCCGAACTCGCCCCCGTGTCCCCCCTGATCCTGGCCGAATGGGCGATGGAGGCCGGACTGCCGCCGGGTGTGGTCAATGTCGTGACCGGGGCCGGGCCGACCGGCGCCCTGGTCTGCGACGCCGCCCCGGTGCGCCGGATCGACCTGACCGGCGGCACCGCGACCGGCCGCAAGGTCGCCGCCCGGGCGGGCGAGCGGCTGGTCCCCTGTACGCTCGAACTGGGCGGCAAGACGCCGGTGGTGATCTTCGCCGATGCGCCGCTCGACGAGGCGGTGGCGGGTGCCGCCTTCGCCGCTTTCGTCGCCGCCGGCCAGACCTGCGTCTCGGCCAGCCGCTTCCTGGTCGCGCGCCCGCTCTACAACGCCTTCTGCACCCGCCTCGGCGCGCGGGCCGACGCGCTCCGCCTGGGCGATCCGGCCGATCCGGCGACCGACATGGGGCCGGTGATCTCCGCCGCCGCGCGCACCCGCTGCCTCGACTTCATCGCCCGCGCCAAGGCCGAGGGGGCGCGGCTGGTCGCCGGCGGAGCCCCACCCGACTTGGCCCCGCCCTTCGACGCCGGCCATTACCTGCGCCCCACCGTCTTCGCCGATGTGACACCCGAGAGCCACCTGTTCCAGGAGGAAGCCTTCGGCCCCGTCGTCTCCGTCACCCCCTTCGAGACCGAGGCGGAGGCGGTCGAGCTCGCCAACGACAGCGCCTTCGCGCTGGGTGCCGCCGTCTGGACCTGCGACGTCGCCCGCGCCCATCGGCTCTCCCGCGCGATCCGGGCCGGCGTGCTCTGGATCAACGACCACCACAAGAACGACCCCCGCTCGATCTGGGGCGGCTTCGATGCCAGCGGCTGGGGCAAGGAGAACGGCTGGGATGCGCTGCGCTCCTACCTGCGCAAGCGCTCCATCGTGATCCGCACCGCCTCGCAATATGACGACTGGTTCGCCGGAAAGGGACGCTACGGATGACAGCGCAGCAGGCTCTTCTCGCCTTTTCCGGGATCGACGTCACCTATGGCGGCGAGCACGGCACCGCGCCCGTCACCGCCCTGAAGGCGGTCGATCTCGAAGTCCGGGAAGGCGAATTCGTCTCGCTGATCGGACCTTCGGGCTGCGGCAAGAGCACGCTGCTCCGGGTCGCCGCCGACCTGATCAAGCCGAGCGCCGGAACGGCGCTGATCGACGGCGTCTCGCCCGCAGATGCCCGCCTGAACCGCGAGATCGGCTTCGTCTTCCAGGACGCAGCACTCCTCGAATGGCGGCGCATCCTGGCCAATGTCGCGCTGCCGCTGGAACTCCAGGGGGTTCCGAAGGAAAAGCGCCTGGCGCGGGCGCGGGAATTGCTCGCCCTGGTCGGCATCGGCGAATTCGAGAATGCCTGGCCGCGCCAGCTCTCGGGCGGCATGCGCCAGCGCGCGGCGATCGCGCGCGCCATGTCGACCCGGCCCCGCGTGATGATGATGGACGAGCCCTTCGGCGCCCTCGACCAGATCACCCGCGACCGCCTGAACCTCGAACTGTCCCGGATCGTCGAGAAGGAGCGGATGACCGTCGTCTTCGTCACCCATTCGATCCACGAGGCGGTGTTCCTGTCCGACCGGGTGGTGGTCATGTCGCCGCGCCCGGGCCGCATCCGCGAGGTGATCGACGTGGATCTACCACGACCGCGCGAACTCACCGTGCGCGACACGCCGCGTTTCACCGAATTGTGCCGGCTGGGCGAACGCCTGCTGGAGGAAGGTTTCCATGGCGAATAGGCCCGCATCTTCGCTCGGCGCGGCGCTCGCCTCCGCCCTGCCGGCGGTGGTCACCACCATCGTGCTGGTCGTCGTCTGGGAAATCCTGGTCACGGTGACCGAGACGCCGGCCTATATCATCCCGGCGCCCAGCCGGATCTGGGAAGCGCTTTTCACCGGCAACAGCAGCCTTTCCTATCACACCATGCTGACCGGCTTCGAATCGCTCGCCGGCTTCGTCATCGGCTCGGCGCTGGGGGCCATGCTCGGCATCGTCTTCGCCTATTCGCGCTTCGTGGCGCGAAGCCTGATGCCCTATGTGATCGCTTCGAACACCATTCCGGTGGTCGCGGTCGCCCCCATCATCATGCTGTGGTTCGGCGCCGGCATCGGCTCCAAGGTGGCGGTCACCGCCTTCCTGTCCTTCTTCCCGCTCGCCCTCAACATGATGAAGGGCCTGCAGTCCTATGACCGCACGGTGATGGAAGTGTTCCATGTCGCCGCGGCGACGCCCCTGCAGCGCTTCTTCAAGATGCGCGTGCCGAGCGCCATGCCCTATATCTTCGTCGGCCTGAAGCTCAATGTGACCTTCAGCGTCATCGGCGCCATCGTCGCCGAATTCGTCCAGGCGGACCGGGGCCTCGGCTTCGTGATCATGACCGCTTACCGGACCCTGAACATGCCGAGGCTGTGGGCGGCCATGCTGGCCTCCGCCCTGCTCGGCATCCTGCTCTTCGTGCTCGTCGCTGCCGCCGAACGCCTGGTCATCCCGTGGCACAGCTCGATGCGCGAGGTGAAGTAACCACATCTGCAACAGGAGGCTTGGGGTTCATGAAGACTTTGAAGACGATCATGGCAGCCGCCGCGTCGCTGGCGCTGCTCACGGGCGCCGCCCGGGCCGAGGAATCATCGATGCGCCTCGAATGGGTGATGCAGGGCCAGTTCGCCGGCCCCATCCTGGCGCTCGAGAAGGGCTATTACAAAGCCGAAGGGCTCGACATGAAGCTCGAACCCGCTGGCCCCGACCTGAAGCCGACGATCACGGTGGCCCAGGGCTCCAATACTTTCGGCATCGGCCATCCCAACCAGGTGATCGCGGCCCGCGCCAACGGCGTGCCGCTGGTCACCGTGCTCCAGCTCGGCCAGAAGAGCGCCAGCACCTATATCGCCCGGAAGGAAACCGGCATCAAACGGGTCGAGGACATGCCGGGCCATTCCGTCGGCCTGTGGTTCGGCGGCGACGAGCATGAATTCATGGCCATGCTGGCGGCAGCCAAGGTCGACCCGACCACGGTGAAGATCATTCCCCAGGGCTTCGACATCGTGGCCTGGTTGAACAAGCAATACGAGGTGATGCAGGTCACCCGATACAACGAGCTGCAGCTCGTCTACGCCGCGGGTTACAAGCCGTCCGACCTCGTCTTCCTGGAGCCCGGCGACTACGGCGTCGCCATGGTCAACACCGGCATCTTCGCCCGCGAAGACACGATCAAGAACCATCCCGAGAAAGTCCAGGGCATGGTCAACGCCACGCTGCGCGGCTGGCAGGAAGCCCTGGCCGATCCCGTGGCCGCGGCCAAGATCGTGGTCAAATACAATGCCGAACTGACCGAGGAGAGCCAGGTCGCCCAGATCAAGGCGATGGGCGACATGATGTGTGCCGGCCCGACCCTGCAGGGCCATTTCGGCATGACCGATCCCGCCACCTGGCCGGTGATCGAGAAGGTGCTGATCGACACCAAGCAGATCGACAAGCCGATCAAGCTCGAAGACGGTTACACCAACGCCTTCTGGGAGAAGGCGCCGGACGCCTACAAGAAGATCGCCTGCCCGGCGAAGTAAGGACGCCTATGACCCGCGACGTCACCCTGCGCCTGCTGTGGCGCCCCCAGGCCCAGTTCGCCGGCTATCTCCTGGCCGAGCACGCAGGGCTGGCGGCGCGGCGGGGCTTCACGCTCCGCTGCCAGCCGATCGACTTCGCGGAAGCCGGCATGAAGGCCCTGTTGCGCGGGGCCTGCGATTTCGCCATCGCCAGCCCCGCGCATCTGGTGGAGAGCGAGGCGCCGGAACGCCTCGCCTTCCTGATGGCGGTGCAGCAGGCGAGCCCGCTCGTCTACCCGGTGCGGAAGGATTCCGCCATCCATCACCCGCGCGATCTCGAAGGTCGCACCGCGGCGATCTGGCCGAGCGGGGAGGACCTGGAACTGCGCTGGATGTTGCTGAAGGCGGGCGCCGATCAGGCCCGCGTGAAGCGCCTGCCGACCGGCGACACGGTCGGCGCCTTCGTCTCGGGTGCCGCCGACTGCGCCCAGATGACGATCTATCACGAATTGCACGAGATGGAGGCCCATGGGCTGCCCCTCGACGCCGTCCGCCTGTTCCGCCCGGCCGATTGGGGCGCCGAGTTGCTGAAGGACGGATTGATCGCCCGGCGCGACCTGATGGCGGCGGAAGAGAGCCTGGTCCAGGATCTGGTCGAGGTCTGCCTCGAGGGCTGGCAGCTCGCGTTCACCGATCCCGAGCGGGCGGTCGCCGTCTGCTCCCAGGTCCGGCCTGAGATGAGCGCCGAAGAACATCGCCGCCAGCTCGAACACATGCGCGAACTGGCCGCTTGCGGCCCCGCCCTGTCCGAGGGTTTCGCCGTGCCCCACCGCGACCATATGCGCCGCGCCATCGATGCCGTGCAGGAGGTCGAGGGACATGGCGGGAACCTCGATCCCGACATTCTCGCGGTGCGCCGCTACTGGCAGGCGGCACCGGCCGACTTGAAGGCGATGCCTTGGGCGTGAAGGGTCACATCGTCGTCGCGGGCGCCGGTATCTCCGGCGCGGCCACGGCCTTGATGCTGGCGGAGCGAGGCTTCGCCGTCACCGTGCTCGACCGCGCTTCGGCCGGGACGGCGGTTTCCGGCGCCAGCCTGGCCTGCCTCGGCACCCATATGAGTTCAGAGATTGAAATCGGGCAGTTGATCTGGGCGACAAGGCGCTGGGCCGAGTGGGATGCCCGCTTTGCCGGCGCCTTTCACTACCGGCGCTGCGGCCAGATTCGTTTCATCGACCACGAGGCCGACATCGCCGTTGCCGAGAAATGGATCGCCTTCGAGCGCGCGGCCGGCCTCGCCCCCGAACTCTTGAGCCGCGAGCGCTTGCGCGCGATCGAGCCGGCGCTGACCGGCCCCCTGGTGGCGGCGAGCTGGTCGCCGAGCGATGCCCTGGTCAATCCTTTCCTCGCCGTGCGCTGCCTGCTGAAGGCGGCGGGGACCGCCGGTGCGCGGTACCGCGGCCATTGCCCGGTCGAGGCGATCGAGACCGCCGGGGACCGCGTGACGGGAGTCGTCACGCCGCAAGGGCGGATCGCGGCCGACGCCGTGGTGGTGGCCGGCGGACCCTGGACGGCGGAACTGGTCGCCGGCCTCGGCGTCGATCTGCCGATCCTGCCGCGCCGTGCCCAATGCCTGGCGACGGTGCGCCAGCCGCCCACCATCCGGGGCGTGGTCGGCGGCTGCAAATCGGACCATGGCGGGGTCGATGCCGGCTATACCCAGATCCAGCAGTCGGAAGCCGGGCAGGTCCTGTTCAACACGGTGCTGGCCGGCGGCCTGTCCGCTCCCGGTGCGCAGCACCATGTGCCGGAAGTCGACCGCCGCTTCGTGCTCGATTCGATCGCCACCCTGACCCGGCTGTTCCCGGCCCTGGCGGGGGTCGAGTTGCTGCGCTCCTGGGTGCGCTACGAGGCGGTGACGCCGGACGATCGTTTCATCGTCGGCCCGGTCGGTCCCGCCGGCCTCTGGGTCGCGGCGGGTGACAATGGCACCGGCTTCTGCCGGGCGCCGGTGATCGGCGACGTGATCGCCGCCGGCATCGCGGGTGAGACCTGTGCGATCGACGCCGGCCCCTATGATCCCGGGCGTTTCACGGCTGAGGTGCCGGCATGAGCATGGTCTCCCTCCTGCTCGACGGCCAGCCGATCACGGCGGAGGAAGGTGCCAACCTGGGCGCCCTGCTGCATCGCCTGGGCCACGGCCGGCTGCGGGTGACCGAGAGCGGCGCGCCGCGCGGCCTGTTCTGCGGCATGGGTTCCTGTTTCGACTGCGTCGTGCTGGTCGACGGCGCACCGGTGCGGGCCTGCCTGACCGCCATCCGCGCCGGTATGCGGGTCTCGCGGACGGGAGGCCGGCCATGAGCGCCGAACGGATCGCGGGCGACGTCTGCGTCGTCGGCGGCGGGCCGGCCGGGCTTTCCGCGGCCCTGGCGGCGCGGGAGGCGGGGGCGACAGTCCATCTGCTCGACCTGTTCGAGCGGCCGGGCGGGCAATATTTCATGCAGCCGGCGGCGGGCGCCCATGGCCCGGCGAAACGCCAGATCCGCGAAGGTGCCGCCCTGATCGAGCGGGTGCGGGCGGCGGGCGTGATCATTCACGGCGAGGCGGAAGTCTTCGGCGCCTATGGCGATCCGGTGATCTTCGCGGGGGCGGGCGGGCGGGCCCTGACGCTGCGGCCCCGTGCCGTGGTGCTGGCGACCGGCGCCCATGACCGCGTCGCCCCCTTCCCGGGTTGGACCCTGCCCGGCGTGATGACGCCGGGCGCCGCCCAGCGCCTGGTCAAGCTGCACGGCACCTTGCCCGGCCGGCGCGTCGTGCTGGCCGGCTCCGGCCCCTTCCTCATGGTCGTCGCCGGCCAGCTTCGCGCCGCCGGTTGCGACGTGCTGCGGATCGTCGAGGCCGCCCCCTCGCCCGCCCGCCTGCTCGCCGGCATCGCCCGCCACCCAGGCCGCTGGGCCGAAGCAGCGCGGCTGCTCGCCCCCGTGGCCCCCCTCGCCTCACGCTTTCGCTTCGGCCGATTGGTGACCGCGGCCGGCGGCGACGGGCGGGTCGAGCGCGTCACCATCGCGCCCTTGGGATCCGATGGATTACCGCTGACGGCAAAGGCCGAGACCATCGAGGGCGTCGACGCCCTGCTCATCGGCCAGGGTTTCCGGCCCCAGGTCGAGGTGGCACGGCTGTTCGGCTGCGCCATCGATTTCGACCAGGACGCCGGTGGTCACCATGTCCGCGTCGACCGGGCGAGCGGGGCGACCACGGTGACCGGCGTCTTCGCCGCGGGCGAGGTCACCGGCGTCGCCGGGGCGCGGCCGGCGCTGGCGGGCGGGCGTATCGCCGGGTTGTCCGCCGCCCGTCATGCCGGGCGTCCGGCGTCCGAGGGAGACCTGACGGCCTTCGAACACGCGCTCGATTTCGCCCTCATGCTGCGCCGGGCCTATCGCCTGCCCTATGCCGCCCTCGGCAGCCTCGCCGACGCCGAAACCCTGCTCTGCCGCTGCGAAGAGGTCAGCGCCGGCGACGTCGACTCGGCGCTCGCGGAGGGGGCGCGGGACGCCGCCGGCATCAAGCTCTGGACCCGGGCCGGCATGGGCCCCTGTCAGGGCCGCCAGTGCGGCTTCGGCCTGGGCCTGCATCTCTGCGCCAAGGCGGGCATCGATCCCGCCGCCTTCGGCGCCAATCCGTCGCGCTTCCCGGCCCGGCCGGTCCCCCTTTCGATCGTGGCCGAGGCCCTTTCGGCGGACGAGCCCCCAGCGGCTCCCTAACGTCCTTTCCACGACCTCACCCGGCGGGAGGAGGCGGCAGTGCCGTTTCCTCCCGATACGAATTTGTTGACGCGATTTTTTCCAAATGCATTACTGTCTACAGAATGACATTCATACTTGCCCGAGGTCGATCGAATGCATGTCCTGGTGTTGGGGGGTGGCGTCGTCGGAGTCACGGCGGCCTGGGAACTGCTGAAGGACGGCCATCGGGTGACCCTGGTCGAACAGCATTCCGGCGTGGCCGAAGACACCAGTTGGGGCAATGCCGGCATGGTGGCGCCCGGCCATTCCTTCACCTGGTCCTCGCCTTCGGCCCCCCTCACCCTGCTGAAGTCGCTTTTCGCCCGCAATCAGGCGCTCCGCTTCACGCCTTCGCTCGACCCGCGGCTCTGGACCTGGTCGCTGAAGTTCCTGGCCCAGTGCACGAAAAGCAGATCTGAATACAATACGATCCGCAAACATCGTCTGGCCTCTTATTCACAGGCCGTGCTGAAGCAGACCCTGGCCGAAGTGCCGATCGCCTATGACCGGATCGATCGCGGCATCCTCTATTTCTACCGCCAGGCCGCCAAGCTCGAGACCGGCATCGCCCATATGAAGATCCTGGCCGACGACGGCCAGAAGATCGAAGTGCTGGACCGGGAAGGCGTGATCGCCCTCGAACCCTCGCTCGCCGCGGTCAAGGAGAAGATTGCCGGCGGCATCTATTGCCCGACCGACGAGACCGGCTCCTGCCCCGCCTTCACCCGCGAGATGGCAAAGCTGTGCCGGGGTGGCGGCGCCGAATTCCGCCTGGGCGAACGGATCGAAGCGATCGAGGCGGCCGGCGACGAGATCACCGGCGTCCGCACCAGTAAGGGCACGATCAAGGCCGATGCCTATGTCATGGCACTGGGCAATGGCAGTGCCGCGCTGGCACGGCAGGTCGGCGTCGACCTGCCGATCTATCCGATCAAAGGCTATTCCCTGACCATTCCGATCGGCGAGCAGCCCCAGCCGCCCACCATCGGTTCGGTCGACGAAGAAAATCTGGTCGCCATCTCGCGCTTCGGCGGCTCCATGCGGGTCACCGCGACGGCCGAATTCGCCGGCTACGACACCAGCCACAAGCCGAAGGACTTCGCCTTCATGGCCGGCGTCGCGCGCGAACTCTATCCCCAGGGCGCCCTCTACGACGAGGCGGAGATGTGGGCCGGGCTGCGTCCCATGACGCCCACCAACCTGCCCATCATCGGCCGGAAGAAGCACCGGAACCTCTGGTACGACACCGGTCACGGCCATATCGGCTGGACCATGTCGCACGGCTCGGCCCGCATCCTGGCCGACCTGATCGCAGGACGGAAGCCGGCCCTGCCGATCGATGAAATCGTCGCCTGAGGAGATTTCGATGAGCGAATGTCTCGATCTCGGCCTGTTGCCCTGCGAATTGGACGGCGGCATCGCCGCCAGGGCGGCCATCGGCCTCCTGGTGCTGGCGACCGACCAGACCATGGAATATGAGTTCCGCCGCCTGCTGCCGCTGGACGGCATCGGCCTCTACGCCACCCGCGTCTATAACGACGCGGATATCACGCCGGACACGCTGCGCGCCATCCGCGACCGCATCACGCCCGCGACCGAGCTGATCCTGCCGGGTCTCGATCTCGACGTGGTCGGCTTCGGCTGTACCTCGGCGACCATGACCCTCGGCGAAGAAGTGATCTTCGACGAGATCCGCAAGGCCCGGCCGGGCATTCGCTGCACGACGCCGATCACCGCGGCGCTGGCCGCCTTCAAAGCCTTCGGCGCGCGCCGCATCGGCGTCGTCACGCCCTACGCGAAGCCGGTCAACGAGATCGTGCGCCGCTTCCTGGAGGACAAGGGGGTGGAGGTCGCCGCCTTCGGCTCCTTCGAGAAGCTGGACGACCGGGAGGCCGCGCGCATCTCGCCCCGTTCCATCGCCGACGGCATCGCCGCCATGGCCGACAAGGCCGAGCTCGACGCGATCTTCATTTCCTGCACCAGCCTGCGCCTCGCCGACAAGGCGGCCGAGATCGAAGCCGCCACCGGCCTGCCGGTGACCGCCAGCGACCACGCCCTGGCCTGGCACTGCCTGCGTCTCGCCGGGGTCGGCGACGTCATTCCGGGGGTCGGCCGTCTGTTCGAATTGCCGGCACCGGTGTGATCACCAGCGTTTTTCAGCGTGCAACTGGGGACTGAAAGGGAGAGCTTGCGATGAATGGGTTGAACCGCCGTCACTTCATGGCCACCGTCGCCGTCGGCAGCCTGGCCGCCGCGTTGGGGGGCCGCCGTGCCTTCGCCGCCGACGAAGGCGTCGTCTTCGGCGCCGTGCTGCCGCTGACCGGGGCCAGCGCCTCGATCGGCGAGGACCAGCGCCGCGGCATCGAGCTCGCGGTCGAGAAGATCAACGCGGCCGGCGGCGTGCTGGGCAAGCCGCTCAAGGTCTTGGTCGAGGATTCGGCGGGCAATGCCCAGACCGCCCTCGACGCCGCCAAGAAACTGGTCTCGATCGACGGCGCCAAGGTCGTCATGGGCGAATATTCGTCGGGTATCACCGTGCCGCTGCGCCAGGCGATGGAAAAGGCCGGCGTCGTCCACATCAACTGCGGCTCCTCCTCGGTCAAGCTGCGCAAAGCCGGTGGCGGCCTCGCCTTCTCGGTGATCGGGCTCGACGACGTGATGTCGAAATTCGCCGCCAAGGCCCTGATTGCCAAGGGTTACAAGAAGGCGGCGGTGATCCTGCCCAACAACGCTTACGGCGAGAGCATGAGCGGCGAATTCGCCAAGGCCTTCACGGCCGCCGGCGGCAGTGTCGTGCATACCCTGCTCTATACCGAAGGCCAGTCGACCTATCGCCGCGAGTTGCAGCAGGTCGCCAAGTTCGCGCCCGACATCTATGTCTATTCTGCTTATGGCCAGGAAGCCGCGATCATCAATCGCGAAGCCTTCGAACTGGGCCAGAAGAAGACGCCCTGGTTCGGCATCTATCTCTCCATGTGTATCAGCGATGCGCCCAAGGAGACGGTCGAAGGCCAGCTCGGCGCCGAGGTCAATTTCATCGGCCCGAACAGCGCCTGGTACCAGGACGCCTATACCAAGAAATACGGCGAAGCCTTCCGCTCGGCCTTCAACGGCTATCTCTACGATGCCGTGAGCCTGGCGGCCCAGGCGGTCAATGCCGCCGGCAGCACCGATGCGGCGGCGATCCTCAAGGCCGCCCATGGCATCGACTATGACGGCGCCACCGGGCCGATCAAGCTCGACGCCGACGGCGAACGCTCGCAACAGGAATATCTGCTGGTCACCGTCAAGGACGGCGCCCTGGTCAACCTGTAACGCGACGCGACCGAAACCGGAGAGAGCAGCCATGCAGTTCGTCATCGACGCCCTGCTCCGCGCGGGCGACCTGATGCTCGTCACGCTCGGCCTCAGCACCGTCTATGCCCTGGTTCGTTTCCCGAACCTGGCGCAGACGGAATATGCCACGGTCGGCGCCTTCCTGGGCCTGCTCTTCGCCGGTTTCGGCCTGCCGCTGTGGGCCGCGGCGCTCGCCGCCTCGGTGATCACCGGGGGCTTCGCCGTTGCCCTGCATCGGCTGGCCTTCGCGCCTTTGCTCAAGGTCTCGCCGGTGATCGCCATGATCGGCTCGCTCGCCGCCGCGATCATCGTGCGTTCACTCATCCAGGCGATCGCCGGCACCCGTTCGACCCGCTTCGACCTGCCGATCGAAACACCGATGATGGTGCTCGGCGCCGCCATCACGATGACCCAGGTGGTGATCCTGTCGGTTACCGCCGTCTTCGTCCTGGGCTTCCTGATCGTCCTCTACAAGACCGGGCTCGGCCGGGCGATGCGGGCGGTGGCGACCCAGCCCGAACTGGCCCGGGCCTGCGGCATCGATTCAAACCGCGTGGTCGATGCCATCGGCTTCCTGGGCGGTGCCTTCGCAGCCTTGGGCGGCGTCTTGCTCGCGGTCGGCAGCCAGGTTCATTTCAACCTGGGGCAGGACCTGCTGTTGCCGGTCTTCGCCGCGGCCATCGTGGGCGGGCTCGGCAGCCCGGTCGGCGCCGTCTTCGGCTGCCTGGCACTCGCCGTGGTCGAAACGCTGGTGACCAATCTCAACTTCGGCTTCCTGACCGGGGACGACTTCCTCTACGTCCCGCTCGCCTATGGTCCGGCCGCCGGCTTCTGTCTTCTGGTGCTGACCCTGATCGTCCGGCCGAACGGTCTCTTCTTCAGGGAGAGCGCCCGTGTCTGATTTCATCGTCCATGTCCTCATCATCGCCGCCACCTATGGCATCGCGGCGGCCAGCCTGAACCTGCAGATCGGCGTCGCGGGCCTGATGAACTTCGGCCAGATCGCCTTCTTCGGCATCGGCGGCTATGCCGTCGCCATGGCGGCGAGCGCCGGCCTGCCGCCCATCGCCGGCATTCCCCTCGGGGTCCTGCTGGCGGCCGGGGCGGGCGCCGCCATCGGCCGGCTGGGCCGGAACCTGAAGGCGGAATATTGGGCCATCGCCACCCTCGGCATCGCCGAGATCTTCCGCATCGTGCTGATCAACGAGGGCTGGGCGACCGGCGGGGCCGGCGGCATCGGTGGCGAGCTCTCGCTCTTCCCCGGCCTCAAGGAACCGGCGGCGACCTGGGCCATGCTGGGCGTCGCCCTGGCCGGCCTCGTGCTCGCCTGGGCCCTGGCGCGTGGCCTGACCGAGCGGCAGTTCGGCCGTATCCTCCGCCTGATGCGGGAGCAGCCGGACCTCGCCGTCTCCTTCGGCCACGACATCGTGCGTTACAAGGTGAAGGCGATGGCCGTCGCCGCTGCGATCGCCGCCTTCGGGGGCGCGCTGGCGACCTCCTACATCGCCTATATAAGCCCGGGCGATCTCGTTTCCTTCGGCACCTTCATGCTGTGGACCATGGTGATCATCGGCGGCGTCGGTAACAACCGCGGCGCCGTGTTGGGCGCCTTCGTCGTCCAGTTCATCTTCGTCGGCGCCCTGTTCCTGAAGGACGGGCTCGGCCTTCCCTCCGAACTCGCGGGCGCGCTCCGCATGCTGATCGTCGGCGTGCTGCTGCTCGCCTTCCTGATGATCCGACCCGAAGGGCTGCTGCCCGAGAGGCTGCGCAAGATCGATGCTGAAGACTGAAGCCATCGCCAAGCATTTCGGCGGCCTCGAAGTGCTGTCGGACGTCAATCTCAGGGTCGAGGCGGGCGAGATCGTCGGCCTGCTGGGGCCGAACGGCTCGGGCAAGACCACCCTGCTCAATATCCTGTCGGGTTTCCTGCGTCCCTCCGCCGGCCGCATCCGCTACGACGGGCGGGAAATCGGCGGCCTGGCGCCCGAGGCGATCGCCCGCCTGGGTATCCGGCGCACCTTCCAGCTGCCCCGGATGCCCGAGAAAATGTCCTGCGCCGAGCTGTTGTTGACCGCGGTCGACCAGCCGGCCGGCACCCGCCTCTTCGCCTGGCCCGGCAGTGCCCGCGCCGAAGCGCGGAGCGCCCGGAAACGCGCCTTCGAGATGCTGGAGCATCTGGAGTTGACCCGCGTCGCCCATCAGCCGGCCTCGGGCATTTCCGGCGGCCAGCAGAAGTTGCTGGCGCTGGGGGCCGCGATCCTGGGCGGCGCCCGCCTTCTGCTGCTCGACGAGCCGACGGCGGGGGTCAACCCGACGCTCCGCCTTCGCCTGGTCGAGACCTTGCAGGAAATCCGCCGGCAGGGCGTGACCCTCGTCGTCGTCGAACACGACATGGGCTTCATCGGCCGGCTGTGCGACCGCTGCGTCGTGCTCGACCGCGGCGTGCTGATCGCCGACTGCAAGCCCGAACACCTGATGGAGAACGAACGGGTGGTCGAAGCCTATCTCGGCAAACGCGAAACGCGGCCGGCGGCGTCCGAAACCCTGCTGCGCACGGCGGAGGCCTGACCATGGCGCTGGAATTGAGCGGCATCGCCGCCGGTTACGTTCCCGGGGTGGACATCCTGCGCGGCCTCAGCCTGACGGCGACGCCGGGCGAGATCGTCACCATCATCGGCCCCAACGGTTCCGGCAAGTCGACCAGCCTCAAGGTCGCGGCCGGTTACCTGCTGCCCCATACCGGCACGGTCACCATCGACGGCGAGGCGGTACAGGCCCGCCCGATCGACCAGCGGGTGCGCAAGAACGGCATCGCCATCGTGCCGCAGTCGAACAATGTCTTCGGCGCCCTCACGGTCTCGGAAAATCTCGATCTCGGCGGCAGCTTCATGCCCTCGGCCGCACGGCACCGGCGCATGGAAGAGCTGATCGAGGCCTATCCCCTGCTGAAGCGGAAATGGCGCGAGAAGGCCTATACGCTGTCGGGCGGCGAACGCCAAGTGCTGGCGCTGGCCCGCGCCTTGATGCCCTCGCCCCGCTACGTCCTGCTGGACGAGCCTTCGGCCGGCCTGTCGCCCCTGATGCTGCACGAAGTCTTCCTCGCCGTACGCGAGATCGTGCGCAAGCTCGGCATCTCCGTCCTGCTGGTCGAGCAGAACGCGACCGAAGCGTTGGCGATTTCCGACCGGGCCTATGTCCTCGTCTTGGGCCAGGTCGCCCTCGAGGGGCCGGCCGCATCCGTGCTGGCGGACGATCAGGTTCGCCAGCTCTATCTGGGCGGCGCCGCCGTCTGAAGTTTCCACCGAGGAGAAGAGAATGACTGCCATCGAACGGCTCGACATGGGCCCGCGCATGAGCCAGGCCGTGATCCACGGCGATACCGTCTATCTGGCCGGCCAGGTGGCGCTGGGCGCCCCCGGCCAGTCGGTCACGGCGCAGACCACCGACATCCTGGGCCGGATCGATTCCCTGCTCGCCCGCGCCGGCACGGACAAGACGAAGATCCTGTCGGTGACCATCTGGCTGGCCGACATCGCGACTTTCGCCGAGATGAACGCCGTCTATGATGGCTGGGTCCCGGCCGGTCACACGGCGGCGCGGGCCTGCGTCGAATCGAAACTGGCGGCACCGGACTTCACGGTCGAGATCCAGGTCGTCGCCGCCCGCTGATAAGGGCAAAAGGGGTTGGGGATGGAACGCACGGCGACACAAATATCGCTCGACGACAAATACGACCTGGCGAAGCACCAGGTCTATCTGACCGGGACGCAGGCGCTGGTGCGCCTGTGCCTGATGCAGCGCGAGCGCGACCGCCGTGCGGGCCTCGCCACCGCGGGATTCGTCTCCGGCTATCGGGGCTCGCCCCTTGGCGGGGTCGATACCCAGTTCACCCGGGCGGGCAAGGTCCTGGCGGCTTCCGACATCCGCTTCCAGCCCGGCCTGAACGAAGACCTGGCGGCGACCGCGATCTGGGGCACCCAGCAGGCGACCATGCGGGGCGAAGGCCGGGTCGACGGCGTCTTCGCCGTCTGGTACGGCAAGGGTCCCGGGGTCGACCGCACGGGGGACGTGTTCCGTCACGCCAATCTGGCCGGCACCGACCCCAAGGGCGGCGTGCTCGCCCTGCTCGGCGACGACCACGTCGCCGAATCCTCGACCACCGCGCATCAGAGCGAATTCGCCCTGGTCGATGCCATGATGCCGATCCTCTCGCCCGCGGGTGTGCAGGAAATATTGGATTTCGGCCTCCAGGGCTTTGCCCTGTCGCGCTATTCGGGCTGCTGGGTCGGGCTCAAATGCGTGAAGGACACGGTCGAATCGACCGTCGCGGTCGATGGCCGCATGGAACGGGTGGCGATCCGCCTGCCCGACGACGTGGCGCTGCCCGAGGGCGGCCTGGGCATCCGCCCGCGCGACGGTTTCCTGGCCATGGAAGAGCGGCTGCACGAAGCGAAACGCCCGGCGGTCGAAGCCTTCACCCGGGCGAATGGCCTCGACCGGGTGATCTTCCGCGGTGGCGAACGTCCGCGCATCGGCGTCGTCACCGCGGGCAAGAGCTATCTCGACGTGCGTCAGGCCCTGCAGGACCTCGGCATCGACGAGGCGGCGGCGGACAACCTCGGCCTCGCGCTCTACAAGGTGGGCGTGGTCTGGCCGCTGGAGCCGCAGGGCATCGCCACCTTCGCCCTCGGCCTCGATCTCGTCATCGTGGTCGAGGAAAAGCGCGGCCTGATCGAAGGCCAGATGCGCGACATCCTCTATGGCCGGGACGGTGCGCCCCTGATCGTCGGCAAGCACGACGAGACGGGCGCCCTGCTCTTCCCCGCCCATGGCGCGCTCGACGTGAACGAGGTGGCGATCGCCATCGGCCGCCGGCTCGGTGCCGGCACGGGTGCCCTGGCCAATCGGTTGGCGGCGATCGAACAGGCCCAGCAGCGCCTGGCCGAGGCGGGCGATGTCAGCAGCCGCACGCCCTATTTCTGCGCCGGCTGCCCGCACAACACCTCGACCCGCCTGCCCGAGGGCGCGCGCGGCTATGCCGGCATCGGCTGCCATTACATGGCGCAATGGATGGACCGCTCGACCGAAGGCTATGTCCAGATGGGCGGCGAAGGGGCGAGCTGGGTCGGCGAGGCGAATTTCTCGACACGCCGCCACATGTTCCAGAACCTGGGCGACGGCACCTATAACCATTCCGGTTCCCTGGCGATCCGCTTCGCCGTTGGTGCCGGGGTCAATATCACCTACAAGATCCTGTTCAACGACGCCGTCGCCATGACCGGCGGCCAGCCCCATGACGGCGGCCTGAGCGTGCAGAAGATCGCCGCCCAGGTGGCGGCCGAAGGCGTTGCCCGTATCGCCGTGGTGACCGACGAGCCGGAGAAATATCCCCCCGGCACCGTCTGGCCCGCCGGCACCAAAGTGCATCACCGCAGCGAACTGATCCCGGTCGAGGCCGAGCTGGCCAAGGTGCCCGGCGTCACCGTGGTGATCTACGACCAGACCTGCGCCGCCGAGAAGCGCCGCAGGCGCAAGCGCGGCACTTTCCCCGATCCCGACCGCCGCGTGATCATCAACGAGCAGGTGTGCGAAGGCTGCGGCGATTGCGGCGTGCAGTCGAATTGCGTCGCGGTGCAGCCGGTGGAAACGCCGCTCGGCCGCAAGCGCCGGATCGACCAATCGTCCTGCAACAAGGATTTCTCCTGCGTCGAGGGTTTCTGCCCCTCCTTCGTCTCGGTCTCGGGCGCGAGCCTGCGGAAGCCGAAGCCGGCCGCCACCACGGGCGAACTGCCTGAACCGCCGGCCCCCGTGCTGCCGGCGATCGACGGCACCTATAATATCCTGGTCACCGGGGTCGGCGGCACCGGGGTGGTCACGGTCGGCGCCATCCTGTCGATGGCGGCCCATCTCGAGGGCAAGGGCTTCGGCGTGATCGACATGGCCGGCCTCGCCCAGAAGGGCGGCGCCGTCTATTCCCACATCCGCCTGGCGGCGACGCCGGCCGACATCACGGCGATCCGCATCGGCGCCGGCGGCGCCGACCTGCTGCTCGGCGGCGATATCGCGGTGGCCGGCACGGCCAAGGCGCTGGCAGCCCTGGAGCGCGGCCGGAGCCGCGTGGTGATCAACACGGCGGAAGTGCTGCCGGGCGATTTCACCCGCGACGCCGATTTCTCCCTGCCGGTCGAGCGGGTGAAGAAGGCGCTGACCGTGGCCGCAGGCAGCGACGCCTGCCGTTTCGTCGATGCCAATCGGCTGGCCCTGGCCCTGCTCGGCAATACGATCGGCGCCAATCTCTTCCTGCTCGGCCTCGCCTGGCAGGTGGGGGCGGTGCCGCTGGCCTACGCTTCGCTGATGCAGGCGATCGAGGTGAACGGCGAGGCGGTGGCGATGAACAAGGCCGCTTTCGATTGGGGCCGCCGCGCCGCTGTCGACCCTGCGGGCGTCGCCGCCCTTGCCGGTGCCAGACCCGCCCCGGCGGCAGAGGCGGAAAGTCTGGACGCCCTGGTGGCGCGCCATGCCGAATTCCTGACCGCCTACCAGAACGCCGGCTATGCCGCCCGCTATCGCCACTTCGTCGAGACGGTGCACAACGCGGAACCGGCGGGGCGGGACGAACTCAGCCGCACGGTCGCCCGCAACCTGTTCCGCCTGATGGCCTATAAGGACGAATATGAGGTCGCGCGCCTGTTCACCGACGGCGCCTTCGCCCGCCAATTGACCGAGACTTTCGAGGGTGACGGTCTCCGCCTTCGCTTCCATCTGGCGCCGCCCCTGCTGGCCCGGCACGATCCGGTCAGCGGGCGGCCGCGCAAGATGACGTTCGGTCCCTGGGTGCTGCCCCTGTTCCGCCTGCTCGCCAAAGGCAAGGGGCTGCGCGGGACTTGGGCCGATCCCTTCGGCAAGACGGCGGAGCGGCGCATGGAACGCCGCCTAATCGCGGACTATGTGGCCATGATCGGCGACCTGTTGCCGCAGCTCGGCGGGGAGAATTACCGGACCGTGGTGGCCCTGGCCGCCCTGCCGGAGAAGATCCGCGGCTTCGGCCCGGTGAAACAGGCCGCGGTCACTGCTGCCGCGGCCGAACGCAGCCGCCTGCTGGCCCGCCTGGCCCAGCCGGCAGCCCCCCTGCGCGAGGTCGGGACATGAGGGTGACGGCCTGAATACAGGGGTGTCGAACGGTTTGACACAGGCGGTGCCGCGTGCCATCACCGGCGCGAACAAGGATGCGAAACGCATGACCGCAGCAAAACGCCCCGCCGTCACCGACATTCCGCCCGAAAACGCCCCCGATCTCCCTCCCGGTTCGACCCGCCGGGGCCGGGCGGCAGCCGGTGCCGACAAGCGGGAAGGTACCGCCGTCACAAGGACCTATGATTCCCTGCGCGGCCTGATCCTCAACTATGAGATCAAGCCGAACGAACGCCTGAACGAGGTCGAACTGGCGGCCCGCTTCAACGTCAGCCGCACGCCGCTCCGCGAAGCGCTGAACCGCCTGGCGGTCGAGCGGCTGCTCCGCTTCGAGCCGTCGATCGGCTTCTACCGGCCGAAGATCGACGTCCAGGAGATCGTGAACCTCTACGAGTTCCGCGTCATGCTGGAGACCGAGGGGGTGAAACTGGCGGTCGAACGCGCCACGGACGCCGAGATCGCCGAGGTCACCGCCTTCTGGAAGGATGCCTTCGCCCGCCGCGCCACCGTCACCAGGGCGGAGCGGATCGCCAACGACGAGCAGTTCCACGAACGCGTCACCGCCCTCGGCCACAACGACGAATTGGTCAATGCGCTGCGCAGCGTCAACGCCCGCATTCACTTCATCCGCTGGGCCGACACGCAGGGCGGCGACGAGCACGAGGCGAGCTATCACCGCCACCTCGAACTGCTCACCGTACTCGGCGAGCGCGATCAGGCACGGGCCATCGCGGTCCTGCGCAACATCATCGTGATGCGTCAGGAAGAGATCGTGGCGATCCTCAAGGAAGGCGCCGCCAAGCTCTATCTCGCCAACGTCTGAGCGCCTGGCCCCGGCGCGGTCCGTCAGGCCCCGGCCAGCGCCAGCAGGCCGGCGACGTCGAGGTGGCGCTCCATATGGTCGGCCAGGCCGTCCAGCGCCGCTTCCACCGACGCACCATGGGACAGAACGCCGGGCGTGACGCCGAGGCCGGCCAGAAAGGCACGACGGAATTCGTCGCCCGCGAAGATGCCGTGCAGGTAACTGCCCATGATCCGCCCGTCGGCCGAGACGGCGCCTTCCGGCGTGCCATCGATATGCGCGAAGGGCCTTGACCGGTCCGGTCCCTCGGTCCGGCCGATGTGGATTTCATAGCCTTCCAGGGCGGTGCCGGTCGCGGCATGGACGGCCCTGGTGCGGGTCAGGCGCTTGTCGCCGGTCATCGCCGTCGCGACGTCGAGCAGACCGAGGCCCGCCGTCTCGCCCGCCGGCCCCTCGATGCCGCCCAGATCGGCCACCGTCCGGCCCAGCATCTGATAACCGCCGCAAATGCCGAGCAGGCGTCCGCCGCGGCGGACGTGGGCGGCGATATCGACGTCCCAGCCCTGACGCCGGAGGAAATCGAGATCGCCCCGGGTCGACTTGGTGCCGGGAATGATCACGAGGTCACAGTCGCCCGGGATCGCCTGGCCCGGCAGAATCATGCGCAGCGACACGCCCGGTTCCAGCTTCAGGGGATCGAGATCGTCGAAATTGGCGATCCGCGACAGCGCCAGGCAGGCGACGCGAAAGCCGCCGGCGCCGCCGCTGGGGGTGAGATCGAGGGCGTCTTCCGCGGGCAGGCGCGCCGCATCGGGAAAGAACGGCAGCACGCCGAAGCCGCGCCAGCCCGTGCGCGCCTCGATCAGCCGGTAGCCGTCGTCGAACAGGGCGGGATCGCCGCGGAACTTGTTGATCAGGAAGCCGCGCACCAGGGCGGCATCGTCCGCCTCGAGGACCGCCTGGGTGCCGACGATCTGGGCGATCACGCCGCCCCGGTCGATGTCGCCGGCCAGGACCACGGGGACATTCGCCGCGCGGGCGAAGCCCATGTTGGCGATGTCATTGGCCCGCAGGTTCACTTCGGCCGGGCTGCCGGCGCCTTCGACGATCACCAGGTCGGCCAAGCGCGAGACTGCCGCGAAACTATCGAGGACGGCGGCCATCAGGCCCTGCTTCAGCACGGCATAGTCGCCTGCCCGGGTGGAGGTCAGGCACCGCCCCTGCACCACGACCTGGGCCCCCGTGTCGGTCTCGGGCTTCAGCAGGACGGGGTTCATATGGACGCTGGCCGGAATGCCGGCGGCCAGGGCCTGCAAGGCCTGGGCGCGGCCGATCTCGCCGCCGTCCGCCGTCACCGCCGCATTGTTCGACATGTTCTGCGGCTTGAAGGGGGCGACGGAGAGCCCCCGCCGCCGCGCCGCGCGCAGCAGGCCGGCGACCAGCAGGGACTTGCCGACATTGGAGCCGGTGCCCTGGATCATCAGGGCGGGCATCGGAACTCGCCCCATGCCGCCACCGTCGCCGGTCCGGCAATCCGCACAATAGCGCTCATCTGCGCTCCTCTTCCGCCCGATCGCAGCCCGGCCCGCCGCCCCCCTTGTCTATGACAGGCGACGCGGCGGCGCGAGAGGGAAAACCGGGCGCCTGAACGCGGCCTTTCCGCCGCCGGAGGGCTCAGGCGTGATCGTCGCCCGGCTCCGCGCTGCTGTCGACGGCGAGCATCATGAGGACGACGAGCACGACCGGCACCGCCGCCAGCGCCGCATAGAGGGCGACCTGCATGCCGATGGCGACGCAACCAATGACGACCATGGCCAGGACGTTGGCGAGCGTATAGGGCAGCGTTTCAGCGGCAACGAAGCCGGCCAGGAAACCCCCGGCGTGGCGCACCCGGGATTTCAGGCCGAGCGAAGGCGGTGCCACGGGCAGGACGCCCAACGCCCGGTCGCGCAGCAGCAGGACAGATCCCACGGCGAGGCCGAGCAGGGCGATCGGCACCGCCATCAAGAGGCCGAGCAGCCGAAGCCCCGCCCCGAGGCCGAGGGCGACGGCGCCGACAGTCGCATGACGCAGGGCAGGCGACGCCGCGGCACGCCAGGCGACCAGCACGGCGAGCCAGAGGGCGACGCCGATCGCGGCGCCGGGCAGGCCCGCCGCCATAAAGCCCGCAACGGCGGCGAGCACGGCATTGACCAGGGCGAAGGGGATCATGGCTGGGACTCCGGACTGTCGTTGTCGAAGAGAATGCGGACGGCGGCACCGTCGAGGTCGTCGTATTGGCCGTTGGACGTGGTCCACAAGAAGGCGGCCAGGCCGAGACCGCCGAGGGCGAGGGCGATCGGGATCAGGAACAGGATGGCGTCCATGGCGATCAGTCCTTCTCGCGCCGAAGGGTTTCCGGGGCAGCGACGCTCACGGTTCCACCTCGATGTCGACGATGCGATGGATCTTGTCGTCGCCCGCGCGGGCGATGACGCGGATCGACCAGTGGCCGGCCAGCGGCAGTTTCACCGCGCCGTCCCATTCGCCCGGCGCCGTTTCGGCCATGGTCACCGGCAGGATCTGGGCGAGCCGGGTCAGGCGTTCGGCCGTCACCGTCAAGGCCGCCGCGAGCGGCCGGCCGTCGTGGTCGCGGAGCGTGACGTGGAAGCGGCCCTGCAGCGGCCCGGTCGCCTCGAAACGGCCATCCACCGTCCAGCCGAGGCGCTTCTCCGCCTCGCGTGCGGCCATGATCTCGTTGTAGTCGAGGCCGGTCGCATAGGCTTCGTCGGTGACAAGGCCGGTGAAGCTCTGATAGGCGATGCGGATGAAATCGCCTTCGAGCACGGCCAGGAACAGGAAGAAGCCGACGAAAGCGAAGGGAATCCAGCGGTCACGCCGTTCGGTCTTCATTCCGGCCCCCAGAAGTAGCTGTCGATCCGGCGCAGCACCCGGCCGGTCGACGCATCGCTGAACTGGACCGTGATCTCCCGCCGGCCCTCGACCGGGGTGCCGCGCGGCACCGTGATCATCAGGCGGTCGTCGGCGGACCGATCCTGGTTCACCGTGAACCGGGCATCGTCGCGGTCGCCGATGCGAAGCTTGGCGCCGGGCAGGCCTTCGACCGAGACGGCGACCGCCGCCAGTGCCGGCAGGCGGTGCGACAGGCGGATCTGGTAATCGTTGCGGATACTGCCGTCGGAGAGCGCGACGAAGGGCGGATTGCGCTGGGGCGTCAGGTCGATGGTCACCCGCTGGATGGTCGAAAGGCCGAAGCCGAGCAGGCCGACGACGACGAGGCAGCCGGCGGCGAAGAAGATCGTCTTCGGCCGAATCACCCGGGCTTTCGGCCGGACCAGGGCGGGGCTCGCCTGATTGGCTTCGCTGTCGAAGCGGATCAGGCCGGCCGGCCGCTCCAGCTTGGCCATGACGTCGTCGCAGGCATCGATGCAGAGGCCGCAACCGATGCAGCCCATTTGCAGGCCTTCGCGGATGTCGACCCCGGTCGGGCAGACGGCGAAACAGCGTTCGCAATCGACGCAGTCGCCCCGCGTCGCCGCGCCGGGCGCCGGCGATGAATCCGGCGCCAGCTCGGGCTTGAGCGCCAGGCGTTTCTTGCCCCGCGGCTCGCCCCGCCAGGCCTGATAGGTCACCACGAGACTGTCGGCATCGAGCAGCGCCGCCTGGAAACGCGGCCAGGGACACATGTGGAGACACACCCGCTCCCGCGCAAAGCCGGCGAGCAACCAGGTCGTCGCGGTCAGCAGGAGGATGGCGAACACCGTACCGGCGGAGGCCCGGCCGGACAGGAGAGCACCCGGCAGGGCCGTGACATCGGTGAAATAGGCAGCGAAGCCGATGCCGGTGAGCAGCGACAGCCCGGTCCAGAAGACCTGGCGGATCACCTTTGCCCCGCCCCTGCCCTTGCCGGCAATGCGGTCGGCCAGCCGGTCCATGGCGAAGAAAAGATCGGTCCACACCGTCTGCGGACAGGTGAAGCCGCACCACAGCCGGCCCGAGATCGCCGTCGCCAGAAACAGGCCGAGCGCGCCCAGGATCATCAGGCCGAGCACCAGCGGCAGGTCCTGCGGCCAGAACTCGAGGCCGAAGACGAGCAGGCGGCGGCCCGGCACGTCGAACATCACGGCCTGCCCCGGCTGATCGAGCCCGCGATCGAAGCGGAGCCAGGGCACGGCGAAGAAGAGGCCGATCAGGCCGAGGCCCACCAGGGTCTTGATCCGGCGGTAGCGGCCCTTGACCGGCAGCGGCACCGGACGGCGACGGGCCGCCCGGCCGCGTGCCGGGGCGGCGGCACTCACCGCTCGCCCCCGCCCAGGCTGTGGACATAGGTCGCCAGCATACGGATCGTCGCCTCGTCGAAACGGGCGGCGAAGGAGGGCATCATCCCCATGCGCGGCTGCGTGACCTGGCGGATCACCGCGTCCCGCCCCCGGCCGTAGAGCCAGATGGCGTCGTTCAGCCGGGGTGCGCCGAACTCGCGCGAGCCTTCGCCGGACGGGCCGTGGCAGGCGGCGCAATTGGCCCGGAACACGGCGGCGCCGGGCATCGCCGCGCGGGTCGCATCGGCGGCCGGGTCGGACAGGCTGACGACATAATCCGCCACCTGTTCGATCTCGCCCTTCGACAGATTGTCGCCGAAGGTCGGCATGACGCTGGAGCGGCTGTCGGAATCGTCGTTGCGGATGCCGTGAGTGATGGTCTGGCGGATGTCGTCGATCTTGCCGCCCCACAGCCAATCGTCGTCGACCAGCGAGGGGAACTGGCCCTGCTGGCCGCCAGCACCGACGCCGTGACAGGGCGCGCAATTCTGGTTGAACAGCGCCTTGCCTCCGGCGACGGCGAAACGCCGGAGGTCCGGATCGGCTTCGACCTGTTCGAGCGGCACGGCCATGATGGCGCTACGCCACGGCCCCTGGGCGGTCGCCGCCGCGGCCTGGTCTTCCGCCAGCTGGCCCTTGCTGGTCCACTTCAGGGCACCCGGCAGGAAGCCCGTGGTGCCGGCGAAAGACGGCATCAGATAGAGATAGATGACGGCAACGGCGATGGTGGCCAGGAACACCGAGACCCACCAATGCGGGATCGGCGTGGTCAATTCCTTGATGCCGTCCCACTCGTGGCCGGTGGTGCGGTAACCGCTCACGGGATCACGTTCAGGAGATGCCATCGATCTCGTCCTTCACGGCAAAGGGAATCATGCTGTTGTGGCGCATGGCCTGGCGCACCGAGGGGCGGAAGGTCCGCCAGGCGACCAGCAGGAAGAAGGCGAAGGCGATCACGAGCCAGGCGCACATGAGAAAGGTGATGTGCCATTCGGTCATGATCACTGCCCCGGCTGTTCGAGGCGGACGTCGCCGAAATCGACCATGGTGCCGAGCACCTGGAGATAGGCGATCAACGCGTCCATCTCGGTCAGCCGGTCGGGCTGGCCGTCGAAATCGCCGACCTTGGCCTTGGGGTAGCGGACGAGCAGGGCATCCGTCCCCTCGCCCGCGGCCTGAGCTTTGATGTCCGCCTCGGCGTCGCGGACCATTTCGTCGCTATAGGGCACGCCGACGCCGCGCAACGCCATCAGGTGATCCCTGATATCACTGGTGACCAGGTCCTTGTTTCTGAGGAAGGCGTAGGACGGCATGATCGATTCCGGCACCACGCTGCGCGGGTTTTCGAGATGGGCGACGTGCCAGGCGTTGGAATAGCGGCCGCCGACGCGGGCGAGATCGGGCCCCGTCCGCTTCGAACCCCAGAGGAAGGGGTGGTCGTACATGCTCTCGGCCGCGATCGAATAATGGCCGTAGCGGTCCACCTCGTCGCGGAAGGGCCGCACCATCTGGCTGTGGCAGACGTAGCAGCCTTCGCGCGTGTAGATGTTGCGGCCGAGCTGTTCGAGCGGGCTGTAGGGCCTGACGCCCTTGACCGGCGTGATCGTGGTTTCGACCTTGAACAGGGGCACGATCTCGACGAGGCCGCCGATCGAGATGACGATCATGGTGAGCAGGAGGAGCAGAAGCGAGCTGCGCTCGATCGGGCCGTGATTGAAACGGGACATGAGCTCTCCTCCCTCAGGCGATGGCCGGCGCTTCGGCCCGCATCCGGGCGGAGGCGGGCTGGCGGATCGTCATCACGAAGTTGATCGCCATCAGGACGGCGCCGGCGACATAGAGCAGGCCGCCGAAGGCACGGGTCAGGTAATAGGGGTGCAGCATGGCGACGCTGTCGGCGAAGGAATACTGCAGGAAGCCGAAGGCGTTATAGGCGCGCCACATGAGCCCCTGGGTGATACCCGAGATCCACATCGCCGAGATGTAGAGGACGATGGCGATGGAGGCGAGCCAGAAGTGCCACTCCACGAGTTTCGTCGACCACAGAGGCCGGCGCCACAGACGCGGCACCATGTAGTAGAGGGCGCCGAAGGCGATGAAGGCGACCCAGCCGAGGGCACCGGAATGGACGTGGCCGATCGTCCAGTCGGTGAAGTGGCTCAGCGCATTGACCGGCTTCAGGGCCATCAGCGGGCCTTCGAAAGTGGCCATGCCGTAGAAGGCCACGGCGACCACCTGGAAGCGCAGGATCGGGTCCTTGCGCAGTTTCCCCCAGGCGCCCGAGAGCGTCATGATGCCGTTGATCATGCCGCCCCAGGACGGCATCCACAGCATGATCGAGAAGGCGGCGCCGAGCGTCTGGGTCCAGTCCGGCAGCGCCGTGTAATGCAGGTGGTGCGGCCCGGCCCAGATGTAGAGGAAGATCAGGGCCCAGAAGTGCACGATCGACAGGCGGTAGGAATAGATCGGGCGTTCCGCCTGCTTCGGCACGAAGTAATACATGATGCCGATGAAGCCCGCGGTCAGGAAGAAGCCGACGATGTTGTGGCCGTACCACCACTGCACCATGGCATCCTGCGCGCCGGAGAATTCGGAATAGCTCTTGGTGCCGGCGATCGAGACCGGCAGGGCCAGGTTGTTCACGATGTGCAGCACGCCGACGGTCACGATGAAGGCGAGATAGAACCAGTTGGCGACATAGATGTGGGGTTCGCGGCGGCGCGTGATGGTGCCCATGAAGACCGCGAAATAGGCGATCCAGACGACCAGCAGCATCAGGTCGGCGTACCATTCCGGTTCCGCATATTCCTTGCTCTGGGTGAACCCCATGACGTAGCCGCTGATGGCGACGACGAGGAACGCCTGGTAACCCCAGAAGACGAAATTGGCCAGTCGCTTGCCGCCCCAGAGGCCAACCTGGCAGGTCCGCTGCACGACATAGAGCGACGTGCCGATCAGGGCGTTGCCGCCGAAGGCGAAGACCACAGACGTGGTATGGACCGGCCGCCAGCGCCCGAAGGTGAGGAATTCGCCGCCGTTCAGATCGGGAAAGCACAGCAGGGTGGCGATGAAGGTGCCGACCGAGAAGCCGAACAGCGCCCAGACCACGGTCGCCACGGTGAAGCGCTTGATGATCGCCTCGTTGTAGCCGGGGATGGCTTCCTGCACTGGCTTGGCCGGTGGCGATGCGACGGAAACGGTCATGACGGTCGGGTCCTGGGCTGGAAAACGGGTGCGGTACCGCGCAGGTCAGCGGCGCGGCGGGCGGAACGAAGACGTCCGGCGCCGCAATGCGACGGGTCTCGTGTCACACCGGATTTTGTCGAGGATGGGAAGCGGCGCGTGCCGCGCGATCAGGCGGGAGCGGGCGGTCCCGTGGCGTCGGGAGCGATGACGCCGGGGGGAGCACCGGCCCGCGCAACACCAGCCATCGCATCGGCGGCGGGGTCATAAGCGACGGGGCGGGCGAAGGCGGGCAACAGGGCCGCCGACAGGCCGCCGGCCAGCATCGGGCAGTTGCTCTTGCAGCAGCCGATGGATTTGGCGGCATCCGGGGGCTTCGAGCCGGCAATCGCCTCCGCGCTATCGCCGGCGCAGAGACTGCCGTCGATCAGCGCTGCCAGGCGGGCGGCCGCATTGGCAGACGGCGTCGCCAAGCCGGCGAACACCACCTGGAGCAGCAACGACAACGCCGCGACGGCCGCTGCACCGCAGCGCCACCCGTTACACCGGTAAGCAACCAACAGACGCCCTCTCAGCAACTCGATTTAGTATACTTCGAAATTGCAGGGTCATGGTGCGACGCATTGCCCCTTTTCGCAAGTGCGAGAACACCAGCCGAGCGCAACCCGTAGTAGGCGTTCGCGCTGGCAGGCAGAGTGCCGGACGGAACTTTCCGGGCTGGACAAAATCGATATGTCCATTATTCTCGACATATGGAAAGCGAATCTGCCATCACCGCCTTTGCCGCCCTGGCCCAGCCGACCCGGCTCGACGTCCTGCGCCTTCTGGTGTCGCGGGAGCCGGACGGCATGGCGGCGGGCGACATCGCGCGGGCGCTGGGCGTGCCGCACAACACGATGTCGACCCATCTGGCCATCCTGGCGCGGGCCGGCCTCGCCGCGGCGGAGCGCGTCAGCCGTTCCATCGTCTATCGCGCGGAGGTCGGCACGGTCCGAGCCCTCGGCGCCTATCTGACCGAGAGTTGCTGTGGCGGCCACCCGGAACGCTGCCGCCCGGCCGTGCAACCATCGCCCGTTCCACCCTGGAGTTCGGCCATGCCCGATCGCATCTACAACGTCCTCTTCCTGTGCACCGCCAATTCGGCCCGCTCGATCATGGCGGAAGCAATCCTGAACCGGGACGGCGGCGGCCGCTTCCGCGCCTATTCCGCCGGCAGCCACCCGCGCGGCACGGTCGCCCCGCTCGCCCTCCAGGTCCTCTCCAGTTACGACTACCCGACCGAGGGTCTGCGCTCGAAAGACTGGGCCGAATTCGCCGCCGAGGGGGCGCCGGTGATGGATTTCGTCTTCACCGTCTGCGACAACGCGGCGGGCGAAGTCTGCCCGGTCTGGCCCGGCCAGCCGATGACCGCCCATTGGGGCATCGAGGACCCGGCCGCCGCCAACGGCAGCCCGCTGCAGCAGGAAGCCGCCTTCGTCGCCGCCCTCCGCTACCTGCGCAACCGCATCGCCGCCTTCGCCGCCCTGCCCCTGACCAGCCTGGACCGCATGGCCCTCGGCGCCAGGCTGCGCGAGATCGGGCGGAGCGAGGGCGCCACCGCGCCGCGGCCCGACGTCGCCTGAACCCCCCAGAGAACCCGGTCATGGACGTCGTCATCTATCACAACCCGGCCTGCGGCACTTCGCGCAACACGCTCGCCCTGATCCGTCATTGCGGGGTCGAGCCCCATGTCGTCGAATACCTGAAATCGCCGCCCAGCCGCGCCATGATCCGCAACCTGGTCGCGCGCATGGGCCTGCCCCTGCGGGATGTCATGCGTCGCAAGGGAACTCCCTTCGACGACCTCGGCCTGGACGATCCCACCCTGTCCGACGACGCCCTGCTCGACGCGATCGAGGCCCATCCGATCCTGCTGAACCGGCCGATCGTGGTCTCGCCCCTGGGCGTCCGCCTGTGCCGGCCGTCCGAAGCCGTGCTCGACCTCCTGCCCCCACCCGGCCCCGGCGAATTCCGCAAGGAGGACGGCGAACTCGTCCTCGACGCCGCCGGCCGGCGCGTTTCCCCGTAAAGGTGTTTCCATGTCCCTGTTCGAGCGTTGGCTGAGCCTCTGGGTCGCCCTCTGTATCGTCGCCGGCGTCGTCCTCGGCCATCTGATGCCCGGCGCCTTCCAGGCCATCGGTGCCGCCGAGGTCGCCCGCGTCAACCTGCCGGTCGCCGTGCTGATCTGGCTGATGATCGTGCCCATGCTGGTGAAGATCGATTTCGCCGCGCTGCGCCGGGTCACCCGCCATTGGCGCGGCATCGGCGTCACCCTCTTCGTCAATTGGGCGGTGAAGCCCTTCTCCATGGCCCTGCTCGGCTGGCTCTTCATCGGCCACCTGTTCCGCGGCCTGCTTCCGGCCGACCAGATCGACAGTTACGTCGCCGGTCTCATCATCCTGGCCGCGGCGCCCTGTACCGCCATGGTCTTCGTCTGGTCCAACCTGACCAAGGGCGAACCGGCCTTCACCCTGTCCCAGGTGGCGCTGAACGATGCCATCATGATCGTCGCCTTCGCGCCCATCGTGGCCTTCCTGCTGGGGCTTTCGGCGATCACCGTGCCGTGGGACACGCTGGTGCTCTCGGTCGGCCTCTATATCGTGGTGCCGGTGATCGTCTCGCAGATCCTGCGCCGCGGCCTGCTCGCCCGGGGCCCCGCCGCCCTCGACCGCTTCCTGAAGACCGTGCAGCCGCTCTCCCTCGTCGCCCTGCTGGCCACGCTGGTGCTGCTGTTCGGCTTCCAAGGCGAACAGATCCTGGCCCAGCCCCTGGTCATCGCCCTGCTCGCGGTGCCGATCCTGATCCAGGTCTATTTCAACGCCGGGCTCGCCTATCTGCTGAACCGCGCCGCGGGCGAGGCCCATTGCGTGGCCGGACCCTCGGCCCTGATCGGCGCCTCCAACTTCTTCGAATTGGCGGTCGCCGCGGCGATCTCCCTGTTCGGCTTCCAGTCGGGTGCGGCACTGGCGACCGTGGTCGGCGTGCTGATCGAAGTTCCGGTCATGCTGACGGTGGTGTGGATGGTCAACAGGTCGCGCGGCTGGTACGAGCGGCGCCCGGGCGGTGGGGTGCAGCCGTCATAATTCGAGAATTGTCGAAATATGGCTTGACGCCTGCGCTCGCGGGCGCCAGCCTATTTCCATGGATCTCGAATTATCGGCACAGCAGCTCGAAGCCCTCGGCAATGCGACCCGGCTGGCGCTCTATCGCCACCTGGTCCGCGCCGGACATGCCGGGCTGCCGGTCGGCAGCCTGCAGGAGCGCATGGGCATTCCGGCCTCGACCTTGTCGCACCACCTGAAGCGGCTGGTGACGACGGGCCTGGTGACCCAGGAACGCCAGGCGACGGTGCTGATCTGCCGGGCCCATTATCCGGCTATGCGAACCCTGGTCGGCTTCCTGGCGGACGAATGCTGCGCCGACGAAGGCTGCGGGAGCGGAAAGTGACCACCGTCGTCCTGCCGGCCGAGCAGCCGGAGCATCGCCCGCCCCGGGCCGCGAGCCTGTTCATCACCGGCCTCGGCATCGGCCAGATCTGCTCCTGGGGCACGCTCTATTACAGTTTTCCGCAGATCGCCACGGCCATGGGCGCCGACCTCGGCTGGTCGAAGACCCAGCTCTATGGCGCCGCCACGCTCGGCCTCACCTTCGCCGGCCTGGCCGCCTGGCCGGTCGGTGCGGCGGTCGACCGCGGTCACGGCCGCCTGGTGATGACCGCAGGCTCGCTGCTCGCCGGCCTGATGTTCCTTCTGTGGTCGCAGGTGGACGGGCTGGCCCTGTTCTATCTGGCGATCGCCGGCATCGGCGCCCTGCAGGCGGCAACGCTCTACGAGCCCGCCTTCGCCGTGGTCGCCCGCCGGGCCGGCCCGCTCGACGCCCGGGCCGGCATCACCGCCCTCACGCTGTGGGGTGGCTTCGCCTCCACCGTGTTCATCCCCCTGGTCCAACTTCTGCTCGACCATATCGGCTGGCGTCACACGCTGATCGTGCTCGGCGCCGTCAACCTGATCCTCTGCGCCGGCCTCTATGCCGGGGTGATCGACCGGCGCCGGGATGCCCCGCGTCCCTCGATCGCCGGAGGGAAGGAGGACAGCCGGGGCGCCACCGCAAGGGCGCTGCGCACGCCGGCCTTCTGGGGCCTCGCCCTGGCCTTCACCGCCTATGCCGCGACCTTTTCCGCCTTCACCTTCCACCTCTACCCGTTGCTGGGCGAGCGGGGCTTCGACAGCGCCACCGTGGTCGCCGCCATGGCCGCCATCGGCCCGGCCCAGGTGGCGGGGCGGATCGCCATCTGGCTGCTCGCCCCGACCGCCTCGGTGCGGCGCATCGGCAGCTTCGTCGTCCTGGTCTTTCCCCTCGCCCTCGGGCTGCTCGCCCTGCTGCCGCCGGTCTTCGCCTCGGCCGTGCTGGTGGCCCTGCTCTATGGTGCGGCCAACGGCATCATGACCATCGTGCGCGGCCTGGCCGTGCCCGAGATGATTACCCGCGAAGCTTACGGCGCGGTCAACGGCGCGCTGGCCACGCCCTCGATGATCAGCCGGGCGCTCGCCCCCGCGGGCGCCGCCTTGCTGTGGGCCGCGACCGGCGGCTATGACGCGGTGTTGAGCGCCATGATCGGCGGCTCGCTGCTGCTGGTCGGCGGCTTCTGGGTCGCCGCCCGCAGCTCGGCACGCTAGGACCTGCCGACGCTGCGCCTGAATACCATCCCGTTGCCGCGCGGATCGACGGCGCCTTCGATCACGCCGTCAACATCGCGCCCATGGCGATCGAAACCGCCCGCGGCATTCGGCGGAACGTGAAGGCGACTCCGGTCGCGGAGATCACCGGCAAGCTGCCGTTCGCCATCGCCTCCCGCCCTGGTCGAAGGCACCGGGGCGGGTCGTTGCCCGCCCCGCCCCTTTTCAGGACGCGACCCGGCGTTTCCGCGCCGCCGTGCGGTCGGCCAGCAGGCACATGATCTCGAAGGCGAGATTGGCCGCGACCAGCGCGGTGGTGCCGCTCTGGTCCAGCGCCGGCACCACTTCGACCAAATCGGCGCCGATCAGATCGACACCGCGGAGGCCGCGCAGGATGCGCTGCGCCTCATAAGTGTTGATGCCGCCGATCTCGGGCACGCCGGTGCCCGGTGCGCAGGAGGGGTCTAGGGCGTCGATGTCGAAGGTCAGGTAACTCTGGCCATCACCGAGCACAGTGCGGATCTCGGCGGCGACGGCATCCGGCCCCTTGTCGCGCAGGAAATCCATGCCGATGTGGCGCACCCCCTGGGCGAAGAGCCAGTCGTGCTCGTCCTCGGAAAAGGCGGTGCCGCGGATGCCGACCTGGACCACCCGCTTGGGATCGAGCAGGCCCTCCTCGATCGCGCGGCGGAACTGGGTGCCGTGGGTATAGCGGGAGTTTTTGTAGTAATGGTCGTACATGTCGGTATGGGCATCGAAATGCACCATGCCCAGCGGCCGCTCCCGCCCCAGCACCCGCAGCATCGGGAAGGAACAGAAGTGGTCGCCGCCGATCGCCAGCGGCACGGTGCCCCGGGCGGTGATGCGACCGATGAAGTCCTGCAACTGCTGCAGTGTCGTGTCGAATTCGACCGGGTTGGTGGGCGCGTCGCCGACATCTGCGATGCGGGCGATCTCATAGGGATTCAGGTGGAAAGTCGGGTGGAAGCTGCGCAGCAGGGTCGACATTTCGCGGATCTGGCGCGGCCCATAGCGCGAGCCGTTCCGCGTCGTGGTGCCGCCGTCCCAGGGCAGGCCGAAGAGCGCGACGTCGAGCCCCTCGTCACGGTCGAGCGGGATATGGGGCAGGCGCATGAAGGTGGCATGCCCGGAGTATCGCGCCAGTTCCATGCCGGAAATCGGCATCGGGTTGTCGTTCATGGTATTCATTCCTCGACACTGGACATTCGGGTTCCCAATTCGGAGCGGACGAAGCGCCGACAGGCCTCCGTCTGCGGATCGCGCAGCACCTGGTCGGGCGGGCCGGTCTCGCCGATCTGGCCCTGATGCAGGAAGACGACCCGGCTGGAGACGTCGCGGGCGAAGCGCAATTCGTGGGTGACCAGCACCATGGTGATGCCGCCCTCCGCCAGATCGCGGATCACCCGCAGCACTTCGGAGACGAGTTCGGGATCGAGGGCGGAGGTCGGCTCGTCGAGCAGCAGGGCCTTCGGCTCGATCGCCAGCGCCCGGGCGATCGCGGCGCGCTGCTGCTGGCCGCCCGAGAGCTGGGCCGGGAAACAGGCATGTTTCTCGCCGATGCCGACCCGCTGCAGCAGGGCATGAGCCCGCTCGACGGCCTGTTCGCGCGGCACGCCCAGCACATGGACCGGCGCCGCGATGACATTCTCCAGGATCGTCATATGGCTCCAGAGGGCGAAATTCTGGAACACCATGCCGAGGCTGGAACGGACTCGCCGGATCTGCCGGGCATCGACCCCGCCGGCCTTCTTGCGCCGGTCGAAATGCAGCGCCTCGCCGTCGATGACGATGTCGCCGCTGTCCGGAATCTCGAGCAGATTGAGGCAGCGCAGCAAGGTGCTCTTGCCCGAGCCGGAGGAGCCGATCAGGGTGACGACCGAACCTTCCTCGGCATCGAGGTCGATGCCCTTCAGCACAGTGAGATGGTGGTAGGACTTGACGAGATCGCGCACCCGGATGCGCGGCAGGACCTCGGCCATCAGCGTGCCCTCCCGCCGAGCAGACGGATCAGGCTGCCGCCCGGCCGGCGCTCTGTCGTCCAGTCGAAACGCCGTTCCAGCCGGCCCTGGAACAGGGTGAGCACGGTGACGATGACGAGGTAATAGACCGCGGCGGCGGCATAATATTCCTGGAACTGGAAGGTGGTCGCGACCGCCTGATTGGTCACCGTCATCAATTCCTGAAGCGAGATCACCGAGGCGAGCGAGGTCGCCTTCAGCAGGGTGATGAATTCGTTCACCGTCGGCGGCAGGGCGACGCGCGCCGCTTGCGGCAGGGTGACCAGGCGGAAGATCTGCAAAGGGTGGAAGCCGAAGGCGGTGGCGGCCTGGATCTGCGCCCGGTCGACCGCATTCAGCGCAGCCCGGTTGATCTCGACCTGATAGGCCGCCTCGTTCACCACGAGGGCGATCCAGGCCGCCATGAAGGGCGTGTACCAGGATTCGCGGAACACCGCGCTGAACTGCGGCATGGCATTCCAGAAGAACAGCATCCAGAGCAGGGTCGGAATGGCGCGGAAGATCCCGACATAGAGCCGGATCGCGGCCTTGAGCAGCCGGCTGTGGGAATTCAGCCCGAGCGCCATGGGTACCGAGATCAGGATGGCCCCGGCGTGCGCGGACGCCGCCAGGGCCAGGGTGATCAGGGCCGCCTTCATGAAGACCCAGGAGAACAGGGGCGTCAGGAAGACGTCGAGATCGAAGTTCATGAAGGCTTACCGTCCGGAATGCTTTTGGTTACTTCGAGACGTCGAGGTGATCCACCGCCAGGTGCCATTTCTCGACGATCTTGGCCAGGGCCCCACTCGCCTTCAGCGCGGCGACGGCGTCAGCCACCGCCTTGGTATCGTCGCCGCTCTTCCGCAGGTAGACGCCGAACTTCTGCGTATCCTCGAAGACGTGGACGGTGGCCAGCGTGCCGGGAGCCTGGAGGTCGCGATAGGCGACTTCGGTGTCCTGGGTCGTCGTCGCGAAGGCGCGGCCGAGCAGGACCTGCTGGATGCCGTCGGACGCCTTGGGATAGAGCTGGAGGTCGACTTCGGGAAGGCCCTTGGCCTTGAGATCGGCGTTGATCTTCTCGAACCATTTCACGAATTCGGTGCCGGTCTGCACCGCCACGGTCTTGCCCGAAAGTTCGTCCATCGAGGCGAGCGGGGCGGTGCCGCCCTTGGCGATCAGCACCGAGCTGGTGGCGAGATAGGGCACGGCGTCGAATTTCTTGGTGCGTTCGGCGGTGACGAACATGCCGCTGACCACGGCGTCGCAGCGACCGGCTTCGAGCGAGGGCAGCAGACCGGCGAAATCCATGTTCACGATCTCGGGCGTAATGCCCCAGGTCCCGGCGATCCCCTTGATCAGCTCGACGTCGAAGCCGATCGGCTCCTTGTCGCCCGACTTCTCGAAGAATTCCATCGGCGGGAAGGTCGCGTCGACGCAGAACACGGCCTTGCCCTTGGCGGCGAAGGCCGGAACCTCGGCCGCTTGCAGGGATCCGGCCGCCGTCAGACCGGCGACGAGAGCGATGGCGGCAATCCTGATGCTCATAATGGTCGTCCTCTCTAGGCTTGGAATGAAATGTTCGATGCGGCCTGCCGGCGGCGATGCCGGTCGACCATCACTTCGAGGAGTTCGAAGGCCATGTTGGCGGCGACGCGCGCGGTGCCGTCGGTCGGGTCGAGCGCGGGCGAGATCTCGACCACGTCGGCGCCGACGATATCGAGCCCCTTCATGCCCCGGATCATCACCTGGGCGTCGCGCGGCGTGTAGCCGCCGATTTCCGGCGCGCCGGTGCCCGGGACATAGACGGCATCGATGCCGTCGACGTCGAAGGAGACATAGCAGGGACCGGTGGCGACCCGCCGGATTTCGGCGATCACGCCGGCCGTGCCGAGCTCGAAGAATTCGTCGATGGTGATCACCCGCATCCCCGAGGCGAGCGAAAAGGCGAGGTCTTCCTTGCCGAAGCGCGGGCCCCGGATGCCGATCTGGATCGAGCGCTTGGGATCGATCAGCCCCTCCTCCACCGCACGGCGGAAGGTCGTGCCGTTGTTGTAGCGCTGGCCGTAGAAGCCCTCGTAGGTATCGGTATGGGAATCGAAATGGACCAGGCCGAGGGGGCGGTCCTTGGCCAGCGCGCGGAGCACCGGCAGCGTGACCAGATGATCGCCGCCGATCGCCAGCGGCAAGGCGCCTGCGCCATGGATGGCGGCGAAGAAATCGGTGATCTGGTCCATCGCCTGCAGGATGTCGAGCGGGTTCGAGGCGGCGTCGCCCACATCTGCGACCCGGCAATCCTCGAAGGGACTCTGGTTGTTCAGCGGATGCACCGGCCGGATCGCCTGCATCGAGACGTCGCGCACCGCCCGCGGCCCGAGACGCGACCCGTTGCGTCCCAGGGTGCCGCTGTCGAAGGGAATGCCGCAGAGGGCGATGTCGAGCCCTTCGGGCGTGGCCGCGATCGGTACCCGGAACATCGAGACATGGCCGGCAAAGCGCGGCGTGTTCAGGGGGGACGGCGGGGTGTGGCTCATGCTTCGCTCCTAGAGATCGGCGACGGCGGTGGTCTGCGCCGGATCCTGGTGCCAGTCCCAGTAGCGTCGCTCGATCCGGGCGGTAACCGGTCCCATCCCGCCGTCGCCGATGGCGCGGCCATCGATCTCGCCGACCGGCATGATCCCGCCCGCCGTGCTGGTCAGGAACACCTCGTCCGCCTGGCCGAGGCTTGCGGCGGCGATGGGACGCGGCTCGACCGCGATCTCCAGGCTCTCGCAGATGTCGAAGACGGTCGCCCGGGTAATGCCTTCGAGGACACCCCGGTCGGGTGTCGCGACGATGCCGTCGAAGACCGCGAAGACGTTGAAACCGAAGCCTTCCGTCACATCCCCCAGGGCGTCGACCAGCAAGGGCAGGTCGGCGCCGCCGTCGAGCGCTTCGATCTGCGCCCGGGTCAGGTCGAGCCAGTGGTAATTCTTGATCCGCGGATCGACCGATTGCGGCGGGATCCGCTGGATGTCCGAGACATGGAGACGCGCCGCGCGCCCCCTGGCGGCAGCATCGAAGATCCGCACATAAGGAATGGCATAGACATAGAGCGCATTCTTGAACCGGCGCGGGTCCCGCGTGCCCGCGGGCGGTACGCCGCGGGTGCAGGTCATCGAGACATAAGCGTCGTCCAATCCGCCGCGCCGCACGCATTCCGCCAGGATCGCGGCGAGTTCCGCGCGTGTAACCGGCAGGGACATGGAAAGGGCACTGACCGAGGCCTCGAACCGGTCGAGGTGACGGTCCAGGCGGAAGAAACGGCCGCCGGTCACCGCGACGACGTCATAGGTCGCATCGGACTTGGTGAAGCCCCAGTCCAGCAAGGGAACGCTTGCCTCTTGTAGGGCGACAAAGGCCCCGTTTACATAGGCTGCCCCCTGACCGGTACTCATGGACGCCCTCGCTCCGAACTCGACCCCATGACGGTAGCGTGAATTTCGCCCGAAGCAACATTTTTCCGCTATAATGGAAAAAAGACACCCAGAGAGACTCATGGCGCGACGACAGAAGAGCGAGGCGACAGCGGCCACAGCGGAAGAGGCGATCGCCCCCGAAGCGGCCTTCGGCAAGCGGATCCGCCTGCGGCGGCAGGAACTCGGCCTGACGCTGGAGGAAGCGGCGCAGCGCAGCGGCCTCGGCCGCAGTTTCATCAGCGAGATCGAGCGCGACATGGTCTCGCCCTCGATCGCCTCGCTGCTCAAACTGTGCCGGGCGCTCGACCTCGGCCTGCGCGACCTGTTCGACGAGCGGCCCTCGACCCTGATCCGCCGGGCCGAGCGCCGCCGGGTCGGCCTCGGCGGCCACGGCTTCACCGATTTCGCCCTGACGCCGCGGAATTCCCGGCGCATGCTCGCGACCTGGACCGAGCTCGCACCCGGCGCCTATGCCGGCGTCGATTTCTATTCGCTGGAAGCGGAGGAGGAATTGATCCTCGTCCTCGAAGGCGAACTCGTGGTCCGCTTCGAGGACGAGCCGGAAGAGATCGTCATGGAGGCGGGCGACGCCCTGACCCTGGACCCGCGCAAGCGCCGCATGATCGGCAATCACCTGAAAGACAGGAAGACCATCGCCGTCCTCGTCTACACCCCGCCGCCGTCATGAGCCGGGCGCGCGTCGGACCGCGGCGGCATCCGCCAGGAGACCGTGGAGCCCGGCCCAGCGGTCGAAGGCGGCGAGCGTCTGCGGCATGAAGCGGCCGGCGGTCATGATGTGGCCGGAGCCGGCCGGCTCGGCATAGGTGGCATCCTTGCCGAAGCGCCGCGCCGTCGCCATGCTGGCGCGCTGGCGTGGCGACGTGCTGGGCGGCTGCGTGCTGAACCCCTGAGACCGGCTAGTCCACCCGCCCCCGTTCGGCCAGAAAGTCGAGCAGGGCGCGCACCCGGGACGGCAGCGGGCCGCCCTGGCCGATGTGAATGGCGTGGAATGTTTCCCGGTCGCCGGGGTTCAGGTGTTCCAGCACCGGAACCAGGCGGCCGGCAGCGATATCGGCCCGCACCGTGAAAACGGCCAGACGGGCGAGCCCGCTGCCGCCGAGCGCCAATTGGCGGAGAGCCTCCCCGTCGCTCGCCTGCACCCGGCCGGCGGGCGGGACGGCGGTGGTCTCGTCCCCCTGGCGGAGGGGCCAACCCTCGACACTGCGAACATAGCCGAAGCCCAGGCAATCGTGGCGGGCGAGATCGGCCGCGGTCGCCGGCACGCCGGCCCGCGCGAGATAGGCAGGGGCGGCCACGATCACCATGGCGGCATCGCCGAGCTTCCGCGCGATCAGGCTGGAACTCTTGAGCGGGCCGGCGCGTACCGCCACGTCGGTCCGTTCGGCCAGGAGGTCGACGACCGCGTCCGTCTGCACGAGATCGATCGTGATGCCCGGATGGCGGACCAGGAATTCCGGCAGGATCGGCGCCAGCACATGGGTGACATAGGAGGCGCTGGTATTGAGCCGGATGCGGCCGACCGGCCGTTCACCGGCGCCGGCGCTCCGCTCCGCATCCTCGATGTCGGCCAGGATGCGGGTCGCCCGCTCGTAGAAGGCGCTGCCTTCGGCGGTCAGCCGGAACGCCCGGGTCGAGCGATTGACCAGCCGCACGCCCAGGCGGGCCTCCAGCCGCGCCACCAGCTTGCTCACCGCCGACGGCGTCATGTGGGAGACGCGTGCCGCGGCCGAGAAGCCACCCTGCTCGACCACGCGGACGAAGACGTCCATCTCGCCCGAACGATTGATCTCCGCCCGCGCCATTTAGTCCTTCAATTCACAGATGATGTTCCGATGAGCATTCTATCTCATAGGCGAGGCAAGGCCTATCTCCTGTCCCGAACGACAAACTTTCGAGACGGATCATGCCGCCTGCCCTCTATGCCCTGACCGCCGGTGCCTTCGGCATCGGAGTCACCGAATTCGTCATCATGGGACTGCTGCTCGAGATCAGCGCCGACTTCGGCGTGTCGATCGCCTCGGCGGGCCTGCTCATCTCCGGCTATGCCCTCGGCGTCGTGGTTGGTGCGCCGGTGTTGACCGTGCTGACCGCGCGCTGGCCGCACAAGACCGTGCTCCTCACCTTGATGGCGATCTTCGTCGCCGGCAATGCCGCCTGCGCCCTGGCGCCGAGTTATGGCGTCCTCATGGCGGCACGGCTCCTGACCGCCCTCGCCCATGGCACCTTCTTCGGCGTCGGCTCGGTCGTGGCGACCGGCTTGGTGGCGGCCGATCGCAAGGCGTCGGCGATCGCCGTCATGTTCACCGGCCTGACCGTCGCCAATATTCTGGGCGTCCCCCTGGGCACCTGGATCGGCCAGTCGTTCGGCTGGCGCGCGACCTTCTGGGCCGTCACCCTCGAAGGTATCGCCGCCTTCGCCATCATCGCCCTTCTGGTACCCAAGGACGACCGCGTCCAGGCGGCCGAGGCCGGCGGCTGGCGCACCGATCTCGCCCTGGTGCTGCGCCCGCCCGTGATGCTGCGGCTGCTGACCACGGTGCTCGGTTATGCCGGCGTCTTCGCCGTCTTCACCTATATCGCCCCCATGCTGACCCGCATCAGCGGCTTCGGGCCGGCCGCCGTCTCGCCCATCCTGCTGGTCTTCGGCGGCGGGCTGGTGGTCGGCAACCTGCTGGGCGGCAGGCTGGCGGACCGGAGCCTGGTCGCCACGATCTTCGGCACGCTCGCCGCCCTTGCCGTGGTGCTCGCCCTGATGATGCCGGGCCTCGGCCTGCCGGCCGCCGCCGTCATCCTGACCGGCCTGCTCGGCGTTGCCGGTTTCGCCACCGTGGCGCCGCTGCAGATCTGGGTCCTGTCGAAGGCGGAAGGCGCCGGACAGAGCCTCGCGTCCTCCTTCAACATCGCCGCCTTCAATCTCGGCAATGCGATCGGCGCCTGGGCGGGCGGCGTGGTGATCGATCACGGCCCCGGACTTTCCTTCGTGCCGCTGGCCGCCGCGGTCTTCCCCCTCGCGGCCATGGCCGTCGCCCTGCTGGCGACTCGGACGGGCCGAGAGGCAAATCCAGCCACCGCGCCGGCCTGCCCGAACTGATGCCGCCGAAAGGAAGCCCGTCGTGAACGATCACCCACCCGGCCGCGCCGGCCTGAAGGTGCCTGTTCTGAACTTCGGCACCGTGACATCCGGCGGTGCGGCAACGGCCGCAGCCTCGACCAGGCTGCGGTCGAGGATCTGGAATGCCGGCTCCAGCGCCGCGCGCGTCGCCGCGACCGCCCGCTGACGAGACCGGCCCGCCGTCTCGATTGTACCGACGGTCACTCCAGCTCCCAGACGTAACGCAGCCGTATCCAGGCCGGGTGCGGCTGTCCGCCGGTGAGGCCCGGCTTGAAACGGCAGTCCGACAGCGCGGCGAGAGCCGCGGCATCGAGTGCCGCCGAGCCGCTCGAGCCTTCGAGGGCGCTATCGGTCACCCGGCCGTCGACATCGATCAGCAGGCGCATCTCGACCGTTCCGGTCTCGCCCCGACGCCGTGCCGCAGGCGGATAGGCCGGGGCCCGGCATGAGATCGCCGCCGGCTCGGCAGTGACACCGCCGGCTGCCGCGGGCGCGGCCGGCCCCGGGGGACCAGGCGCCGCCGGAGCCGCCGCGTCCGCGACCGGATCACCGGGCACCACCGGCGGGCTCGCGGCCTGGGCGCCCCGCCCGGCCGCCAGGGCTGGGAAGACTGCCGGGCCTTGCTGGAACAACTGCTGCCGCGGATCGAGGGGCATGGCACCGTGCTCTGCTTGGCGCCCCTGGCGCCGGCCGAGGGGGTGTTCTGCGCCACGGCCAAGGATTGCTATCTCATGGCCAATGCGGTCGAGCATCCGTCCTTCGGCCTGCATCTGGCGACCGCACCGCTGACCGCCAGTGGCGAGACCGGCCATGCCACCTTCATCGTGCTGAACGGCCGGCTCGACCATATCCACCTCGACGAACCCGGCCTGCTGCCCCTCGGCACCTCCGGCACGGTGGACCATGCCGACATGCGCCGCCACCTGGCGGCGATCAGCTACCGAAACTACGCCACCGTCGTGCAGCGCTGCCTGCCGGCGGTCGACGACGATTATGCCCTGCGCGCCGCCGCCCAGGCCGTCGCCTTTGCCGCGGACCACTATCTGCCCGTCGACACGCGATGAGGAGGCCGCCATGACCGAAGCCGAACGCCAGCGCATCATCGAAAACGTCATCGCCGACTGCCGCCCATTGGTGGCGGCCCATGGCGGCGACTTGTCCTTGCACAGTATCGAAGAGACCCGCGTGCGGGTACAGATGACAGGCAGGTGCATGAATTGCGCCCTGGCCGGCCAGACACTGGGCGCCATCCGCCGGCGCCTGACCGCGGCCCTGGGCGAACCCCTGCTGGTGGTGCCCTATTCGGGCGACTGATCGCAGAAGCGACCTGACCTGCCCCTTCGCTTCACGCTGTCGAGAACTGAAATCCGTGGCCGGTGAGATCTGGGCCCGCTTCCTCCAGGCGTTTAGTCCCGGCATTTGGTCGGTCGGGTCGTGGGGATCTCCCATGTCGAGGGCCGAGAGGTTCTCGAAACGCCAGACCACTCGAGAGCGAAGCCGGGTGTCGCTGGCGGGGCCGGCCGGTCACCGATCATGACCGACTGCCGGTCAGCGCCCCGTCCAGTCCGAATTTGCGGATCTTGGCGTAGACCGTGCTCTTGGCGAGGCCGGCGCGGCGCGCCGTCGCCGTGAGGTTACCCCGGCAGGCGCGGATCATTGCCAGAAGGGCATCGCGCTCTGCACGCTCGATGGCCGAAAGACCGGCCGGGGACTGCATGCCGCCGCCGAGACAATCCGCCACGCGCGCGGTGATGTCGGGAGGCAGGTCGCGCAGGCCCAGTTCCGGGCCGGTCGCGGTCAGCAACATACTTTCGATCACATTGCGCAGCTCGCGAATATTGCCCGGCCAATCATAGTGCATCAGGCGGTCGATGACGGCGGGTGCGATGCCGACCGGCGGGGTGCCGTGTTTTTCCGCCAGTTGCCGGACGAAATGCTCGGCCAGTTCCGGAATGTCGCTGCGCCGATCGCGCAGCGCCGGCACGGTGATGCCCACCACGGAGACACGGTAGTAGAGATCGAGGCGGAAGCGCCCGGCCTCGACCTCCTTGCGAAGGTCGCGATTGGTTGCCGAGACGAGACGGAAGTCGACCTTGCGCGCCTGGGTCTCGCCGATGCGGCAGACTTCGCGCTCTTCGAGGACACGCAGGAACAGCGGCTGAAGGTCGAGCGGCATCTCGCCGATCTCGTCGAGGAAGAGGGTGCCGCCGTCCGCCGCCTCGATCTTGCCACGCATACCGCCCTTGCGGGCGCCGGTGAAGGAGCCCTCGGCATAGCCGAAGAGTTCGCTGGTCAGGAGATCGCGCGACAGGCCGCCGCAATTGAGGGCGACGAAGGGCCCGCTCGCCACCTTGGAAGCGTCGTGCACGCTTCGCGCGAAGACTTCCTTGCCGACACCGGATTCGCCGAGCAGCAGCACCGGGGCGACACTGGCCGCGACCCGGCGGGCCCGTTCGACCGTATCCGCCAGCGCGGGATCGTGCCCGACGATGCGCCCGAACGCCGAGACACTGCGCGTTTCTTCCGAGGCGGGGCGGCGCGGCTTCGCGTGGCGGGCGTGATGGCCGGGCACGATCATCACGGCGCCCAGGCGCTCGGCGCCGTCGTGGACCGGGGTCAGCCATTCCTGGCGGAACCAGGGCCGCAGGCGCGAGGGACGGGGGGCGTCGCGGCGCCAGTCGAAATTCATCGCGGCCAGGCCGGCTGCCGCATCCTCCCGCGCAGCGCCGAGGTCGCGCAGCATGGCGACCACATCCGTATTGGCCTTGATCGCCCGGCCGTGGCGGTCGAACACCACTACGGCGTCGGTCGAGCCCGCCGCCAAGCGGTCCATGCTGCGTTCGAGCAGGCGGTAGCGGATATCCATCTCGATCTGGGCGAGGCGGTTCTCGATGCGGGCGGCCGTCGCCACCACCAGGGCCATCGAATGCCGGCTATAGGATTTGCGCAGGCCCGAGACGTCGACGGCGCCGATGATCGAGCCATCGCAAGGATCGCGGATCACCGCGGCCGAGCAGGACCACTGCTTGATCCCTTCGCAGAAATGCTCGTTCGAATGGATCTGGATCGGCTTGCCGGTCTCGATCGCGGTGCCGATCGCGTTGGTGCCGCAGGTGAATTCGCTCCAGTTGGCGCCCGGCACCAGGTGGATGTTCTCGGTCGCACCGCGCAGCGACGTGTCGCCCTCGAGATTGAGGATCAGGCCGGCCGGATCGGCCAGGACCATCACCGTCCCCGTCTCCTGCAGGAAATGGCGGGCCGAGGCCATGACCGGCGCGCCGGCATCGATCAGTTCGAGGCAGCTCTGGCGGATCGACTCGAATTCGTCGCCCGGCACCGGCGGCGGCGCCCGGTCGCGGCGGTGATCCACGTCGGCACCGATGCAGCGGCGCCAGGAACTGCCGACCGGGTTGCGCACGCTGGCCAGCGCCCGCAGGTCCCGCTCTGCCAAGAAGTGTTCCCACCGGGTCATGACGACGCCGTCGTCTTCCGGGGCGGAAAACAGCTCTTCGCGAGCGCCTGTGGTCATATCGTCCTCCCAGACGGCTTGGTCCCCGGCGATCTGATGTCGCCGCTCACGGCTTCGGCGCTCTTCGTCGCCGGGCACAGGAGAGACCGGTCGGGCCCCCTGCCCCACCACCTTCCCGTACGGGGAAGACCGATGTCGCCACCGGATTTCGACGTCATCCTATTCATCGCGACCAGCGCTTTGCAAGCAAATTACCAGTTCTCATGACAAATGGCGACGCCTATACATGAATCTTCATCAAGTCGATACAACTTTCGACCAATTATCGATCACCATTTCTTCCTGATCGTTCGATTTTCGAACGGTCCGGTGACGACAAACGGTCAGTTTAGCCATGCCCAATATTGGCCTGCTCTTTGCGTGTAGCGGCTCCAGACCTCGCCACGTGAAGGCGAGCAAACTCCGGAGGACCCCATGGAGACCCGCGCCAAAGACCGCCTCAGCGCGGCCCGCGACGACGGCCGCATCCCCGTCAGCCTGCTCACCGGCTTCCTCGGCGCCGGCAAGACCACCCTGCTCAACCGCCTGATGCGGCACGAGGCGATGGCGGGCACCGTCTTGCTGATCAACGAATTCGGCGAGATCGGCCTCGACCACCACCTGGTCGAGACCCTGGACGAACAGACCGTGCTGCTCGATTCCGGTTGCCTCTGCTGCACCATGAACGGCGACCTGATCGAAGCCCTGAAATCGTTGCACGAGCGGATGTCGCGGCGCGAGATCCCGCCCGTCCGCCGTATCGTCATCGAAACCACCGGGCTCGCCGATCCCGTGCCGGTGGTCAATACGCTGATGGAGAACCGGCACATCGCCCTCCGCTATGTCTGCGACGGTATCGTCACCGTGGTCGACGCTACCCTCGGGCTCGACCAGCTCGCCCGCCATGACGAGGCCCTGCGCCAAGCCTCGATCGCCGACCTCCTGCTCCTCGGCAAGGCGGATCTGGCGGGGCAGCCGCAGCGGGCGGCACTGGCGACGGCATTGCGCCGGATCAACCCGACCGCCCCGTTGATCGAGATGCGGAACGGCGATGTCGGGCCGGACCAGCTGTTCGGCGCCGGGCTCTATGCCGCCGGCCGGGAGCGGCGCCCGATCGGCGACTGGCTCGGTCTGCCCCGCGGCCACCGGCACCAATGCGACCACGGCGGCGACGGCGACTGCGGCTGTCACGACCATGTGCACCCCCCCGTCAGGGTCTCTCCCCGGGGGCACCACGGCGACGGCATTGCCAGCTTCGTGGTGACGCTCGACGGGCCGCTGCCCTGGCGGAGCTTCGCCGTCGCCATGGGCCAGTTGCTGGCGCGCCACGGCGATCGGCTCCTCAGGGTGAAGGGCCTGGTGCGCGCCCTGGGCGACGAGGCGCCGGTGGTCGTGCAATGCGTGCGCGACAATGCCTATGCACCGGTGAAACTGCCGCGCTGGCCGGCCGATGGCGGCTTCGCCGACCGGCAGAGCCGGCTCGTCTTCATCACCGACGGTCTTTCGGCCGACGATGAGGCTGAGATCCGGGCCCGGCTCGCCGCCCTGCCGGGCGACAGCGCTTCGGTCCAGATCCTGGCCCAGCAGCCGAACCTGCCGACCCGCTGCTGGCTCGACGCGCGCTTGCCAACCTTGCATCGCGGCTCCTTCGAGACGACCGGCTGGGTGGTCATGCCGCGCCGCTTCACCGCGGCCGTGCGCGGCTGACGGCAAAGGGCCCGCCGGAACCTGTCCGGCGGGCCCTGCATCGCCCCGGTCAGCGCAGCCGGTCGAGGGTTTCCAGCACCGTTTCCGGCCTGGCATCGACCGGCACGTCGAGGAAACGGAAACCGCCCGCGGCAACGTCCGGGGTTTCCGCCCCGCCCCACGCCCCGGCGCCGAGGTCGAGGCCGAACGGTCCGGCGAGTCCGGCATGGGGAACCGCCGCCGAGATCACCGCCGCGAAGGGCGCCAAGTCGCCGCTCGTGACGGTATCGGCCAGGCCGGCCCTGAGCACCACGGCCCAGCGGTAATGTTCCGCCACGTTGAGGATCGGGCGATAGGTGGCGAGTGCCGCCGGGCCGAGCGGCCCCGCCTCCTCGAAACAGACGCCCGCGATCATGTGGCTGGAGACCGCGCGCAGCAGGTCGGCGACATACATCGCCGCATCCTCGACCGCGTCGTCGTCGGCCGCGAGATCGCCGAGGCCGGCGAGCGCCTTCGCTTCCTCGAGCCAGGCGCGCGGGCCGGGAAAGGCGAGGACGAGCGGACACCGCCCGCGCAGATGGCCGAGCAGCGCCTCGACCACCTCGTTGAGCGCGAGGCGCGGCCCCTCCGCATCCAGCATCTTGCGAAGCGGCACCGCGGCCCGCTTGCGCGTGCCCATGTCGGCGACGAGATCGTGGTGACGCCGCGTCCAGGAGCGATAGAGATCAGCCACCTCGACGACGGCGACATCGGGGCGGAGCAACCCATGGGCCTGGGCGAAGAAGGACAGGAAGGCGGCGGGCGAGCCCCAGGGATCACCCTCGGCCCCGAGCAGGAGCCGCCGGGCATAGCCCGACGACTTCAGCCACAGCCGGGCGCCGCCCCCGTCCCCGCGATCCGACAGGTATCGCGCGAGGTCGGCGCTCATTGCTTCTCGTTCCCCCAGGCACCGGCCGCCTTCAGGCGCGCTTCCAGCTCGGCGATGCGCACGTCCTTCGGGTGGGCCATGTAGTTGGGTTTCGGCTCGTTCGCCTTCCGGCTGGCGCCGACGCCACCCATATAGAGCGTGTCGACCTCGTCGCCCCAGCAGCCGAAATACTGGATATGGGCGGGCGGCACCGGCTTCGACCAGGACTTCACGAAATCCGCGTAAGGGACGGAGCGGGCGATGCGCGCCTTGCGTTCGGCCGCGCGGGCCTTGGCGGTGGCGTCCCAGTCGATCGCCAGCGTCGCATGGTCGAACACCACCTTGTAGAGCCGCTCGGCCACGGGGGCGGAGATCAGTCCTTCCTCGATATCGCGGATGACACCTTCGGGATCACGCTCGAGCAGGTCGCCGTAGCCGGCGCCGGCGCCTTGCGAGATCATGAAAAGCTCGCCGCGCTTGGAGATTTCGAAGCCCATGCCCATGTGGTGCGTCGAATAGGTCGCGCCCTCGAAGGGCTGCTCGTTCATGATCTCCTCGATCGAATGCTTGAATTTCTCCGGCTCGTTCAGCAGTACGTCATAGACGTCGACGCCCTGGACCTTGCTCAGCGGGTAGGCGCCGCAGGCATAGCCGCCGAACAGGCCCTGGAGCGGCGGGAACTTGGCCCCCTGGCACACGGTCATGAAGCCCCATTGCTCCGAATCCTTGGTCGCCACCATCATGGTGTAACCCTGGCCGCCGCGATATTTGCCCGGCGCGATGGCGTCGCGCGTCATCTTCTTCGAAACGAGCTGGAGGAAGGGCACTTCCTCCTCGTTCAATTCCTGTTCGCCGATGTCGGCCATGGTGGCGAAGATCGGCGCCAGCGCGTGTTCGCCGTCACGATCGACCGTGGCGCCGGCGCCCATGCCGTTCAGGTCGGCGCAGAGGTTGCCCAGCGTCTCGCCATGCTGGGAAACGCCGCCCCAGATGAAGGTATTGATCATGTTGAAGGTCGGGGCGTGGACCTTGGTGAATTTCTCCGGGCAGGAATAGAGGAACTTGGCCACCGCGTGCTGGCCGGCGGTGAAGCCGGTGAAGATCGACATCAGCGACTGCGAGTTGGGCGCGTCATAGGAACAGTTCACGATCGAATGGGGATCGGTGATCACCTCGATCGGGGCGAAGGCCGCCTGGCCGCGCGGCAGGTCGGGCCAGACGTAACACAGGAAGACCTGGGCCAGCATGCCCTTGAGGCCGGCCACGATCGTATTGGTCGCCCGGTTGGTGAATTCCGGCGCCGAGCCGCGGAAGTCGAAGATCAGGCGGTCGCCGGCCTTGGTCAGCCTGCAATTGATCTTGACCAGGCAATTCTCGCGCAGGGTCGAATCCTGCATGATGTAGGTGCGGACGGTCATGTCCGGCCACTCCGAGATCCGGCGCTTCACCTCGGCGCGGACCTGCTCCATGGTCAGGCGCAGGGTCGAGATCAGGGCTTCCGGGCCGTCGGTCTTCAGGGTCTCCTCGATCCGCTGCTTGATGCGCAGGCAGGCGAAGAGCTTCACCTTCATGTCCTCGTACTGCAGCTTCGGCTCGCGCACCGAATTCTGCAGGAAGGTCAGGATGTCGCGCTTGATCTGGTAGTTCTCGACCACCTTGAAGGGCGACATCTTCAGGCCTTCGTCCGATGGGCTCTCGGCCATCGAAGGCATGCCGCCCGGCTCGATCGCGCCATTTTCTCCCTCGTGCACCGTCGAGGCGACCCAGCACACCAGCCGTCCTTCGTGGAAGATCGGCAGGATCATCGACTGGTCGGTGTTGTGGACATTGCCGTAGCGGCTGTCGTTGTGGATGAAACCGTCGCCGTCGCGCACGCCGACGGTCGGCTCGTTGATCCAGTTCTTGATGATGAACTTGATCGGATGGTGCACCAGGGCCGAGAAGATCAGCACGCCGCCGGCCGAGGCGATGGCGAGATCGCCCGAAGCCGAATAGACGCCGGTGATCACGTCGCCCCATTTGGCGCCGGGGGCCGCCCCCATCTGTTCCACCATCTCGTAGCCTTCGTCGCAGCCCGCCTGGATGCGGTCGCGGATCTTGGCGACGACATGGGGTTCGGAGACGGCGCCGATCGCCTCCTCCTCCTCCGCGCTGCGCGGCATCAGATCGTGGTTCTGCATGATCTCGGGATCGGGCCCGAGGAACAGGGTGGTGTCGTTCAGGAACTTCTTGACCAGTTCCATTTCCTGGGCGGACGGCTTCTTGGCGCGCGGCGGCGTCGACATGTCGTTCATTTCGCTTCCTCCGGATTTTTCGTTCAGTTCAGGTGCTCGACGGCGGTACCGCGCAGGAACCACGAGGCGCCCTGCCGTGCGGCGACGAAGGTCCAGCCCGGATTGACCAGGAAAGTCGTCACTTCCGAAGCGACGATGGCGGGACCATGGATCTCGACGCCGGGCTCGATCGCGGCACGGCTCCATACCGGCGTGTCGAAGGCGCCGTCGAAACCGACGAAGTGGCAGGTCCGGCGGCTGTCCGGCGGGGGCGGCGCCTTCCGCGCATCGCGCGGCATCGGCTTGATGTCCTCGAACTGCACGGTCTCGTGGCGGACATAGGCGGCGACCCGGATCGTGTTGATGCGGATGCCGGCTTCCGGCGCCTGCGAGCCTTCGCCGAAACGCTTGCCGTAGTCGTTCGAGAACTGCGAGATGATGGCGAGCACGTCGGCCGGGCCATGCACCTCGTGGTTCGGGACCACGGCCGTGGTCTGCACGAGCTGGTTGCCGTAGCGCATGTCCAGCTCGAGGCTGTGGCAGATGTCGGCCAGCGGCACGCCCTGGCGCAGCAGGTCCTGGGTGCCCCGTTCCTTCAGGTCGGCGACGATCGCATTGAAGCGCTCGTAATCATCGAAGATATGCCGGCTGTTGCTGTCGTAGAGCACCATGTAGAGCGACTGCTCGTGGATGTGGAGCTGGTGCATGTTGCCGGCGCCGACGGCCGAGAAGACCGAGGACAGCGGCGGCGCCAGGATGCGGTCGATGTTCAGGTTCTGGGCGATGCCGCAGCAATGCAGCGGGCCGTTGCCGCCATAGGCCAGCATGGTGAAGTCCTTCGGGTCGTAACCGCGCGCGCGCAGTTCGGTGAAGAGACCGTTGGCCATGTTGTCGTCGACCTTCTCGCGGATCAGCTTGGCCGCCTGCAGGACGTCGAGATCGAGATCGTCGCACAGCGCATCCTCGATCGCCGCCTTGGCCCGGCGCGGGCTGAGCGGGATCGAGCCGCCGGCGTAATTGGCGGGGTCGAGATAGCCGAGCACCAGGTCGGCGTCGGTCACCGTCGCATGGCGCCCGCCGCGGTCGTAGCAGGCCGGGCCGGGGTCGGAGCCGGCGCTCTGCGGCCCCACCTTCACGGTCTTGTACATGCGGTCGTAGGCGGCGATGGAACCACCGCCGGCGCCCAGCGTGACCAGGTGGACCATGGGCACCGAGACGAGCCAGCGGTCGATCACCGGGTTGAAATCGTAATGCTTGACGCCGCCTTCGACGACGATGCCGATATCGTAGGAGGTGCCGCCCATGTCGGTCGCCACGACATTGCCGAGCCCGGCCTGCAATGCGAGGTGTTCCGAGGCGCCGATGCCCGAGACCGGGCCGGAATGGATGGTCTGCAGCGCATCGGTCGAATTGAGCTGCGCCATGCCGCCCGAATTGTGGATGACCAGCATGGGCTTGTCGTAGGAATGAGCGCGCAGGTTCTGCTCGAGCGCGGAGAGCGCGTGATACATCGTCGAATGCAGGTAGCCGTCGACGATCGCCGAAGTGGCGCGGACATACTCACCCTTACGGCCGGCCACCTGATGCGACAGGATGATCGGAATGGCCCCCAGGAGGTGCGAGGGATATTCGTCGAGCAGGATTTCCTGGATGCGCAGCTCGTGGCCCGGGTTGACCACGGCATTGACCAGAGCGACCACGATGATCTGGGCGCCGAGATCGACGAGGCCGCGGATCTGCTTGCGCACGTCCTCTTCGTCGAGCGCCATGACGAGCTTGCCGGTGAAGTCGACGCGCTCGCGCACGCCACGGATCATATGGGCCTTGACCAGCGGATCGGGCCGCTGGGCGTTGGGCATGTCCTGCTGGCCCAGGTTGTCGAGACCTTCGCCATAACCCCGGGCGCGCGACAGCGGCACGGTCGCCTCGTAACCCGCGGTGACCAGCATGCCGATCTTCGGGCCCTTGTGCTCGATCAGGGCATTGGTGCCGAGCGTCGTCGCGTAGCGGACGCTGTCGACGCTGGAGAGGATGTCCTCGAGCTCGACGCCCAGGACCTTGCAGGCCTTGCCCAGCGCCTCGTTGAATCCCATGGCGAGGTTGTGGTGCGTGGTCAGCGCCTTGGCCTGGATATATTGCTGGTCCCAGACCACGAAACAGTCGGTGAAGGTGCCACCGATGTCGACGGAAACGCGTTTCATGTGACCTCCCTGTGAGGATGCGAGCGCTCGGCTCGTCGTGTCTTTGGCGTGGCGTGCCCTCACCCGCCTTGCGGCGGCCGCGAGACGCCGATCGAAAAGGGGGGCGCCGCCGCGCCGCGTCCGGACCCGCACCGAGGAAGCTCGGGCCGGCCGGCAGGGCGGCGCCCCTTCAGTTGCCCGGCCGAGTGGGACAGTCGGGGGCCGGGGGAGGAACTTCAGTGGCCATGGCCCTCGCCGCGGACCACCGCCGGGCCGGAGAAGGGTTCCGCTTCCTTGCCGCGCTTCGCCCATTGCGCCTTCAGCGCCGGCAGGTCGACTTCCATGTCGTGGAGCGGCGGATGGCCGGGCACGGCATATTCGGTCTCGACCTGCGTGCCACAGCCCGGGCAGCAGAATTCGAGGATGCGCACCCATTCCGGATCCGGGCTGAAGGTGAAGCGATACTTGTCCGGATCGATGATCGGCGGGTGGATCTCGCGCGGGTCACGGTCGTGGACCAGCAGGCCTTCCTTGTAGCTCGCCTTGGCCGAGCCGATCTCGTGACCGCAGACGCGGCACTCCCAGGTCTCGCGCTCGAGGTCGATGCGCAGATATTCGGTCATGGGGATCTTCATGATTACTTTTCCTCCCTGGTCAGCAGGACATCGCCGAGGTTCGAGACGACGAGGCGCCAGCCCTCGGGGATCCGGCAGGTGAAATAGTCTTCTTCGAGCACCGCCGGGCCGTCGGCGAAATCGCCGGCCCGGAGATCGCCGAGGCGATAGACGGGGGTCTCGGCGCGGAGCCCGTTGGCGCCGAGCGGGTGGCGGAGGCCGGATGCCTTGGCCGGCGTCTTCGCCTCGAAACTGCCGGCGCCGCCCTCGCGGCCGCGCAGGTGCTTCACCGCATCGAGTTCGAGATCGACGGCGAGCGCCTTCTCGAACACCTCCGGGAGGGCGATCTCGCCGTCCAGCACATGGCTGTGCTCGTGGCCACCGCCGAAATCGGCGACCAGGCGGGCGGTCAGGGCATAGTCGCCGGGCGCCACGCCTTCGGCGAACATGTCGCGCGCCGCCTTGATCTTCAGGCCGTCGAGCGCCTTTTCGACCGCTTCGGCCGTGAGCTCGGTCAGGGTCACGTCGTAGCGCTGGGAAATGTCGCAGGAGCCGATGCCATAGGCGGAGAACACCGCCGCCATCCGCGGGATCGAAACGCGGGAGATCCCGGCCTTCTCCGCAACGCCGCAGGC
>NZ_JBAZKR010000015.1:0-59807 GCF_041650655.1 Zavarzinia sp.
CCTGGGGCCTCGGCTGGGAAGTCTGGTGCGACGGCATGGAGGTGACCCAGTTCACCTATTTCCAGCAGGTCGGCGGCCTCGACGTCGACCCGGTGGCGGCCGAAATCACCTATGGCCTGGAGCGCCTGGCGATGTATGTCCAGGGTGTCGAACGGGTCTACGATCTCGACTGGAACGGCAAGGGCGTCACCTATGGCGACGTCTATCTCCAGGCCGAGAAGGAATTCTCCGCCTTCAATTTCGAGCACGCCAATACCGACCGCCTGTTCCAGCACTTCAAGGACGCGGAAGCCGAATGCGCGGCACTCCTGGACCAGAAGCTGGCCCTGCCCGCCTATGACCAGTGCATGAAGGCGAGCCATCTGTTCAACCTGCTCGATGCCCGGGGCGTCATCTCGGTGACCGAGCGCGCCGCCTATATCGGCCGCGTGCGGGCCCTGGCCAAGGGCTGCTGCGAAGCCTGGGTCGCCTCGCAGGAGAGCAAGTGATGCCCGAACTGCTGATCGAAATCCGCTCGGAAGAAATCCCGGCCCGCATGCAGCCGCGCGCGGCCGACGACCTGAAGCGCCTGTTCGAGACCGGCCTGAAGGCGGTCGGCCTGAAGTACCAGGCCGCCCGCGCCTTCGCCACGCCGCGCCGCCTGGCCCTGGTGATCGACGGGCTGGACGCCGCCCAGGCCGACCTGAAGGAAGAACGCCGCGGCCCCCGCGTCGGGGCGCCCGATGCCGCGATCGCCGGCTTCTGCACCTCTGCCGGCGTCACCCGCGAGGCGCTGAGCGTGCAGGAGACGCCCAAGGGTGCCTTCTATATCGCCACGATCGAGCGGAAGGGCCGGCCCACGACCGAAGTGGTGGCCGAGATCCTGGCCGACGTGCTGTGGAACTTCCCCTGGCCCAAGTCGATGCGCTGGGGGGCGGAACCGAGCGGCTTTTCCTCAAAGATGAACTGGGTCCGGCCGATCCATTCGGTGATCGCCCTGTTCGGCGGCCAGGTGGTGCCCTTCCAGATCGCCCGGAACGACGACACGGGCCACGATATCACCGCCGGCCGCAGCACCGCGGGCCATCGCTTCATGGGCAAAGGCACCTTCGAGGTGGCGGACTTCGCCGATTACAAGGAAAAGCTCCGCGAGCATTACGTCGTGCTCGACGCCGAGGAACGCAAAGCGATCATCGCCAAGGATTCGGCGATCCTGGCCGAACAGGCCGGGCTCGACGTGGCGCCCGACCCGGACCTCCTGGACGAGGTCGCCGGCCTCGTCGAATGGCCGGTGCCCCTGATGGGCAGGATCGACGACGCCTTCATGGCAGTCCCGGCGGAGGTGCTGACCTCCACCATGCGGGCGAACCAGAAGTATTTCGCGCTCCGCGATCCCCAGACGGGCAAGATGGCGGCGCGCTTCCTGACCGTCGCCAATCTCCTGGCCAAGGACGGCGGTGTTGCCATCACGGCGGGCAACGAGCGCGTGCTGCGCGCCCGGCTCTCGGACGCCAAATTCTTCTGGGACCAGGACCTCAAGGTGAAACTGGCTGACCGGCTGCCGGCGCTGGACAGCATCGTGTTCCACGCCAAGCTCGGCACTGTCGGCCAGAAGGTCGCGCGTGTCCGGGCGCTGGCCGCCAAGATCGCGGATGCGACCGGGGCCGATCCGGTGGCGACCGACCGCGCCGCCCTGCTCGCCAAGGCGGATCTCGTCTCCGGCGTGGTCGGCGAATTCCCCGAGGTCCAGGGCATCATGGGCCGTTACTACGCGCAAGCCGACGGCGAAACGCCGGATGTGGCGGACGCCATCGCCGACCATTGGAAGCCCCAGGGCCCCTCCGACCTCTGCCCGGCCGAGCCGGTCTCGGTCGCGGTCGCTCTGGCCGACAAGATCGATACGCTGACCGGCTTCTTTGCCATCGACGAGAAGCCGACGGGTTCCAAGGACCCCTTCGCCCTTCGCCGGGCGGCGCTGGGCGTCATCCGCCTGGTCCTGGAAAACGGGCTGCGCCTGCCGCTCCGCCCGCTGTTCGGCGCGGTGGCGGACGACCTCCTCGCCTTCTTCCACGACCGGCTCAAGGTCTCGCTGAAGGAAGAGGGCATCGCCCACGACCTGATCAATGCGGTGCTGGGCACGGGGGCGGAAGACGACCTGACCCGTCTCGTCGCCAAGGTGCGGGCGCTGAAGACCTTCCTCGAGACCGAGGACGGCGCCAATGTCCTGGCCGCCTATCGCCGCGCCTCCAATATCCTCAGGATCGAGGAAAAGAAGGACGGCAAGGCCTATGAAGGCCCGGCCGACCGCACGCTTTTCGCCGCCGACGAGGAACGGAATCTGGCCCAGCGGCTTGATGAGGTGATGCCCCTCGCCCGTGCGGCGTTGCGGCAGGAAGGCTTTGCCGAATGCATGTTGGCGCTGGCGCGGCTGCGCAAGCCGGTCGACGCCTTCTTCGACAAGGTGACGGTGAATGCGGACGATGCGGCGCTGCGCGCCAATCGCCTGAAGCTTCTGGCGGAAATCCGCGGGGCACTGAACGAGATCGCGGACTTCTCGCGTATCGAGGGATAGGAACTGGCGTCATGACCAAATGGGTCTACACCTTCGGTGACGGCAAGGCCGACGGCCGGGCCGAGATGAAGAACCTCCTGGGCGGCAAGGGGGCCAATCTCGCCGAGATGAGCCACCTGGGGCTGCCCGTGCCCCCGGGCTTCACCATCACGACCGAGGTCTGCACCTATTTCTACGACCACGGCCGGACCTATCCCGACACGCTGACCGGCGACGTGCGCGCCGCCGTCGCCGATGTCGGCGCCAAGGTGGGCGCCCTGTTCGGCGATGCCGACAATCCCCTGCTGGTCTCGGTCCGCTCCGGCGCCCGCGCCTCCATGCCCGGCATGATGGACACGGTGCTGAACCTCGGCCTCAACGACCAGACCGTGCTCGGCCTCGCCAAGCAGGCGGGCGACGAACGCTTCGCCTATGACAGCTACCGCCGCTTCATCCAGATGTATTCAGACGTCGTGCTCGGCGTCGGCCATCACCATTTCGAGGAAATCCTCGAGATCCACAAGGAAGAGAGGGGTTACACGCTCGACACCGAGCTGACCCCGGACGACCTGAAGGCGCTGATCGGCGAATACAAGAAGAAGGTCGCGGCCAAGCTGGGCAAGCCCTTCCCGACCGACGTGAACGAGCAGCTCTGGGGCGCCATCGGCGCCGTCTTCGGTTCCTGGCGCAACGCGCGCGCCGAGACCTACCGCCGCCTCAACGACATTCCCGAAAGCTGGGGCACCGCCGTCAACGTCCAGGCCATGGTGTTCGGCAACATGGGCGAGACCTCGGCCACCGGCGTCGCCTTCACCCGCAATCCCTCGACCGGGACGGCCGAGATCTACGGCGAATATCTGATCAACGCCCAGGGCGAGGACGTGGTCGCCGGCATCCGCACGCCGCAATATCTCTCCAAGGTCGCGCGCGTCACGGCCGGCGACAGCAAGCCCTCGATGGAAGAGAGCCTGCCGGAGGTCTATGCCCAGCTCGTCGACGTGTTCCACCGCCTGGAACGCCACTACCGCGATATGCAGGACATCGAATTCACGGTCCAGCGCGGCAAGCTGTGGATGCTGCAGACCCGTTCGGGCAAGCGGACGGCCAAGGCCGCGCTGAAGATCGCCGTCGAACTGGCGAACGAGGGCCTGATCGACCGCGAGACCGCGATCACCCGCGTCGATCCCCAGATGCTGGACCAGCTCCTGCACCCGACGCTCGATCCCAAGGCGGCGCGCGACGTGCTGACCCGGGGCCTGCCCGCCTCGCCCGGCGCCGCTTCCGGCATCATCAGCTTCACGGCCGACGATGCCGAGAAACTGGCCAAGGAAGGCCGCAAGGTGATCCTGGTCCGCGCCGAAACGAGCCCTGAGGACATCCACGGCATGCACGCCGCCCAGGGGATCCTGACCTCCCGCGGCGGCATGACCAGCCACGCGGCGGTGGTCGCCCGCGGCATGGGCCGGCCCTGCGTCTCCGGCGCCGGCGCCTTGAAGATCGATGCCCAGGCGCTCACCCTCTCGGTCGCCGGCAAGGTGCTGAAGCGGGGCGACGTCATTACGATCGACGGCGCCACCGGCGAAGTGATGCTGGGCGAAGTGCCGACCGTGCAGCCCGAACTCTCCGGCGATTTCTCGACCCTGATGGGCTGGGCCGACGGCGTGCGCCGCCTCAAGGTGCGCGCCAACGCCGAAACCCCGCTGGATGCCGAGACGGCGCGCCGCTTCGGCGCCGAGGGCATCGGCCTGTGCCGGACCGAGCATATGTTCTTCGACGCCGACCGCATCCTGGCCGTGCGCGAGATGATCCTGGCCGCCGACAAGAAGGGCCGCGAGGCGGCGCTGGCCAAGCTGCTGCCGGTGCAGCGGGGCGATTTCGTCAAGCTGTTCGAGATCATGGCCGGGCTGCCCGTCACCATCCGCCTGCTCGACCCGCCGCTCCACGAGTTCCTGCCCCATACCGAGGACGAGCTGGCCGAAGTGGCCGCCGCCGCGGGCGTGCCGGTCTCGATGATCAAGAGCCGGGCCAACGAACTGGCCGAGGCGAACCCGATGCTGGGCCACCGCGGCTGCCGGCTCGGCATCACCTATCCCGAGATCTACGAGATGCAGGCCCGCGCCATCTTCGAGGCGGCGATCGAGGTCGGCGCCAAGGCGGGCTCGACCGTGGTGCCGGAGATCATGATCCCCCTCGTCGCCACCAAGGCCGAGCTGGACATCCTGAAGGGCAAGGTCGCCCATGTCGCCGAAGCCGTCGCCAAGGAGACCGGCAAGGAACTGCCCTATCTGGTCGGCACCATGATCGAGCTGCCGCGCGCGGCGCTCCGTGCCGGCGAGATCGCCGAGGCGGCCGAATTCTTCTCCTTCGGCACCAACGACCTGACCCAGACCACCTTCGGCATCTCGCGCGACGACGCCGCCCATTTCCTGGACGACTATCTGCGCGCCGGCATCTTCCACAAGGACCCCTTCGTCTCGATCGACGAGGACGGCGTGGGCGAACTGGTGAAGATCGCCGCCGAACGCGGGCGGAAGACGCGGCCCGCCCTGAAGCTCGGCATCTGCGGCGAGCACGGCGGCGATCCCGCCTCCATCGCCTTCTGCGAAAAGGTCGGGCTCGACTATGTCTCCTGCTCGCCCTACCGCGTGCCGATCGCCCGCCTGGCCGCGGCCCAGGCGGCACTTCGGAAGTAACGCGGCAGGTCGTCATGGCCGGGCTTGCCCCACGGCACACGCGCATCACTCTTGATCGTCATGGCCGGGCGAAGTCCCGGCCATCCACGTCGGCGAACCGCTTCCTGCGTCGACGGCAGTGGCACGTCCCGACGTGGATGACCGGGACAAGCCCGGTCATGACGCATTTGGACGGCGGCGAAAGGAAAGCCACCCGAAGGACGGGCGCGGGCGCGGCGGACAAACGCGACATCGGGGAGAGGCCATGACCACGATCGATTTCGTCTTCGGTGTCTCCAGCCGTTACTCCTATCTGGCGGCCAGTCAATTGCCGAAGCTCGCGGCCGATTACGGCGTCGCCTTCCGCTGGCGCCCGGTCACCACGATCGCCCTGATCCGCCAGGCGCGCGGCGGCACCTCGCCCTTCGACGGGGCGCCGCCGGCCATGCAGTATGACTTCAAGTGGCGCCGCCAGGACGCCGAAGCCTGGGCCGATCTCTATGGCATTCCCTTCAACGAGCCCCACGGCCGCCTGAAATACGACGCGGCCGAGCTGAACCTCGCTTGCGTCGCCGCCGATCTCATGGGGGCCACGGAAGCCTTCGCCCGGGCGCTCGCCGCCGAAGTCTTCGTCACCCACCGCAAGACCCTCGGCCGCGAGGACCTGCCCGGCATCGCCGCCGGCATCGGCCTGGACGCGGCACGTTTCACGGCCCTGCTGGACGCGCCCGAGACCAAGGCGGCGGCCCAGGCGATCCAGGACGAGGCGGTTTCCAAGGGTGTCTTCGGCGTGCCCAGCTTCGTCGTCGGCGCGCGGGTGATCTGGGGCAACGACCGCATTCCCCTGCTGCGCCACCTGCTGGAGACCCGCCGGTGAGCCTGCTGGCCGAGCTTCGTTCCGGCGGCAAACCCGCGATGGCGAGGGCGCTGGCCCGGATCGAGCGCGATCCCCATGGTGCGGAGACGATCGCCCTCCTCGATGCCGCCTGGGACAATCCGCTCGGCCATGTCATCGGCCTGACCGGGCCGCCCGGGGTCGGCAAGTCGACCCTGACCTCCGCCCTGATCGCGCGTTGGCGCGCGGCCGGGCTCACGGTCGGCGTGATCGCCGTCGATCCCTCGTCGCAGCGGACCGGCGGCGCCCTGCTGGGCGACCGCACCCGTCTCATCCTCGATCCCGAGGACCAGGGCATCTTCGTCCGCTCCATGGCGGCGCGCGACCGCCTGGGCGGGCTCGCCGCCCTCACCTTCCCGGCGATGGTGCTGATGCGCGCGGTCTACGACCGGGTGCTGATCGAGACGGTCGGCGTCGGCCAGTCGGAAACGGACGTGACCCAGGTCGCCGATACGGTGGTGTTCTGCGTCCAGCCCGCCTCGGGCGATTCGCTGCAATTCATGAAGGCCGGCATCGTCGAGATCCCCCATGTCGCAGTGGTGACCAAGGCGGACCTGGGCGTGCCCGCGATCCGCGCCCGGGCCGATCTCGTCGGCGCGCTCTCGCTCGCCGAAGACGTCACCGGCTGGAAAGTGCCGGTCGTCCTGGTCTCCTCGACCCTGGGCGACGGCATGGACAAGCTGATGGAAGCCCTCGACGGCCACCACGCCCATCTTTCCGAAGGCGCCGGCAAGGCGCAGCGCGCCGAACAGGGCAGCAAATGGCTGACCGAGGCGGTGCGCGAGGAATTCGGCCGCCGCGGCCTCGCCCGCGCCGGGCACGGGCTTCGCCTCGCCCACGGCGCCTCGCCCTTCGGCCGCGCCGCCGGCATCCTGGCCGAGCTCAGTACAGCGCCTTGAGCGTGGCGCTGGCGCCGATCACCGCCAGCACCACGAGGGCGATGTTGCGGAAGTGATCGTTGCCGAAACGCTCGAACAGCTTGAAGCCCAGCCAGTCGCCGAGCAGCAGCGAGGGCAGCGCCAGGGCGAATTGCACCGGCGAGACCTCGTCGATGATGCCGGTCGCCATATAGCCGACGATCGAAATCAGGGACGTTGCATTGAAGAAGGCCATCAACGTGCCGCGGGCGCGCATCGGATCGGGTTCCGTGCCGAGCAGGAAGACCACGATGGGCGGCCCCGGAATCGCCAAGGCCCCGCCCATCAGCCCGGCCGAGAAGCCCACGGGAAGGGCGAAGCGCCTTCCCGCCCCCGCCATCACCCCGGTCCGCCAGAGCAGCAGGGCCGAGCCGAGCACACCGAGCCCCACCAGGAGTTTCATCGTCTCCGCCGGCAGATGATCGAGGGCGACGACGCCGATCGGCGTGCCGATCAGGCTGCCGAGCACCAGGGGTTTCATCAGGACCCGATCCGCCGCCCGCCAAGCCTGGCGGAACGAGCGGAGCCCGGCCGTGACCGAGAGCAGGGCGCAGAGCACCACCGCCCGCGCCGGATCGATCACCAGAACGAGGAGCGGCATGGCGGCGAGGGCGAAGCCGAAGCCGGAAAAGGCGCGCAGCACCGCCGCCCCGACGACCGTTGCACAGAACAGCAGAAGGCCGGCGGGACTCAGGCCGGCAAGGCTTGCAAGGTCGATTTGGGCACCTTTTTATGATTGGCCAGCTCGTCGATGACGATCCGGCGGAACAACGCGAGGGCGGGGTTTTCCGCCCGGTTGGGGTCGTAGGCGAGCTGGAACAGCGGCTCCCGCGCGAAGAGATCGGGGCGCAGCGGGCGGATCCGCCCGTCGGCCACGAAAGGCCGGGCGAAATGTTCCGGCAGATAGCCGAGGAAGGCACCGGAAAGGATCAGCCGCGCCTCCGCCTCCATGTCGGAGACGACGGCATGGGCGCCCGAGATGGCGAAGATCTTGAGGTCGCGCCCGCCCCAATAGTCGCGCCCGACGATGCGGTGGCGGCGCACCTCGTCGAAATCGATCTGCTCGTCCGGCACGGCGAAGAGCGGGTGGTCCTTGCCGCAATAGAAGCACTGCAGCTCGTTGTAGAGATCGTCATAGGCGAGACCGAGGACGATGCGCGGAAAGCTCGCCACCGCGACCTGCATGGTGCCGGTGACGACGTCCCGCAGCAGTTCGTCCGGCGCCTTGGTCGCGATGTCGAGGCGGACTTCCGGCGCCGCCGCCACGAAACGGGCGAAGACCCGCTCGAAGGGCGCGTTCTCGTCGGTGATCGTATTGTCCACGAGGCCGATCGCCAGCGTGCCGTGCAACTTGTCGCGGAGCGAGCGCATGCGGGCGTCGAACTGGCCCAGCGAGCCGAGCAGGCGCATCGCCTCGGCATAGACCGCCTGGCCCTCGGTGGTCAGGGAAAAACCGCCCCGCCCGCGCCGGCACAGCGTGACGCCGAGCCGCGTCTCCAGCCCCGAGACATGGGTCGAGATCGTCGAGAGCGAGAGGTTGAGCTTCGATTGCGCGGCGGCGAAACCGCCCGACTCGACGATCGTCACGAAGACGCGCAACAATCGGAGGTCGGCGGTGTCCAGGTTCATCGAGGTGTACTTCGGGGGGATACTTCGGTCGCTGTCGAAGTGAGTTTCGACGCTTCGTCATTTTTTCACAAGGGTGTCGCTGTTGTTCTAGGTCCCACGCACCAATCCGGGGAGTGCCAACATGTCGAAATCCACCATCCTGAAGCCCAGCCGCCGTGCCGTGCTGGCCGGCGGCGCCGCCGGTCTGGCCGCCGCCAGCCTGGGCTTCCCGTCGATCGTCCGGGCCGCCGACAAGTCGCTGAAGGTCGGCGTCTACGGCGGCTACTTCAAGGAATCCTTCGACAAGCACATCTTCACGGAATTCACCAAGGCGAGCGGCATCGCGATCGATTCCGTGGCCGAGCCGACCGGTGAAGCCTGGCTCGTCCAGCTCGAACAATCGGCCCGCGCGGGCCAGGCCCCGGCCGATGTTTCGATGATCTCGCAGACCTCGATGCTGAAGGGTGCTTCGGTCGAACTCTGGGCGCCCTTGGACGAGAGCAAGATCCCCGGCGCCAAGAACGTGAAGAGCCACCTGCAGAACCGTTATCCCGACGGCCGGCTGATGGGCGTCGGCGCGGTGTCGTGGTACATCACGCTGGTTTCCAACACCAAGGTGTTCCCCGAGGCGCCGACGAGCTGGGCCGAACTCTGGGATGCCAAGCACAAGGACCAGCTCGGCCTCCTGGCGCTGGTCTCCAATTCCTTCCTGCTCGAAGTGACGGCGACCACTTTCTTCGGCGGCACCAAGATCCTGGATAGCGAGGAAGGCATCCTCAAGGTCATGGCCAAGGTGGCCGAGCTGAAGCCCAACGTGAAGCTCTGGTACCGCGACGAGGCGCAGTTCGAGCAGGCGCTGAAGTCGGGCGAGATCCCGATGGGCCAGTATTATCACGACGTCACCGGCCTCGCGATCGCCGACGGCTATCCGGTGCGTTCGACCTTCCCGAAGGAAGGCGGCATCAATGATTCCGGCTCCTGGGCGGTGTCCAAGGCGTCCAAGGTGAAGGACCTGGCCGAAGTCTTCATCGAATACATGTGCCAGCCCTCGGTCCAGGCCCTGCTGTCGCGCAAGGTCGGCACCTCCCCGACGATCGACCGCAAGCTGACCGACCTGACCGATGCCGAATTCGCCGCCGTCTCGTCGGAGATCGCGCCGATCGTGCCGCGTTACGACCTCTATCAGACCAAGGCCGACTGGCTCAGCCAGAAGTGGACCGAGCTGATCGCCGGCTGACGCTCAGTCGTCGATGCCGTCATGCCCGGCCTCGTGCCGGGCATCCACGCGTGGATGGCCGGGACTGCGCCCGGCCATGACACAGTGATAAAGACTTTCATCCCCAGCGGGGCGCCATGTCGGGTCTGGTTCTCGATCATCTGGTCAAGCGTTATGGCGGCTTCACCGCCGTGCATGACGCCGCACTGACCATCCCGCATGGGAAATTCGTCTGCCTGCTCGGCCCGTCGGGCTGCGGCAAGACCACGCTGCTCCGCATGATCGCCGGACTGGACGCGCCGAGCGAGGGCCGCCTGCTGATCGACGGCACGGATTTCACCGACCAGCCGGCGCATAAGCGCGACTTCGGCATGGTGTTCCAGTCGCTCGCCCTGTTTCCCCATCTGACCGTGGGCGAGAACATCGCCTATCCGCTGCGCATCCGGGGCAAGTCCAAGGCGGAACAGCGGGACGCGGTCGAGCGCCTGCTCGGCCTCGTGCGCCTGCCCGGCACGGCCGACCGGCCGGTCTCCAAACTCTCGGGCGGGCAGCGCCAGCGGATCGCCATCGCCCGCGCGCTCGCCCTCTCGCCCCGGCTGTTCCTGCTCGACGAGCCGCTCTCCGCGCTCGACGCCAAGCTCCGCGAGGCGATGCAGATCGAGCTGAAACAGCTCCAGCAGAAGCTCGGCATCACCACCATCGTGGTCACCCACGACCAGCGCGAAGCCATGACCATGGCCGATCTGGTCGTGGTCATGTCGGAAGGGCGCATTCTCCAGGCCGCCCCGCCGGTCGAGGTCTACCGCCGGCCGGCCGATGCCTTCGTCGCCGATTTCATCGGCATGACCAATCTCCTGCCCGGCACCGCCGCCGGCCCGGGGCGGATCGAGGTCGCGGGCGGCGCGCTCGCCGTCCAGGAGGCGCCCGCCGCCGGCACCCCGGTGGTGATCTCCATCCGGCCGGAAGATGTCGCGGTCCGTCCCGCCGGCACCGAAGGGTTGAACGCCCTGCCCGGCACGGTGACCTTCCTCCGCGATCTCGGCGCCTCGGTCGAGATCCGGCTCGAAGTCGCCGGCCAGGAAGTGATCGCGGTAACGGCGCCCCAGGACCGGCCGGAGGTCGCGGCCGGCGACAGGGTGGCCGCCCCTTCCCCGCCGCCGCCTGCGTGGTCCTGCCCAAATGAGCAAGCCGCGGCCCCGCACGCTGGCCGATTACGGGCCGATCGCCTTTCCGGCCGCCATGCTGGGCGCCTTCTTCGTGGTGCCCTTCGGCATCATGGTGGCGGTCTCCTTCTTCCACCGGGTGCCCGGCGGCTTCTACGAGCCGGCCTTCGAATTCGCCAATTACGAACGCTTCCTGACCGCCTTCTTCGGCGGCGTGCTGGGCTTTTCCCTCGGCCTTTCGGCCCTGGTCGCCGCGGTCGCCGTGGTGCTGGCCTTTCCCTTCACCTATCTCCTGGTGCGTCGGCCGCGACGGGTGCAGGTGATCTGGCTCGTTTTCCTGCTCTCGGTCCTCTCGCTCTCCGAAGTGATCATCGGATTTGCCTGGTCGACGCTGTTCTCGCGCACCGCCGGCATCACCAACCTGCTGGTCGCGATCGGTGTGATGGACCAGGCGGTCGCGCTCTCCCCCTCCTTCGAGGCGGTCTTGACCGGCATGGTCTACCAGGCCTTTCCCTATACGGTGCTGGTGCTCTATCCCGCCCTCTCGCGCCTGGATCCGACATTGGTGGAGGCGGCGCGGACCTTGGGTGCTTCGCCCTTCCGCGCCTTCTTCACCGTGATCGTGCCGGGGCTGCGCAATACCATCGTCTCGACCCTGATCATGGTCTTCGTCTTCGCGCTCGGCTCCTATCTGCTGCCCCAGTTGCTCGGCCGGCCGCAGCAATGGACGCTCTCGGTCCTGATCACCGACCAGGCGATCTATCAGTCCAACATGCCCTTCGCCGCCGCCATGGCCGTGTTCCTGGTGCTGGTCAGCCTGGGGCTGGTCGGCCTCTCCCTCGTCCTCGGCCGGCGGGAGCACGCGCAATGAGTGCCTGGCCGACACGCCTCGTCTTCGCGCTCTTCGGCCTCGTGCTGGCGGCGCCGCTCGCCGTCGTGGCCGGCGTTTCGGTCAACGAGAAGAAGTCGCTGACCTTCCCGCCGGAGGGTTTCTCGCTCGGCTGGTTCGGGCAGATCTTCACCGACGGCGAATGGTTCCACGCCCTGCTGGCCAGCCTCGGCGTCGCCGCCCTGTCGTCGATCCTGGCGGTGCTGATCGCCCTGCCGATCGCTTGGTTCCTGTGGCGCTGGCATGCGCCCTTCGCGCGGATCGTGCAGGTCCTCGGCCTCGCGCCCTTCATCCTGCCGCCGGTGATCACTGCGCTCGGCTTCCTCGCTTTCTGGTCCGAGCTCGGGCTCTACGGCCAGCCCTGGACCGTGGTGGTGAGCCACGGGATCTTTTTCGTTACATTGCCCCTGGTCACGCTGACGCTGGGCTTCGACGCGATCGACCCGACCCTGGTCGAGGCGGCGACGACGATGGGCGCGGACGACCGCGCGGTGCTGCGCACCATCGTCTTCCCGCTGATCCGGCCCTATATCGTCTCCGGCCTCGCCTTCGCCTTCGTGCTGTCGCTGAACGAATATATCGTCGCCTATATGGTCGTCGGCTTCACGCTCGAGACCCTGCCGATCAAGATCTTCAACGCCCTTCGTTACGGCTACACGCCCACCATGGCGGCCGTCACCGTGCTCTTCGTCGCGGTGGCCGCCCTGGTGTTCGGCCTGATCGCCCGTTTCGGCGACCTGCCGCGCCTGCTCGGCGCCTGGTCCCACCGAGACGAGTGACAGGAGAGACGATTAGTTGGGAGACTGCGTATGTTCACTGCCGACAAGCTCGCCGCCCTGCGCGCCAAATATGGCAACGCCGACGGTTCCGTGATGTTCAGCGAGGAGGCGCAGCGCGTCGCCGACCTGCAATTCTCGTCCGACGGCAAGCGCAGCAAGCCCTTCTCCGGCATCCCGACCTTCCTCGGCGCCGCCTATCGGCCCGAGGCGCAGGACCTGGCCGATTTCGGCGGGCTCGAAATCGCCATGGTCGGCGTTCCCATGGACCTCGGCGTGACCAATCGCTCGGGTGCCCGCTTCGGGCCCCGGGCGGTGCGCACGATCGAGCGGATCGGCCCTTACGAGCATTTCCTGAAGATGGTGCCGCTGGCCGAAGCCAAGGTCGCCGATATCGGCGACGTGCCCTTCCGCAGCCGCTTCAGCCTGGAGAGCTGCCACCAGGACATCGAAGCCTTCTATACCAGGCTCTGCGCCGCCGGCATCGTGCCGCTCTCGGTCGGCGGCGATCATTCGATCAGCCAGTCGATCCTGGCCGGCGTCGCTGCCGAGCACGGGCCGGTCGGCATGGTCCATTTCGACGCCCATTGCGACACCTCGGGTCCCTACGAGGGCAGCAAGTTCCAGCACGGCGGCCCCTTCCGCGAGGCGGTGCTGGCCGGCCACCTGGACCCCGAACGCACGGTGCAGATCGGCATCCGCGGCCCGGCCGAATATCTCTGGGAATTCTCCTACGACAGCGGCATGACCGTGATCCATGCCGAGGAGGTGACCGCCCTGGGCACCGACCGCATCGTCGAGACCGTGAAGCGGGTGGTGGGCGCCGGGAAGACCTATGTCTCGCTCGACGTCGATTGCCTCGATCCGGTCTTCGCCCCCGGCACCGGCACGCCCGAAGTGGGCGGCATGACCAGCCGGGAAGTGCTGGCCATCATGCGCGGCATCGTCGGCACCGATGTCGTCGGCGGGGATGTCGTCGAAGTGGCGCCGCAATATGATGCCACCACCAACACGGCCCAGCTCGGCGCCCAGATGCTGTTCGAGATCCTGTGCCTCGAAGTGGCGGCCTGCAAGGCGCGCCGGAAGGAATAGCGCGAATGCCCAGCACGGCGGCGGTGATCAAGGCCCTGAAGCAACCCCTGGCCTTCGAGTGCCGCGAGATCCCCGAGCCCGGCCCGGGCGAGGTGCTGATCCGCGTCGCCGCCTGCGGGGTCTGCCATTCCGACCTCCATGCCGCCGACGGCGACTGGGATCCGCCGCCGAACGTGCCGATCGTGCCGGGCCACGAGGTGACCGGCCATGTGCTGCGCCTCGGGACCGGCGTGAACCACCTTTCGGTCGGCGATCCGGTCGGCGTCGCCTGGATGGGCGGGGCCTGCGGTCGTTGCGCCGCCTGCCTGTCCGGGATGGAGACGATCTGCCCCTCGGGCGAGGCGACCGGCTATACCCGCGACGGCGGCTATGCCACCCATCTGGTGGCTCGGGCCGATTTCGTCCTGCCCCTGCCCAAGGGGGCCGACCTGGTCGCGTTGGCGCCCATTCTGTGCGCCGGGGTCACCACCTATCGCGCGTTGAAGCGGGCGGGGGCCAAGGCGGGCGATTTCGTCGGCGTGATCGGCGTCGGTGGGCTCGGCCATGTCGCCATCCAATATGCCAAGGCGATGGGCTACCGCGCCGTCGCCGTCGACCTGGCGCCCGAGAAACTCGAGCTCGCACTCCGCCTGGGGGCAGAGGCGGCGGTCCACGCCGGGCCCGATGCGGTCGCCCGTGTGATGGACGAGACCGGCGGCGGGCTGCACGCGGCCCTGGTCACCGCCACGGCACCGGCCGCCTTCGAACAGGCGCTTGATATGACCAGGCCCGGCGGTACCACCGTCTTCGTCGGCCTGCCCGGCGGCGCGGGCGACCGGATCGGCGTCTCCATCGCCTCGCTCGCCAATTGGGAGCGCTCGATCCGCGGCTCCAACGTCGGCACCCGGGCCGATCTGGCCGAAGCCATGGGCTTCGCGCTCCGCGGCCTCGTCCATTGCACGACCGAAACCATGCCCTTTTCGGCCGCCAACGAAGCCCTGGAGCGTCTGCGCCAAGGCACCGTCACCGGCCGTCTCGTCCTGACCATGGAGGAATGACGATGCGTATCGCCGTCTTTCAGGGCCCCCGGCCCGGCCTCGACAAGGCGGCCGCCCTGCGCCGCCTGGCCCGCGCCGCGGCGCGCGCGGCCGACCAGGGGGCGCGCCTGCTGGTCGCCTCCGAAATGTTCCTCAGCGGTTACGACATCGGTGCCGAAGCGGTCGCCGCCGCGGCCGAGCCGGCAGACGGCCCCGCGGCCAAGCGTGTCGCGGAAATCGCCGCGACCTGCCGCATCGCCATCGCCTATGGCTATCCCGAGGCGCGGCCGGAAGGCGGCGTCTACAACGCGGCCCAGGTGATCGACCGCGACGGCCGGACGCTCGTCAACTACCGCAAGTGCCATCTGTTCGGCGACCTCGACCGCGGCGCCTTCGTGCCGGGCGAGGCGCTGGCCCCGCTCTTCACGATCGACGGCGTCAAGATCGGCATCCTGATCTGCTACGACGTCGAATTCCCGGAATCGGTGCGCCACCTGGCGATCGAGGGGGCGGCGCTGGTGATCGTGCCGACCGCCCTGATGATGCCCTTCGAGGCGATCCCCCGGGTCGTCGTGCCGGCCCGCGCCTTCGAGAACCAGCTCTTCGTCGCCTATGCCAACCGCTGCGGCACCGAGGGCAGCCTCGACTACGCCGGCCTCTCCTGCATCGTCGGGCCGGACGGCAAGGACCTCGCCCGCGCCGGGCGGGGCGAGAAACTGCTGGTCGCCGATCTCGACCTCGAGGCGGCCGAAGCGGCCCGCCAGGCCAATCCCTATCTGGCCGACCGGCGGCCGGAACTCTATCGTCACCTGGACCGTTGAGATCATGCCAAGCGTCGGCGAGCACCTGATCCGCCTGCTCGAAGCCTATGGCACCGAAGTGATCTTCGGCATTCCGGGCGTGCACAATGTCGAACTCTACCGCGGTCTGACCGGCTCTGCGATCCGCCACGTCACCCCGCGGCACGAGCAGGGCGCCGGCTTCATGGCCGACGGCTATGCCCGCGCGACCGGCAAGCCCGGCGTCTGCTTCACCATTACAGGCCCCGGCCTGACCAACGTCCTGACCGCCATGGGCCAGGCCTATGCCGACTCCGTGCCCATGCTGGTGATCGCCAGCGTCACGCCCACGTCAGGGCTGGGTGCTGGACGCGGCGGGTTGCACGAACTGCCCTCGCAGCGCGGCCTGGCGGCCGGCGTCTCGGCCTTCGCGCAGACCATCCTGCACCCGGGCCAACTGGCCGAGGCCGTGGCCCGGGCCATGGCGCTCTTCGCCAGCGGACGGCCGCGGCCGGTCTATCTCGAAATCCCGGTCGACGTCATCGCCATGGACGGCGCCGCCGTCGACCTTCGCCCGCGTCCCCTGCCCGCGCGCCCGGCCCCGGCGCCCCAGGCGATCGCCGAGGCGGGCTATCTCCTGGCCAATGCGGCACGGCCGCTGATCGTCGCGGGCGGCGGCGCGGTCGGCGCGGCGGACAGGCTGCGCTGGATCGCCGAGCATTTGTCGATCCCGGTGATCACCTCGATCAACGGCAAGGGCGTGCTGCCGCCCGACCACGACCTGCTGGCGGGCGAGAACCTGGCGGCCGAGCCTCTGCGCGCCGAACTGGCCGCCGCCGATGTCGTGCTCGCCATCGGCACCGAATTCGGCGAGACGGAAATGTATCCGGCCCCCGTCGACCTCGCCCTGGGTGGCCGGCTGATCCGGATCGACCTCGACCCCGAGCAATTGATGCGCGGCCCCAGGGCCGAGCTGCCGATCGTCGCCGATGCCGCCCTGGCGCTCACCGCCCTCACCACCGCGATCGAGCACAGCCCGGCCAAGCTGGGCGGCACCGCGCGGGCGGCCAAGCTGCGCAAGGCGATGGCGGCGCAACTGCCGGACTATGCGCTTCGCCACCGCGACCTGATGGCGGCGATCGACCGGGTGCTGCCCGACGCCGTCGTGGTCGGCGATTCGGCCGAGACGGTTTACGGCGCCAACCAGTTCTTCCACCCGCGCGGGGTCCGGCGCTTCTTCAATGCCTCGACCGGCTACGGCACGCTCGGCTACGGCCTGCCGGCCGGGATCGGCGCCAAGCTCGGCGTCGGCGAGACGCCCGTGGTGGTGCTGGCGGGCGACGGCGGCCTGTTGTTCACCGTGGCGGAGCTCGCCGCCGCGGTCGAGGCGGAAGTGCCGGTGATCCTGATCGTCTGGAACAATGGCGGTTACGGCGAGATCCGCAGCTACATGAAGGGCCGCGGCATCGAGCCGATCGCCGTCGACCTCAAGGTGCCCGACCTGGTCGCCCTGGCGGAGGGTTTCGGCTGCCACGGGCTTCGCCTCGACGGCACCGAGGGCCTGGACGCCGCCCTGGCGCAAGCGGCGGCGCGCAAGGTACCGACCCTGATCGAACTGAGGCCCACGCCGTGAAGATGGCATTCCAGGCCCGGCCCGAGGCGGAGCGCGTCGCGGCGCTGCGCGCGGCCGAGGCCAAGGGCTTCGCCCTGCTCGACGCGATCGAGGCCGAACTTCTGGTCCCCGGCAAGAGCGAGAAGCAGCTCGAGGACGAGATCCGCGCCCTGGCGGCGGATCGCTTCGGCGCCACCGCCCATTGGCACAAGAGGATCGTGCGGAGCGGGCCCAACACGCTCTGCATCTACGACGAGAACCCTCCGGACCGGGTGATCGGGGCGGACGACATCGGCTTCATCGACATCGGCCCGGTCTTCGACGGTTTCGAGGCCGACATCGGCCGCACCATCGTGCTGGGCGGCGATGCCGACAAGCGCCGCCTTCTCGCCGACATGGAAGACGCCTTCGCCGAGGGCAAGCGCCACCTGGCGGAAAACCCCTCGATCAGCGGGCGGGAGTTCTTCCGCTATATCCAGGGCCTGGCGGAACGGCGGGGCTGGACCTATGGCGGCGTGATCGGCGGCCATGTCGTCGGTGAATTTCCGCACAAGCATCTACCGGGCGAGCGGGCGAGTTTCTATATCTCGCCCGAGAACGCGGCGCCCCTCGACACGCCCGATGCCCTCGGCCAGCGGCAGCATTGGATCCTGGAGATCCATTTCGTCGACCGGCGCCGGGGCTTCGGCGGCTTCATGGAGTCCGCCATCACCCTGGATTGAGCGAAAGGACCCGTCATGAGCGACCCCGTCACGCACGACAAAGTGAAGAAGACCGAGGCCGAATGGCGGGAACAGCTCACCCCCCTGCAATATGCCGTGACCCGGCAGAAGGCGACCGAACGGCCCTTCACCGGCGAATTCGAGCAGAAGTGGGACAAGGGCACCTATACCTGCGTCGCCTGCGGCCAGCCGCTTTTCGAATCCGACACCAAGTTCGACGCCGGCTGCGGCTGGCCCAGCTTCTATGCGCCCACCTCGCGCGAAGCGGTGGCGGCAACCGTGGATCGCAGCCATGGCATGGAGCGGGTCGAGATCCTGTGTTCGCGCTGCGATTCCCACCTCGGCCATGTCTTCGAGGACGGGCCGCAGCCGACCGGGCTTCGCTTCTGCATCAATTCGGCCTCGCTCGGCTTCGCGCCGGAGAAGGACGAGACGTGAGCGCGCACCGGCGCTAAGCCGGCGTTAACCAATTCGGGCCGACCATGGGCAAAAGAATGCCCGGAGGAGGCGGCCCGATGTTCGATCCCACGCGTTCGACACCGCCCACGCTCGCCCAGTCGGAACGGCGGCGCGAGGCCCTGGCCGCCCTGGTCGCCGCCATCGTCCGCAACGTCCAGGACGGCATCCTGATCGTCGAGGAGGGCGGCCGCATCGCCTCGCTGAACGGTGCCCTGGCGCGCATGGCGGGTATCGACGAAGCCGCCGCCGTCGGCCATCCCGCCTCCAGCCTGATCGGCTGGAACGGCGAACAGGCCGAGACCCGGACGGCGCTCGACTGCGACCTGACCCTGCATACCGCCGCCGGCCGCCAAGTCCTGAAGGCAGTGATCCTGCCGGTCGAACGCGAGTCCGGCCGTTTCTGGCGCCTCGTCGTCCTCCAGCGGCCATCCGAACAGCGGGCCGTGCCGATCCTCAACGAATTCGAACGCCGGGTGGTCGCCGCCCTGCGTACCCATGCCGACGGTGGCCCGCCGCCGGGCGCTTCGGGCCAGGTCGAGGTGATCATGCTCGACGCCGTGAAGCAGCGCCTGGGACCGCGCTGGCGCATCATCTCGGAACGGGTGATGACCCTGGCCACCACCATGATCAACCAGCGCCTGGGTTCGGGCGAGACTTTCGCCCGCATCGCCGATTCGAGCTTCGTCGTCTCCTTCCTGGGCGCTACGCGGGACGAGGCGGCGAGCCGCGCCCGCGCCATCGCCAACGACATCACCCAGCAGCTCCTGGGCGATGCCGAGGCCGCCGAGGGCTTCGTCGTGCGGGGCTCGGCCGAGCCGGTCCCGGAAACGGCCGAGCTGGCGCCGGTGCAGGCCCCGGCTGCGCCGCTCGACCCCCGCCTGGAGGCGAGCCGGCGCGATTTCGACAGCAAGGTGCAAGCGGTCGCGGCCGATGTCCTGCGCGATGCCCGGCTCGAGCCCCGCCAAGTGCGGCGCCAGGGCGGCCAACCCTCGGGCCTGATGCTGGGCGCCCTCGACAACGCCAGCCTGAACCGGATCGCCTGGCTGCAGCGGGCCGGCGCCCAGACGCCGGCGGTCGGCCTCCTGGTGCTGACGCGTGTGATCGAGCTTCTCTATCGCACCCTCGGCTCTCTCGACCAGGTGCCGCCGGTCTATCTGGTGCCCCTGCCCTTCGCCACCCTGAACGACCGCGCCGGCATGGAGCAGTTCCTGGCCCTGGCCCGCCCGCTGCCGCCGGCGCTCCGCCAACAGATGATCTTCGTGCTGACCGAGTTGCCGCGCGACCTGGTGCGCCAGCGCCAGGCCGAGGTGGCCCAGCGTCTGGCCCCCTTCTGCCGGCGCGTCGGCCTCGGCATCGCCGACCTCGACGACAGTTTCGTCGCCTATGAGGAAGTCCACCCGACCGGGCTGATGATCCCCTGGTCGGCCGATCTCTCGGCCCAGATGCAACGCGACGGCGACCGCCTGCGCAAGCTGATCGCCCACGCCCACCAGAACCGCTGCCGGGTCCTGATCGACCGCGTGGCGGACGAAGCCGAACGTCAGTGGCTCGACCAGGAGTTCGGCATCGATCTCGCTGTCGACAGCCCCGCGGCTGGCCCCTGAACAGAGCCGTCAGACGGCGGGAGCGATCGCCATTTCCGATCACCGATCCGCAGAAACTGGATCATGCTGACAGAAATCACGTTGCCTGATAGCGGCTTCCGTCACACATTAGACTAGTTCAAATTTATTGCGCCGGTCGCTCGCCGCCGGCCGTAACCGATCGCTTACCCCAACCACCGAAGGACGTCCTGCGGGCGCGGGCGTTCTCCCACAACCCCATTCCCGAGGGAGCAGCAGCGATGAGTGAAGCCAAATGCCCGGTCATGCACGGCGCCAATACCGCCGTGGCCCAGTCGGTGACCGACTGGTGGCCGAAGACCCTGAAGCTGGACATCCTGCACCAGCACGATACCAAGACGAACCCGATGAGCCCCGGCTTCGATTACCGCGAAGCCGTGAAGACGCTCGATTTCGAAGGCGTGAAGCGCGACCTGAAGGCCCTGCTGACCGACAGCCAGGACTGGTGGCCGGCCGATTGGGGCCATTACGGCGGCTTGATGATCCGCATGAGCTGGCACGCCGCCGGGACCTATCGCACGGCCGACGGCCGGGGCGGTGCCGGCACCGGCAACCAGCGCTTCGCGCCGCTCAATTCCTGGCCCGACAACGGCAATCTGGACAAGGCCCGGCGCCTGCTCTGGCCGATCAAGAAGAAATACGGCAACAAGCTCTCCTGGGCCGACCTGATCGCGCTGGCCGGCACCATTGCTTATGAGTCGATGGGCCTGAAGACCTTCGGCTTCGGCTTCGGGCGCGAAGACATCTGGCACCCCGAGGAAGACGTCTATTGGGGCTCGGAGAAGGAATGGCTGGCGCCCAGCGACGGCCGCTACGAGAGCCTGGAAAATCCCGCGACCATGGAAAACCCGCTGGCCGCGGTGCAGATGGGCCTGATCTACGTGAACCCGGAAGGGGTGAACGGCAAGCCCGATCCGCTGAAGACGGCGGCCCAGGTGCGCGAGACCTTCGCCCGCATGGCCATGGACGACGAGGAGACGGTGGCCCTGACCGCCGGCGGCCATACCGTCGGCAAGGCCCATGGCAACGGCAGCGCCGCCCTGCTGGGCCCGGCGCCGGAAGGCGGCGAGGTCGAGGACCAGGGCCTCGGCTGGCTGAACAAGACCAAGCGGGGCGTCGGCCATGACGCCGTGACCAGCGGCCTCGAAGGTGCCTGGACCACCCATCCGACGCGCTGGGACAACGGCTATTTCGAGATGCTGTTCGGCCACGAGTGGGAACTGACCAAGAGCCCGGCTGGCGCCTGGCAATGGGAGCCGGTCGCCATCGCCGAAGCGGACAAGCCGCAGGACGCGGAAGACCCCGCCGTCCGCCACAACCCGATCATGACCGATGCCGACATGGCCATGATCAAGGACCCGGCCTACCGCGCGATTTCCGAACGTTTCCGCCAGGATCCGGCCTATTTCTCGGACGTCTTCGCCCGCGCCTGGTTCAAGCTGACCCACCGCGACATGGGGCCGAAGGCGCGTTACATCGGCCCGGACGTGCCGGCCGAAGACCTGATCTGGCAAGACCCGGTGCCGGCCGGCAGCGCCGCCTATGACGTCGCCGCGGTGAAGGCCGAGATCGCGGCGAGCGGTCTTTCCATCGCCGAGATGGTGGCGACCGCCTGGGACAGTGCAAGGACCTTCCGCGGCTCCGACAAGCGGGGCGGCGCCAATGGCGCCCGCATCCGCCTGGCCCCGCAGAAGGACTGGGAAGGCAACGAGCCGACGCGCCTGGCCAAGGTGCTGGCCGTGCTGGCGCCGATCGCGGCCGCGGCGGGGGCCAGCCTGGCCGACGTCATCGTGCTGGCCGGCAATCTCGGTATCGAGCAGGCGGCCGCGGCGGCCGGCTTCGACATCGCCGTGCCCTTCGCCCCCGGCCGGGGCGACGCCGGCCCGGAAGCGACCGACGGCGACTCCTTCGCGGTGCTGGAGCCGATCCACGACGGTTTCCGCAACTGGCTGAAGAAGGACTATGCGGTGGCGGCCGAGGAACTGCTGCTCGACCGGGCCCAGCTCATGGGCCTGACCGCGCCGGAGATGACCGTGCTGGTGGGCGGGCTCCGCGTGCTCGGCGCCAATCACGGCGGCAATGCGCAGGGCGTCTTCACCGAGCGGGTCGGCGTGTTGAGCCCGGATTTCTTCGCCACCCTGACCGACATGGCCTACACCTGGAAGCCGGCCGGCAAGGGGATCTACGAGATCCGCGAACGGAAGAGCGGTCAGGTCAAATATACGGCGAGCCGCGTCGACCTCGTGTTCGGTTCGAACTCGATCCTGCGCGCCTACGCCGAGGTCTATGCCCAGGACGACAATGCGGGGAAATTCGTCACCGATTTCGTCGCCGCCTGGACCAAGGTGATGAACGCCGACCGTTTCGATCTCGCCTGATCGCGGCTTGCGCGGCAAAATCGCGGGGGCCATCATGGCCCCCGCGACTCTGTTCAGGGCCAGGATTCCGGCGATGCATTTCCTCCATTCCATGATCCGCGTGCGCGATCTCGACGCCGCCCTCACCTTCTTCTGCACCCATCTGGGGCTCAAGGAAGTGCGCCGGGTCGACGTTCCGGCCGGCCGCTTCACCCTGGTCTTCCTGGGCGCGCCGGCCGACATCAAGGACGGCAGCGAAACCTCGCCCCTGGTCGAGCTGACCTACAATTGGGATCCGGAAGATTACGGCACCGCGCGTAACTTCGGCCATCTCGCCTTCGAGGTCGACGACATCTATGCGACCTGCGCCAGGCTGGCCGCCGCCGGCATCACCATCAACCGCCCGCCGCGCGACGGCCGCATGGCCTTCGTCCGCTCGCCCGATCTGATCTCGGTCGAGCTTCTGCAGAAGGGCGCCGCCCTCGCCCCGGCCGAGCCCTGGACCTCCATGCCCAATACCGGCGTCTGGTGAAACGGGGCGCCTTGCCAGTATGATCTTTCTGTGCAATCGTCATACCAGACCGCACGAGGGAGGGATGACGGATGCTGCGCAGGATATGTCTGGGCCTCGCCCTGGCCGCCGGTGTGAGCGGCCCGGCGCTGGCCCATTTCCAGGAAATCCTGCCTGACGCCGACGTGCTGCCCGAGGGCGGCAAGGTGACGCTCTCCCTCTCCTTCACCCATCCGATGGACCGCGGCCCGACCATGGAGATGGCGCGGCCGGCCCGCCTCGGCATGGTCTACGGCGGCAAGACCGTCGACCTCGCGCCGAGCCTGGCCGAACACCCAATCGACGGCAAATCGGCCTGGACCGCCACGGCCGAACTGAGGGAGCCCGGCGCCGCCGTCTTCTTCGTCGAGCCGAAGCCCTATTGGGAGCCGGCGGAAGGCAAATATATCGTCCATTACGCCAAGGTGGTGGCCGACTCCTATGCCTCGGGCGAGGGCTGGGACGCGCTGGCCGGCCTGCCGGTCGAGATCCAGGCCCTGACCCGGCCGACCGGGCTCTGGACCGGCAACCTGTTCCGCGGGATCGTGCTGAAGGACGGCAAGCCCGTGCCCTTCGCCGAGATCGAGGTCGAATGGGTGAACGACGGTTCGGTGACGCCGCCCAACGAAGCCTTCATCACCCAGGTGATCAAGGCCGATGCCAGCGGCACCTTCGCCTATGCCATGCCGCGCGCCGGCTGGTGGGGTTTCGCTGCCCTGCTGGAAGGCGACGCGCCGATGAAGGCGCCCGACGGCAAGGACGTACCGGTCGAGACCGGCGGCCTGATCTGGGTGAAGGCGACCGACATGGGGACCAAGTAACATGGCGCATATCCCGGACGGCGTGCTCTCCGTGCCCGTGCTGGCCGGTGGCTTCGTCGTCGCGGGCGGGCTGGTCGCCGTCTCGCTCCGCCGGCTGGACGAACGCACGATCCCGCGGGCAGCGATCCTCTCGGCCGCCTTCTTCGTGACCTCCCTGGTCGCGGTGCCGGTCGGGCCGTCCAGCGTGCATCTGCTGCTCTCCGGCCTCATGGGGCTGATGATCGGCCGCCTGGCGGCGCCCGCCGTGCTGGTCGGCCTCCTCCTTCAGGCGGTGCTGTTCGGCTTCGGCGGGCTCACCACCCTCGGCGTCAATACGGCGAACATCGCCTTGCCGGGGATCCTCTTCGGCGCCCTCTTCGCCCCCGCCGTGCTGCGGGCGGAGGCCGGGCGGGCCGGACTGCTGGCCGGCATCTGCGCCGCCCTTTCTGTGGCGGGGACCGGCCTCCTGGTCGCACTCGCCCTGGCCCTGTCGTCGTCCGACTATGTGCCGTCGGCGCGCATCCTGCTGGTCACCTATCTGCCCCTGATGGCGGGCGAAGCGCTGATCACCGGTTTCGCCGTTTCCTTCCTGAAGCGGGTGAAGCCGGATGCCCTGGCGGGGGTGGCGCCATGATCGCCCGCCTGCTGCTGGCGTTCGCCTGCCTGCTCGCCTTCACGGCACCGGCCGCGGCCCATCGCCTGAAACTCTTCGCCACGGTGGAGGAGGGCGCCATCACCGGTTACGCCTTCTTCATCGGCGGCGGTCGGCCGGAAGGTGCCGAGCTGATCGTGCATGACGCCGCCGGGCAGGAAATCTTCCGCACCGCGACCGACGCCCAGGGCGGCTTCGCCTGGACCCCGCCCAAGCCCGACGACTACCGCCTGACCGTCGATGCCCGCGACGGCCACATGGCCGAAGCCACCATCGGTGCCGATCGCCTGGGCGGCGTCGCGGCGCCGGCCCCTGCCAGCGCTCCGACCCCGGCGCCGGCCGCCCCGGCCGACACGGCGGCGATCGAGCGCGCGGTCGACAAGGCGGTCGAGCGCCAGATCCGCCCGCTCCTGGAAGCCTATGCGGAGGCCGAGGGTCGCATTCGTTTCAACGACGTAATGGGCGGCATCGGCATGATCGTCGGCCTCGCCGGCATCGGCCTCTGGGCCGCGGCACGGCGGAAGTCGCGCGATGGCTGACGTCGCGGCCGCCGCCCTGACCGAGACCGGCGCGATCGGCCGGCTCGACCCGCGCACGCGCCTGCTCGCTACGCTGGCGATCCTGGCCGCAGTGATCGCGCTGCACGGCTTGGCCGGAGCGGCGGGCGCGCTGGCCCTCTGCGTCCTGCTCGCCGTCGTGGCACGGCTGCCGTTCGGCGCGCTGCGCCACCGTTTGCTGCATGTCGAGGGCTTCATGGCCCTGCTCCTGATCATGCTGCCCTTCACCATGCCGGGGCGGGCGCTGTTCGAACTGGGTCCGCTCGCCGCCAGTGCCGAGGGGTTGGACCGGGCCCTGCTGATCGCGCTCAAGGTCAATGCCGCCATGCTGGCGGTCGCCGCCCTGCTCGGTACGCTGGAGCCGGTCCGCCTCGGCCATGCGCTGCGGGCGCTGGGCGTGCCGCTCCGCCTCGTCCAGCTCTTCCTCTTCGCCACCCGCTATGTCGCGATCTTCCGGGAGGAGATGAAACGCCTGCGCGAGGCGATGCGGGCGCGCGCCTTCACCGCCCGTTCCAACCGCCACACCTGGCGGAGCTTCGGCAATCTGGCCGGCATGATGCTGGTGCGCTCGCTCGAACGGGCCGAGCGGGTCGAGGAGGCGATGCGCTGCCGCGGCTTCTCCGGCCGCCTGCCGGCGATCGGCATCCATGCCGCCCACCGGGGCGACGGCGCCTTCGCCCTTGCCCTGGCCCTGCCCCTCGGCGCCCTCCTGCTGCTGGACCGACTGCCGTGACCGAGCTCCTGGCCCTTGCCGACGTCACCGTCACCCGCGGCGGGCGCCGCGTGCTGGACGGCGTCTCGCTCTCCTTGAAGGCGGGCGAGCGGATCGCCCTGGCCGGGGCCAACGGCGCCGGCAAGACCACGCTGATGCGCACCCTGATCGGCCTCGAAAAGCCGGATTCGGGCACCGTCACCGCCTTCGGTGCAGCGCGCCGGCAGGAGAAGGATTTCCACGCCGTGCGCGCCAAGGCCGGCTATCTGTTCCAGGACCCGGACGACCAGCTGTTCTGCCCGACCGTGATCGACGACGTCGCCTTCGGCCCGCTCAACCTCGGGTTCGGCGAGCAGGCGGCGGCCGAGGCGGCCCGCGCCGTGCTCGCCCGCCTGAAGCTCGGCCACCTGGCGGAGCGGGTCACCCACCGCCTGTCGGGCGGCGAGAAGCGCATGGTGACGCTCGCCGCCGTGCTCGCCATGGAACCCGAGGTGTTGCTGCTGGACGAGCCGACCAATGCGTTGGACGATGCCCATTATACCCGCCTGCTCGAGGTCCTGGCCGGCCTGCCGACGGCGATGATCGTGGTCTCCCACGACCGGGGCTTTTTGCAGCGCCTGGCGACCAGGGCCCTGGTGCTGGAGGGCGGTAAGTTGCAGGAAGGCTTCTTCCATCACCACCGCCACACCCACGACCATATCCATGTCCACGCCGGGCCGCAGGAGCATCACCACCCGCCGCCCCGGGACGAGGCTTGAGGAACCGCAAATTTTCTTATAACTTGGCGGTCCATCTTCAATTTTCCTGAAGTATCATGGACCTCCGCCAAGCCACGCTGCGCCAGCTCCGCGCCTTCCAGGCGGTGGTGAAGACGGGCTCGGTCACCAAGGCCGCCCAGGCCCTGCACGTGACTCCGCCCGCCGTCACCATGCAACTCCAGCAGTTGCAGGACCTGGCGGCCATGCCGCTCCTCGAACGCCACGGCGGCGAGACGGTGGTGACCGACGCCGGCCACGAAGTGCTGAGCGCGGTCGAGCGGATCGAGGCGGCGCTGAACGATGCCGTCGCCGTGCTCTCCAGCCTCGCCGGCGGCGACAAGGGCACGGTTTCGATCGGCGTCGTCTCGACCGCCAAATATTTCGCCCCCCAGGCGCTGGCCGGCTTTCGCCGGCTGCATCCCGGCATCGCCTTGAAGCTCACGGTCGGCAATAGGGCGGAAATCCTGCGCGGGCTCGAACATTACGAGATCGACGTCGCCATCATGGGCCGGCCGCCGGTCGAGCTCGATGTCGAAGCCTCGGTGATCGGCGACCATCCCCATCTGATCGTGGCGCCGCCCGACCATCGCCTGGCCGGCCAGCGCGACATCCCGCCCCGCCTGCTGGCGGAAGAGACCTTCCTGGTGCGCGAACCGGGCAGCGGCACCCGCAACCTGATGGAACGCTTCTTCGCCCGCACCCATGTCGCACCGCCGATCGGCATGCAGATCGACAGCAACGAGACGATCAAACAGGCGGTGATCGCCTGCCTCGGCATTTCCTTCATCTCGGGCCACACGGTCGGCGCCGAGCTGGCCGACGGGCGTCTGGTCGCGCTCGACGTGAAGGGCCTGCCCGTGGTCCGGCAATGGCACGTGGTGCATCTCGGCCAGCGGCGGCCGGTGCCGGCCTGCCGGGCCTTGATCGATTTCCTGGTCGAACACGCCGGCAGCTTCCTGCCCGACGTGCTGCCCCAGCCGCGGCGGCGCTAGCGCGGTTTCCGGCAAAGTGGAAACCGGTTTGCCGCAAGAAACCGCGCAATTCAAAGACATCCAAGCCGATTGCCGATTCAACAAATCGGCAATCGGCTCTAGGCTAAGCGCGCCAGGCCGGCGCGCAGTGCGTCCGGCACACCGGCACCGAGTGCGGCCTCGATCCCGTCATGCGCGGCCTGCCAGACCGGCAGGGCGGCGATCAGCACGGCGTGACCCGCGGCGGTCAGCGCCAGGCGGCGGCTGCGCCGATCGGCCGGGTCGGGCGTCACCTCGACCAGGCCCCGGCGCACCAGGGGCTTCAGCGCCGCCGTCAGCGTCGTGCGGTCCATCGCCAGGAGCTCGGCGACCGAGCCCATGGCCGGCGGCGCCGGCCGGTTCAATGACATGAGCAGGGAAAACTGCCCGTTGGTCAGGCCGAGCGGGCGCAGTGCCTCGTCGAAATGACGGGCCAGGCGGCGGGCGGCGCGCTGCACATGCAGGCACAGGCAGCAGTCCCGCACCCGGATCGTGTCATCGAAAGGTAGCTTCTCGGGCTTTGACATGGACCAATTATGTTGATACCAACTTATTTAGTCAACGACGGGGAGGCGTCCATGAGCGATCTGCACGGGAAATTCGTCTGGTACGAGTTGATGACCACCGACCTTGCGGCGGCGGAAGCCTTCTATAGCGACGTGGTCGGCTGGAAGATCACGGATTCCGGCCAGGCGGGCATGACCTATCACATCCTCCACGCGGGCGACGCGCCGGTCGGCGGTGCCATGACCCTGCCGCCCGAAGTCTGCGCGGCCGGCGGCACGCCCGGCTGGATCGGCTATATCTGGGCGGATGACGTCGATGCCGCGGCCGCCTCGGTCGCCGCCGCGGGCGGTTCGATCCACAAGGGGCCGGACGATATCCCGAACGTCGGGCGCTTCGCCGTGGCGGCCGATCCTCAGGGCGCCGTGTTCTGCCTGTTCAAGGCGACTTCGCCCGGACCGGGCGCGCCGCCGCCGCCCATGGGGACGCCCGGCGTCACCGGCTGGCACGAACTGAGCGCGGGCGACGGGCCTTCCGCCTTCGATTTCTATGCCGGCCAATTCGGCTGGGCCAAGGGGGAAGCGATGGATATGGGGCCGATGGGCGTCTACCAGCTCTTCACCCCCGGCTCGGGCGATGCGATCGGCGGCATCATGACCAAGATGCCGCAAGTGCCGCATCCCTTCTGGCTGTTCTATTTCTGCGTGAAGAGCATCGACGTCGCGATGGGCAAGGTGACGGCGGGCGGCGGCAGCGTGCTGCACGGCCCGACCGAAGTGCCCGGCGGGGCCTGGATCATCCAATGCCTGGACCCACAGGGCGGCGCCTTCGCCCTGGTCGGCGCCCGCGGCTAGGCGCGGGCCAGGAAGCCCTTCATCAGGAGGTCGACGACGAATTCGCCGTAACTGCGGGCGAGATCGTCGTCGATCGCGGCGACCCCGAAGCTCCAGCGCAGCGTGCTCTGTTCGGCGAAGAGCTGGTCGCAGGCGCCGATGGCGCAGAGATGAAACATCATGGGATCGACCGGGCGGAAGGCGCCGCTGGCGATCCCTTCCTGCAGGATCGCCTTCTGCGTCTCGATCACCGGCTTCGAAAAGAATTCGACGATCTCGCGCGCCGCCTTGGAATCGGCATCGCGCAGCAAGGCCCGCATCAGGCGGTAGAGATAGGGGCAGCGCTGGAAGGTGCGGATGATGCCGGTCAGGTGGCGGCGCATCTTCTCGGCCGGGGGAAGCCCGGTCGCCAGCAGGCGGTTCATCTCCGCGACCGCCACTTCGGCGTCGCGCCTGACGAGCGCGATATGCAGCCCCGTCTTGGTCCGGAAGTAATAGTTCACCAGCGCGGCGTTCAGGCCGGCGCGGGCGGCGACATCGGCCACCGGCACGTCGATCGTGTTCCGCTCGGTCATCAGCGCGGCCGCCGCAGCGAGCAATTGGTCCGCGGTCTCGGAACGCGGCGCCGGGTGGGGTCGTCTGGTCTGTGATTCACGCACCAAGAGGGATTCCCGCGGGGGTCGGTCGACTAACAGATACGATCATCCCCCGCGGGCCGCAAGCCGAGGTGGAGACTCAGCGCGGAGCCATGCGGATGGCGCCGTCGAGGCGCACATCCTCGCCGTTGAAGTAACCGCAGGTGATCATGGTGAGCGCGAGCTGGGCATATTCCGCCGGGTTGCCGAGCCGCTTCGGGAAGGGCACGGAAGCCGCCAGCGCCGCCTTCACGTTCTCCGGCGCACCCTGGAGCAGCGGCGTGTCGAAGATACCGGGCAGGATGGTGTTGACGCGGATCCCCTCGCCCATCAGGTCGCGGGCGATCGGCAGGGTCATGCCGACCACGCCACCCTTGGAGGCCGAATAGGCGGCCTGGCCCATCTGGCCGTCCTCGGCCGCGACCGAGGCGGTATTGACGATGGCGCCGCGGTCGCCGTCTTCGAGCGGGGGCAGGGTCAGCATCCCCGCCGCCGATTTGGCGATGCAGCGGAAAGTGCCGACCAGGTTGATCTGGATGATCATGTTGAAACTGTCGAGCGGGAAATGCTTCACCTCGCCTGTCGCCTTGTCGCGGCTGGCGGTCTTGATCGCATTGCCGGTGCCGGCGCAATTGACCAGGATGCGTTCCTGGCCGTGGGCGGCGCGGGCCTTGGCGAAGCCGGCGTCGACATCGGCGTCCGAGGTCACATTCACCTTGCAGAAGACGCCGCCGATCTCGGCCGCGACCTGCTCGCCCTTGGCCTCGTTCAGGTCGAACAGGGCGACCTTCACGCCCTGCGCCGCCAGTGCCCGCGCCGTCGCCTCGCCGAGGCCGGAGGCGCCGCCGGTGACCACGGCGGCGATCGAAGAATCCAGTTTCATGATGGCCTTCCTGTCGTTTCCTGTCGGTCGGGCGGACCCGGGAGGAGCCGGATCCGCCCGCCTGCCTGCCCGTGCGGCGATCTTCCGCGCATGCACCGCCCGGGCAAGGACGTTTCTGATTACATGCGTTCGATGATGGTGGCGGGCGCCATGCCGCCCGCGGCGCAAAGCGTGGCGAGACCGACCGAGAGATCCCGCCGTTCCATCTCGTCGAGCAGGGTGCCGAGGATGATGGCGCCGGTCGCCCCGATCGGATGGCCGAGCGCCATGGCCCCGCCGTTCACATTGACGATCGCCGGATCGACGTCGAGGTCGCGCATGAATTTGAGCGGCACCACGGCGAAGGCTTCGTTGATCTCGACGAGGTCGACGTCCTTCATGGTCATGCCGGCCAGGGCCAGCGCCTTCTTGGTCGCCGGCACGGGTGCGTTCAGCATGAGTTCCGGGCTGTCCCCGGCATTGGCCATGGCGACGATCCGTGCCCGGGGCCTCAGCCCATGCGCCCTGGCGTAGTCGGGCGAGGCCAGCACCACGGCGCCGGCCCCGTCGACCACGCCCGACGAATTGCCGGCGTGGTGGATATGCTCGATCTTCAGGTCCGGGAAGCGCTTCTCGACCAGGGCCCTGTAACTCGTGCCGTCCTCGTCGAGCGGGAAGTCGTAGAGGGCCGCGAAGGCGGGCTTCAACTGGGCCAGGCCGTCGAGCGTGGTCTGCGGCCTGGGGAATTCGTCGTGGTCGAGGGCGAGACGGCCGTCGTCGTGATGGACGGGCACCAGGCTCTTGGCGAAATAGCCGTTCCTGATCGCCTGGTCGGCGCGGCGCTGGCTCTCCAGGGCCAGGCGGTCGGTGTCGTCCCGCGTGATGCCCTCGATCGTCGCGACGACATCGGCGCAGACGCCCTGATGCGGCTGGGGATGGATCTCGCGGAGGTGTAGATTGCCCGAATCCATGAAGCGCGAGCCGCCGCCCAGGCTGGAGCCATGGGACATGGATTCGACGCCGCCGGCGAAGACCAGCTTCTGCATCCCCGACATGATGCCCATGGCGCCGAGGTTGACCGCGGTCAGGCCCGAACCGCAGAAACGGTCGAGCGACATGCCCGGCGCAGCGTCGTCGAAGCCGGCGTCGAGCGCCGCCATGCGCGCGATGCAGAAGCCCTGCTTGCCCCATTGGCTGCCGCAGCCGGCGATCACGTCGTCGACATCGGCGGTATCGATCTGGTTACGTGTCGCCAATGCCTTCAGCACGGTCGAGAGCAGGCGCTGGGGATGGACTTCCGACAATCCGCCCTTGCCGACCTTGCCGATGCCCCGCGGCGTCCTGGCCGCGTCGACGATCCAGACTTCCTGTGCCATCGCTTCCTCTCCTCCGCTTGTCGCGGTTCTGCTTTAAACGTTCATTTAACAAACCGGGCGAGCACTGGCAAGGCTGGAATCTGCGCCCTTTCTGTGACGGCCGGCACCGACTTGACCGGAGATCGGCGCAGGATCACCGTCACGAACCGAACCCGACGGATGCCCTCATGCCCGGCCAGACCCGCATCACCTTCCGCAATTTCACCGGCCTCGACCTTTCCTCGGCGCGGCGGGTGACGCCGCGGCGCTACAAGGCACCGGGCTTCGGCGAGGAGACCCTGGTCCGGGGCGCGCTTTCGGCCCTCGGCGGCGTCTCCTCGATCGGCGGGCTGCTCTCGGGGGCGGCCGCCGCGGCCTCGTCGCCGCCGGGCAGCCTGACGGTTTCCGGCATCATTCCGGGCGTGCGCATCCGCGTGCCGGCGCCGGATTACACGATGGCCTACGGTGTCACCGCCGGGGCGGGTGCCGGCGTCGCCTATGGCGCCGGTGCCGGGATCTATTTCTGGCGGAAGGCGGCGGGCGGCGAGGTCGGCCTCTATGGCAGCCTGTCTGTCGGCGTGGTGTCCAACATCGGGGTTGGTGCGGGCGGCAATTTCGCCTTCCTGTTCGGGCCGGCGCCTTCGATGCTGGCGGGCGACTGCATCACCATCTCGGTCGAGATCGGCATCGACGTGATCACCGTCGCCGGCCAGTTGATCCTGAATGCGCCGCCCGTCTCCCTCGGCATGCCGCCCGCGATCACCGGCGCTTGGTCGCCCGAGGTGATCGGCATCGGCTATGCCGTCACCGCCGGCATGTCGGCCCTGCCGGCCGATATTTCGGTGATGCCCGGCCGCACCTGGACCCGGGCGGTCGCCAGTTTCTGAGCCTCAGGGCGCCCATTCCGCCGCGTGGGCGGCGATGGCGCCCGGCGTGGTCCACCAGATCCCGTCGCCCAGCGCCTTCACATGGGTGAGCGCCCGGCGCAGCGCGCGCAGCCGATGCGGCTGGCCGACGATATAGGGATGCAGGGCGATACCCATGACCAGGGGCGCCCGCGCCGATTGCTCCAGCAGCTCTTCCGCCGTCTCGGTGATCAGGGCGGCGAAGCCTTCCGCCGTCTCCTTCCGCCCGACCACGGCCGGGATGTCGTTCACTTCCTGCGGATAGGGAACGGAGAGGATGCGCCCGCCGCCCCGGGTCGTCAGCCAGACCGGCTGTTCGTCCATGCACCAGTCGAGCAGGTAGCGGTAGCCGGCCTCGGCCAGGAGGTCCGGCGTCACCCGGCTCTCCGAAATCCAGGGGCCGAGCCAGCCGGCCGGGGCCGCCCCTTCGCGCGCCGCGATCATCGCCGTCGACTCGTGGATCAGGTGGCGTTCCTGGTCTTCCGGCAATACGCCCTGGCGTTCGGCATTGCTGCGCCCGTGGCCGACCACTTCGTAACCCCGGGCACGGCAGGCGTCGGCCACCTCGGGGCAATGGCCGTAGATCGCCGAATTGATCAGCGCCGCCGCCGGCAGGCCGAGATCGTCGAAGAGCTCGAGCAGGCGCCAGACGCCGACCCGGTTGCCATAGTCGCGCCAGGCGTAGTTCAGCACGTCCGGCTGCGGCCCGCCCGGTGCCAGCTCGGCCCCCAGCCCGCCGCCGAAGGCGAAATGTTCGAGGTTCAAGGCGATATAGCAGGCGAGCCGCCGTCCCCCCGGCCAATCGTAGAGCGGCCGGGCCGGCAGGGCGGAATAGCGGTAGCGGCCGTGGTGGGCGGGCATCGCATGCTGCATCGACATCATCCCTTCGCCGCCCCAGTTTCGGGGTCGATAGCACCGGGGTCAACCGCCGGCCATTGACGCGCGGCTTGCTGGGCGCTTGCCTGTCGGGCCGAGACGGGAGAGCGGACATGAGAGATTTCTACCAGCCGGGCCGGGCGCCCTCCTATGGGACGGAGGCGATGATCGCCACTTCCCACCCGCTGTCGACCGCGGCGGGGGTGGAGGTGCTGGCGGCGGGCGGCAATGCGGTCGATGCGGCGCTGGCCGCGGTCGCCGTGCAAGGCGTGGTCGACCCGCTGATGACCGGGCTCGGCGGCGATTGCTTCGCCCTTTATGCCCCCGCGGGCGGCGAGGTGATCGCCCTCAACGGCTCGGGCCGGGCGCCGGCCGCGGCGACGGTGGAGCGCCTGCTCTCGCTCGGCGTGAGCGAGATCGGCCAGACCAGCCCCCATGCGGTCACCGTGCCGGGCGGCATCGCCGCCTGGTGCCGATTGCACCGCGACCACGGCCGCCTGCCGCTCGACCGCCTGTTCCGCCGCGCCGCCGACTATGCCGAGCACGGCTATCCGGTAACGCCCCGCGTCGCCTACGACTGGGCGATGGAGGTCGAGCTGGTGGCGGGCGATGCCGGAGCCGCCGCCACCTTCCTGCCCGCCCCCGCCGCCGGTGCCCGCCATGCCCAGCCGAAGCTGGCGGGCCATCTGCGCGCCATCGCGGCACGGGGAGCGGAAGCCTTCTATCAGGGCGAGGTCGCGGCCTCCCTGGTCGGCTATCTTCGTTCCCTCGGCGGGCTGCACACGCTCGAGGATTTCGCGGCGATGACCGACGGCGCCGATTACGTCGCCCCGATCTCGACCGATTATCGCGGCTTTGAGGTGATGGAATGCCCGCCCAACGGCCAGGGCGTCGCCGCGCTGATGATCCTGAACATGCTGGCGGGCTTCGACCTCGGGCCGGAGCTTGCCTTCGCCGAGCGCCTGCACCTCCAGGCCGAGGCGGGCAAGCTTGCCTATCACCACCGCGACGCCCTGCTGGGCGATCCCGCCGCCCTGCCCTATCCGCCGGACGCCCTGCTCTCGCCCCGGGTGGCGGAAGAGCTGCGCCGCCGGATCGATCCCGAACGGGCGGGACCGCCGGCGCTGGCCAGCGACTTCAGCCATCCCGACACGGTCTACATCTGCGCGGTCGACCGCGACGGCAATGCGATCTCCCTGATCAATTCGATCTTCCACGGCTTCGGCTCGACCAGGCTCGACCCCGCGACCGGCATATTGCTGCACAGCCGTGGTTCCTCCTTCCGCGTGGTCGAGGGCCATCCCAATGCGATCGGCCCGCGCAAGCGGCCGATGCACACGATCATCCCCGGCATGCTGCGGAAGGACGGCCGGGTGGTCATGCCCTTCGGCGTGATGGGCGGGCAATATCAGGCGGCCGGCCATGCCGCCCTGCTCTCCGGCATCCTCGACCGCGGGCTCGACATCCAGGCGGCGATCGACGTGCCGCGCGCCTTTGCCTACGGCGGCGTCTTGGAGGTCGAGCCGACGATCGATCCCGCCACCCTCGGCCGGCTCGCCGCCAAGGGCCACCATCTGCTGGGGGCGGACCAGCCGATCGGCGGCGCCCAGGCGATCTGGATCGACCGCGAGCGCGGCCTGCTGCTCGGCGGCTCCGACCAGCGGAAGGACGGCATGGCGCTGGGCTTCTGATCAGTCCATCACTTCGCCGCGGTCGACATGCAGGGTCTGGCCGGTGATGTTGCGGGCGGTCTCGGGGGCTGCCAGGAAGAGATAGGCGTCGGCGACATCGGCGGGCTCCATCAGCCCGCCGAAGGCCTGGCGCTTCAGGATGGCGTCGATATGGGCCTCGGGCTCGATGCCGAGATGGGCCGCCTCGGCCCGGACCGAGCGCATCGAGGCTTCGGTCTTGACCCAGCCGGGGCAGACCGCATTGACCGCGATCCGGCGCGGTGCCAGTTCGAGCGCGAGCGCCCGCATGAAGCCGATATTGGCGTGTTTCGAGGCGCAATAGGCGGAAAAGCCGGCCGCCCCGGTCTTGCCCCAGATCGAGGCGGTGAGCACGATGCGCCCGCCGTCCGGCATCTTCCCCAGCGCCGCGCGGGTGACCAGATAGGTGCCGATCACATTGATCTCGACGATGCGGCGAAAGCGCGCCTCCACGGCCGGGTCCGGATCGGCGACGGGCGTGAAGAGTTCGAGCCCGGCATTGTTGATCAGCACGTCGACCCGTGGCAGCGCCTCGAAGACGCGGGCGACCGCGGCGCCGTCGGTGATGTCGCAGGCAAAGCCCCTGACCGCCGGCCCGATCTCCGCCGCCGCCGCGGGCGTCGCCGGATCGTCGGCCAGGATGGTCAGATCCGCCCCGGCGGCGGCGAAGGCTTCGGCGATGCCCCGCCCGATGCCCCGGCTGGCCCCGGTGACCACCACGCTCTGCCCTGCGAAGGAATAAGCCATGCCGCACTCCCGCTGACGATTGCGTCGCCAGCATCGGGGCACGGCCCCTGCGGGGGAACCGCCGTAACGTCAATCGCCGGCATTGACGGAATCAATGGTCCCGGCAGGCCGGACGCGACGGCACCACGCCACGGCGACAAAGCTGCGGCAGAAGGGCAAAAGACCGGGGACTGAAGGGGGGAGGATGGTGGACGCGGCTGGGATTGAACCAGCGACCCCTACGATGTCAACGTAGTGCTCTCCCACTGAGCTACGCGTCCGGGCCATGCCGGGGCCGGGGGGTGGGTTCATCCGCCGACCGAGGACGGGGGATATAGAAGATTGGGCGGCGGCTGGCAACCCCTTTCCTTCATCGAACCGCCATCCGGGCCGGTGATCGCGAAAAGCCGGGCCTGATCGGCAGGACGGGCCTTCACGTGGCGGCGCAATCGTCACATTCTAAGGTGATCAACCTTCGCTTCGAGGCCGCCACCCTTGTCGATCGCCACTCTCGCCGCCGAATCTCCGCAGCTTGCCGACACGGGCGACGGTGCGGTCGCGGTGACACGGCCGCCGACGGGTGTGGCGGAGCGGCCGCTGGTGCTCTCCTCGCCCCATTCGGGGGCGATCTATCCGGCCGATTTCCTGCGCCAGTCGCGCCTCGATCCGACCAGCTTGCGCCGCTCGGAGGATTGTTTCGTCGACCGCCTGTTCGGCGGTGCGCCGGGCCGCGGGGCGACCCTGGTGCGCGCCCTCTTCCCCCGCGCCTATGTCGATCCCAACCGCGAGCCCTATGAACTCGACCCCACGATGTTCGCCGACGTGCTGCCCGCCTTCGCCAATACCCGCTCGCTCCGGGTGCTGGGCGGGCTCGGCACCATCGCCCGGGTGGTCGCCGACGGCGCCGAGATCTACCGCGAAAAACTCTCCTTCGCCGAGGCGGAGTCGCGAATCGTCGCCTGTTACCGGCCCTATCACGCCGCCCTGGCGGACGCCCTGGCCACGGCCGAGCGGCGTCACGGCGTCGCCCTGCTGCTCGATTGCCATTCCATGCCTTCGACCGGCGGCCCGGGCGAGCGCGACGCCGGCCAGGGCCGGCCGGACATCGTGCTGGGCGACCGTTTCGGCATGAGCTGCGTGCCCCTGGTGATCGAAACGGCAGAGAGCCTGCTGCGCGGCCTGGGCTACCGGGTGACGCGGAACGACCCCTATGCAGGCGGCTATATCACCCACCATTACGGCCGGCCCCGGCGCGGCCGCCACGCCCTGCAGATCGAGCTCAACCGCGCGCTCTACATGAACGAGACGCGGCTCGAACCGAACCAGGGCTTCGACCGCCTCCAGGGCGATCTCGACCGCCTGGTCTCGGCCCTCGCCGCCATCCCCGACCATGCCCTGAAACCGACCTCCTGACCGCGCCATCATGACCTTCACCGTGCGCCCCGCCCGGGCGGGCGACCTCGACTCCGTCCAACGGATCTATGCCCATCATGTCGAAACCGGCTTCGCCTCCTTCGAGGAAGTGGCGCCGGACCTGGCCGAGATGACTCGCCGATTCGAGGTTCTGACCGGCGGCGGCTTCCCCTATCTGGTGGCGGAGGACGGCGGCGCCGTGCTCGGCTATGCCTATGCGGGACCCTATCGGCCGCGCTCGGCCTATCGTTTCACGCTGGAGGATTCGGTCTATGTCGATCCGGCGGCGACCGGGCGCGGCATCGGCCGGGCGCTGCTCGGCCGCCTGATCGAGGAGGCCCGGGCCAAGGGCTTCCGCCAGATCGTCGCGGTGATCGGCGACAGCGGCAATGTCGCCTCGATCGGCCTGCACCGGGCCATGGGCTTCGCCGACCGCGGCGTGCTCGAGAACGTCGGCCTGAAGAAGGGGCGCTGGCTCGACAGCGTGCTGATGCAGCTCGCCCTCTGACTCCCCTTTCTCTCCCCGCCACCGTAACGGCAAAAAAAAGGGGCCGCGTCGAAACGCGGCCCAAGTTTAGGGAGGAAACGCCCAGGAAGGGCAGCGACACCAGCAAGCTGATGCCGCGGTGCACAATATGACATTGCAGCGCGGGATTGCCAAGCCCCGATCTTGAAAAAATTGTCCGTAGGGCGCCGAAGCCCTTGAGCGACAACAAAATTTCAAATTTGAGCAAAGGGTCGAAACTTATCGCCCCGGTGTGGCATCGGGTTACTACGCCGGCCGCAACGCACCCGATTCTCGCCCCGCCCCGGGCACCCCGCCGCGCGCGCCGGACGATTCGACTCGGCAATACCGGAAGCCGCTCGCGGGCGCGTGCGAGGGCTTCGCGCGGCCCTTTCGGCCCGCCAGCCCCCCGTCGAATAGTCACGACAATGTAACCAAATTCATCGATGCGTCATTTATGCGCGCTCGCAGCAACACCATCAACATTTCGGAACGTCTCGGGGTGTGGCGCCACAATATTGTGGTAATTGATGCCGGAGACAAATCAGTACTTACCCTTTTGTGACGGGAGGGTGACACCTTGCCCATTCGGATGCCGCCTGCATTGGCCCGACGCTCTCTGACCGAGGAGGGGGCGCTGGAAAACGCCCTGGGGACCGGCGCCCTGACCGCCCTCGAGCCGCGCGACGGCGACGGTGACGACAACGCCAAGGACAAGCGCCGCTTCCGCACCATCTTCCTGTCCGACATCCACCTGGGCACCCGCGGCTGCCAGGCCGACATTCTGCTGGATTTCCTGAAGCACACGGAATCGGACCAGCTCTATCTGGTCGGCGACATCATCGACGGCTGGCGCCTGAAGCGTTCCTGGTATTGGGCGCAGAGCCATAACGACGTCGTCCAGAAAGTGCTGCGCAAGGCCCGCAAGGGCACTCGCGTCTTCTACGTCCCCGGCAACCACGACGAAGCGGCGCGCGACTATGTCGGTCTGCACTTCGGCGGTGTCGCCGTGCTCATGGAGGCGATCCACACCACGGCCGACGGACGCCGTTTCCTGGTCCTGCACGGCGACGCCTTCGACGGCATCGTGAAATACGCCAAGTGGCTGGCCCACCTGGGCGACTGGGCCTACAACGTGGCGCTCACGCTGAACACCTGGTTCAACCGCCTGCGCCGCCGCCTCGGTTACTCCTACTGGTCCCTCTCGGCCTATCTCAAGCACAAGGTCAAGAACGCGGTCGATTACATCTCGCGTTTCGAGGAGGCCGTCGCCGAGGAAGCCCGGCGCCACCATGTCGACGGTGTGATCTGCGGCCACATCCACCACGCCGAGATCCGCGACATCGACGGCACCACCTATTGCAACGACGGCGACTGGGTGGAGAGCTGCACCGCCCTGGTCGAGCATCTGGACGGACGGCTGGAAATCCTGCACTGGGCGCCGGAATACGAAACCCGGCAGAGCGGCCGGCGTGCCCGTCAGACCGGCCTCGTCGCGGTCGAATGAGCGCGCTCGCCCTCGCCCGGGAGACCCCCGCGCCCATGGTGCCGCCGCTGCGCCTGCTGATCGTCACCGACGCCTGGCACCCTCAGGTGAACGGCGTGGTGCGCACGCTCGACACCGTGGCGCGCGAGGCGGCGGCGGCCGGCCACACGGTCGGTGTCATCTCGCCCGACCTGTTTCGCAGCATCCCCATGCCGGGCTATGGCGAGATCCGCCTGGCGCTGGTGCCGCGCCGCCGGCTCGCCCGCATGATCGAGCATTTCGCGCCCGACGCCATCCACATCGCCACCGAAGGGCCGCTCGGCTGGGCTGCCAGGCGTTACTGCCTGAAGCGCGGCCTGCCCTTCACCACGGCCTATCACACCCGCTTTCCCGAATATGTGAAGGCCCGCTTCGGCGTGCCGCTGCCGATCACCTATGCGATCGTGCGCCGCTTCCACCGGCCCTCACGCGCGCTCATGGTAGCGACGCGGACGCTGCACGGTGAACTCGCCGCGCGCGGCTTCGGCAATCTGCGCGCCTGGTCGCGCGGGGTGGACCTGGAGCGTTTCACGCCGGGGCCGAAAGACCTGCTGCCCGACCTGCCGCGGCCGATCTTCACCTATGTCGGCCGCCTCGCGGTCGAGAAGAATATCGACGCCTTTCTGGCCCTGGACCTGCCGGGTTCCAAGCTGGTGGTCGGCGACGGGCCGGAGATGGCGCGCCTGAAGGCGGCCTATCCGGGCGTCCATTTCGCCGGTGCCCGCCACGGTGACGACCTGGTGGCGCATTTCCGGGCCGGCGACGTCTTCGTCTTTCCGAGCAAGACCGATACTTTCGGCCTCGTCATGCTGGAGGCGCTGGCCTGCGGCCTGCCGGTCGCGGCCTACCCCGTGCCGGGGCCGCAGGACGTGCTGGGGCCGGGCGTCGGCGTCATGGACGAGGATCTGGGCGCTGCCTGCCGCCGCGCCCTGGCGCTCGATCCGGCGGCCTGCCGGGCCTATGCCCTGGACTTTACCTGGGCGGCGACGACGGCGCAATTCGTCGGCAACATCGCTCCCTTCGAGCAGGACTGGCCGGCGCGTGGCCTGCCGGCACCGCGCCATGCCGCCCGCATCCCGCACCAGCCGGCCGAGTTCAATCGCCGACGGTGATCACCACCTTGCCGGTCGAGCGCCGCTCGAGCACGAGTTCGAGCGCCTCGGCCGCCAGCGCCAGCGGCCGCGTATCGGAGACATGGGGGCGGAGCCGTCCCTCCTCCCACCAGCCGATCAGGGTGCGGAAGGAATCGGCCATCACCGAGGGCCGCTTGTCGGCATAGGCGCCCCACCAGAAGCCGATCACGTCGACATTCTTGACCAGCAGGCGGTTGGCCGCGATCTGCGGCACGTCGCCCGAGGCGAAGCCGATGATCAGGGCGCGTGCCTCGAAGGCGGCGCATTTCATTCCAGCCTCGAAAAGAGCGCCGCCGACCGGATCATAGATCACGTCGACGCCGTAGCCGCCGGTCGTCGCCAGGATTTCCGCCTTGAGATCGGGCACTTCGGCATCGATCGCGTGATGGGCGCCCTGGGCCTTGGCCACCGCCAGCTTGGCCTCGCCCTTGGCGACCGCGATCACTTCGGCGCCCATCAGGACGCCGAGTTCGACCGCGGTCAGGCCGACGCCGCCCGCGGCGCCGAGTACCAGGAGCTTTTCGCCCGGCTTCAGCCGCGCCCGATAGTCGAGCCCGAGGTGCGAAGTGCCATAGGCGACCGGAAAACCCGCGGCGACCACGTAATCCATGGCGTCGGGGATCTTCACGGCCCGCTCGGCCGAGACCGCGACCTGCTCGGCATAGCCGCCGTAAGAGGGGATCGCCAGCACCCGGTCACCGGGGACGAAGCCGGTGACGCCGGAGCCGCAGGCCAGCACCTCGCCTGCGACTTCAAGTCCAGGCGAAAAGGGCAGCGGTTGCCGGGTTTGATAGCGCCCGGCCAACATGAGACTGTCAGCGAAATTCACACCCGCCGCCCGCACGGCAATCAGGATCTCCCCCGCCCCCGCCACGGGCGCCGCCATTTCGAGGAGTTGCAGCCCGCGCGGCCCCTGACCCAAGCTGGTCGCGACGATCGCCTTCATCGAATCCTAACTCCTTGTCCCGAATCGATAGCGGGACGAAGCCCTCTGTTCGTGGGATGATATGACCATGACGGTGCGTAATCTCGACTTCCTGTTCAACCCTCGCGTGGTCGCCCTGCTGGGGCCGGCGCGGACCGACGATCCCGTGGCCGCCGCGGTGGCGAATGGTGTCACCCGCGCGCCCTTCCACGGCAAGCTGCTGGTCGCCGAAGACACGGTGGAAGCCGTCGCCGCGCTCGAGGAGGTGCCCGATCTCGCCATCCTGAACGGCGCCCTCGAGCGGACGCCGGCGCTGATCGAAAAGCTCGGCGCGCGCGGCTGCAAGGTGGTGCTGGCGGTCGGCGCCCCGCCCGAAGACCCCTCCGTGGTCGAAGCCATGCTGGCCGCCGCCGCGCCCTCGGGCCTGCGCATCGTCGGGCCCGGCGCCTTCAACTTGGCAGTGCCGGCGATCGGCCTCCAGGCCGTGGTCTCGCCCGTGCTGCCGCCGCCTGGAAGGCTCGCCTTCATCACCCATTCGAACGGCATCCTGGACACGCTGATCGACTGGGCGGCGGGTAACGGCATCGGCATTTCCCGCGCCGTCTCGCTGGGCGCCAAATGCGACGTCGACCTCGCCGACGTGCTGGACTGGCTGGCCCTCGACCACACCACCGGCGCGATCATCATGTACCTCGAATCGATCACCAAGCCGCGCAAGTTCATGTCGGCGCTCCGCGCCGCTGCCCGTACCAAGCCCGTCGTCGTGCTGAAGGCCGGGCGCTACGGCCCGCTGCCGCCGGCGACCACGGCGATCCGCCGCTTGGCCGACACCGACGGCGTGTTCGACGCCGTGCTAGCCCGTGCCGGCTGCGTCCGGGTCGAGGCGATCGAGGAATTATTCGATGCTGCCGGCACTTTGGGCGTGCCCGGCGCCGCCATGGGCGACCGCTTGGCGATTTTGGCCAACGGCTATGGCGCCGGCCTTCTGGCGGCCGACCATATCCATGACAGAGGCGCCCGCCTGGCCGAACTGTCGACCGCCACGCTCGCGGCACTGGCCGGCATTCCGGGCATGAAGTCTGACCTCAACCCGATCGACGTCGGGCCCGATGCGCCCCCCGAACGCTTTGCCGAGGTGCTGCCCGTGCTGGCGGCCGACCGCGGGGTCGACGGCATCCTGGTGGTCCATACGCCGTCCGCCGTCTGTTCCGCCCTGATGGCGGTCGAGGCGACCTTGCGCGGCTTCGGCACGCGGCGCCAGCCCCGGCTGATCGCCTGCTTCATGGGCGAGACCGAAGCCAGGGCGGCCCGCGCCGCCCTGCGTGGCGCCGGCGTTCCCACCTTCTCGACCCCGCGCCAGGCGGCGCGGGCGATCATGCATATGGCGGCCTACCGCCGGAACCAGGACCTGCTGGCGGAAACCCCGGATTCGGTCCCGGCCGATTTCACCTTCGACGCCCGTTTCGTCGCCGACGAGATCGAGGAACACCGCCTGGCCGGGCGCGAATGGGTGCATGGACCGGACGCGCTGCGCCTGCTCGCCGCCTATGGCTTCCCGACCGTGCGGCCGATCTTCGCCGCAACGCCTCATGACGCGGCCGAACACGCCAAGCGGATCGGCGCCACCATCGTCCTGAAGATTTCGACGCGCGATCCGATCGACAAGAAGATGGTGGGCGGCGTCACCCTGGGCCTCGACGAGCCGGACGACGTCCGCCGCGCGGCCGAGCTGATGCTGCGCCGGGTCACCGCCCGCGCCCCCCACGCCAGGATCGACGGCTTCACGGTCGAGCCCATGGTGATCCGGCCGGACGGCCACGAGTTGCTGCTCGGCCTGGTCGAGGACGAACAGTTCGGCCCCATCATCGTGTTCGGCAATGGCGGCACCGCGAGCGAGGTGATCCGCGACCGGGTGATCGCCCTGCCGCCCCTGAACCTGTCGCTGGCCCGCCACGCGATCGCCCGCACCCGGGTCGCCAAGCTGCTGGCCGAGCAGCCGGGCCGGCCGGGGGTCGACCAGCGCGCGGTCGAGCTGAGCCTGCTCCGCGTCGCCCAGATGGCGATCGACCATCCCGAGATCGTCGAACTCGAAATCAACCCAATGGTCGCCGACCCGAGCGGCGTCATCGTGCTCGACGCCAGGATCCGCCTGGCCGAACCGAGCCAGCCCGGCTCGCGCCGCCTGGCCATCCGCCCCTATCCCAAGATGCTGGAACAGGAAGTCGTGGACGACCACGGCGAGCATTACATCCTGCGCCCGATCCGGCCGGAGGACGAAAAACCGCTGATCGCCGGCGTCGCCAAGGTACGGCCCGACCACCTGCGGCTCCGCTTCTTCGCGCCCATGAAGGAGCTGAGCCACGCCTTCGCCGCCAAACTGTCCCAGATCGACTACGACCGCGAAATGGCCTTCGTGCTGATGGGCGAAGGCCCGCCGGGCGAGGCGCCCTGGTTCGGCACCGGCCGCCTGGTCTGCGAACCCGACGGGGAGAAGGGCGAATATGCCGTCCTGCTGCGCTCCGACCGGATCGGCCGCGGCCTCGGCCGGCTTCTCATGGAGCGCATCATCGCCTATGGCAAGGAGCGCGGCATGAAGGAGATCTACGGCGAAGTGCTGCGCGAGAACCGCACCATGCTGCAGCTCTGTACCGAACTCGGCTTCGCGATCAAGGGCACGCCGGGCGAGCCCGACATCGCCCATGTCGTCCTGACCCTGTGAGCGGCGGCCGCCTGCTCCGCCTGTTCGGCTGGCTGGCGGCCGGCCTCGCCATCGCCTTCCTGGCGATCGCCGGCTACGCCGCCCGGCAGCAGCTCCGGGCCGCCGGGGCGCGGGCCGACGGCACGGTGATCCGGCTCGAAGCGGCAGGCGGCCCGCAGCCGGCCTTTTGCCCGGTGGTCGCCTTCACCACCACGGCCGGCGAACCGATCGAACTCAGAAGCGGCGTCTGCGCCCGGCCCCCGGCCTATGACGTGGGCGAGACGGTCGCGGTCGACTACGACCCGGCCGATCCGCAGAACGCTTCCTACGGTGGCTTCTTCACCCGGTGGTTTCTCGTCCTGATCTTCGGCATATTCGGCCTCGGAATCGCCGTCGGGTCGGGCCTGCTGCTGTGGCAGGGCCGCCGCCGGCCCTCGTGAAGGGCGCCGCCGTCTTGATCATCCGCCTGTTGGGTTTCGTGCTGCTGGTCGCCGGCGGCGTCTTCGGCTGGCTCGGCGTCCAGGACGGCATCGCCACCTGGAAGCGCCTCGGCAATGCCGAGGACGTGGTGGCCGAGATCGCCCGCCTCGATCCCCTGCCCGGCAGCGCCGAGGTCGTGCCGGTCGCGGCCTACCGCGGGGACGACGGCAAGGCAGCCGAATTCCGCCTGCCGCCGGCCGATCCGGCCGATTATACGGTGGGCCAGCCGGTCCATCTGATGCAGCCCGCCGGCCGGCCCGACCTGATCCAGTCCGGCGACTTGATCGCGATATGGAGCCCGGTCGCCATTCCGGTCGGGGGCGGCGCGCTCGCCGTCATCTTCGGCCTCGCCCTGATGACCAGCCGGCGCCGCCGGCCCGAGGAAATGCCGCGCCTGCACTTCCTGATCCGCCTCGTCCTGCTGGCCGGGGCCTGTGGCCTCACTTATCTGGCTTGGCAGCAATATGAGGCGGTGGTCGCCACCCTGAACCGCTTCCCGCGCGCCCAGGGCGAGGTGGTGGCACTCGAGGCGGACGGCGCGCCCAAGATCCAGTTCAAGACCGCGGACGGCGTCGCGGTCGATTTCACCGACCGCAGCGTGGCCCCCGGCATCTATCGCCAGGGCCAGCGGGTGACCCTGACCTATGTCGCGGGCGATGCCACGGGCGCGCGGATCGAGCCCTTCTGGTCGGTCTGGTCGGTCCCCGTGACCTGGGGGGCGATCGCGGGTGCCGCCTTCTTCGTCGCCCTCTTCGCCGCCAGCCTGCGCCGGGGCAAGCGCGCCCTCGAACCCAAGCCCGCACCGCCGCCGCCGGCCGAGCGGCGCGACCCGACGTTCGGTTCGCCAGGTCCGTCCGCCTAGAGGCGGGCCATGCAGGCGCTGCATGGGACTTTGTGTTGCAGTGCCATAAACTCGGGCTATACTCCGCCGCCGCCCGAGATGCGGCATTTCAGATGAATTCGGCCTGATCACCCGGCCTCGAGGTTCGAGACCAGGCAGGTCCATTCAATGCCGCAGGCCCCCGAAAGGGCCGCAAAGCCAGTGCCCGGAAGGCGCGTTTCATGCAGATCCGCAATATCGCCATCATCGCCCACGTCGACCATGGCAAGACAACCCTCGTCGACCAGCTGCTGCGGCAGTCGGGCACGTTCCGCGCCAACCAGCAGGTGGCCGAGCGGGTCATGGACAGCAACGACCTGGAAAAGGAACGCGGCATCACCATCCTGGCCAAGCCGACCTCGGTCGTCTGGAAGGACACCCGTATCAATATCGTCGACACCCCCGGCCACGCCGACTTCGGCGGCGAAGTCGAACGCATCCTGTCGATGGTCGACGGCGTCGTCGTCCTGGTCGATAGCGCCGAAGGCCCGCTGCCGCAGACGAAATTCGTCACCGGCAAGGCGCTCCGCCTCGGCCTTCGCCCGATCGTGCTGATCAACAAGATCGACCGTCCGGACAGCCGCCCCGACGAAGTGCTGAACGAAGTCTTCGATCTCTTCGCGGCGCTCGACGCCAACGAGGAGCAGCTCGACTTCCCGATCCTCTATGCCTCGGGCAAGCAGGGCTGGGCCGTCACCAATATCGACGATCCGCGCGAATCCCTGGCGCCGCTGTTCGACCTCGTGCTCGCCCATGTGCCGCAGCCGTCGGTCGTCGGCAACGTCGACCAGCCCTTCACCATGCTGGCGACCACGCTGGAGAGCGATCCCTTCCTGGGCCGCATCCTGACCGGCCGCATCCAGTCGGGCGTCGCGCGCCAGAACATGGCGGTGAAGGCCCTCGGCGTCGATGGCACCCTGCTGGAGCAGGGCCGCCTGTCCAAGCTGCTCGCCTTCCGCGGCATCGAGCGCGTGCCGGTGGAAGAGGCTTCGGCCGGCGACATCGTCGCCATCGCCGGGCTGACCGTCACCACCGTGGCCGACACGATCTGCGCCCTGGAAGTGAGCCAGCCCCTGAAGGCCCAGCCGATCGACCCGCCGACCCTGGCCATGACCTTCTCGATCAACGATTCGCCGCTCGCCGGCACCGAGGGCAGCAAGGTCCAGAGCCGCGTCATCCGCGAGCGCCTGATGCGCGAAGCCGAAGGCAACGTCGCGCTGAAGATCTCGGACGCCCCCGGCGGCGACGCCTTCGAGGTCGCCGGCCGCGGCGAACTCCAGCTCGGCATCCTGATCGAGCAGATGCGCCGCGAAGGCTTCGAGCTGTCGATCAGCCGCCCCCGCGTCCTCTTCAAGGAAGAGAACGGCCAGCGTCTGGAGCCGATCGAGGAAGTGGTGATCGACGTCGACGACGAATTCACCGGCGTCGTCGTCGAGAAAGTCTCGCTCCGCAAGGGCGAGTTGAAGGAAATGCGCCCGTCGGGCGGCGGCAAGACCCGCCTGGTCTTCCATTGCCCGTCGCGCGGCCTGATCGGCTACCACGGCGAATTCCTGACCGATACCCGCGGCACCGGCCTGATGAACCGGCTGTTCCACGAATATGCCCCCTACAAGGGGCCGATCCCGGGCCGTCGCAACGGCGTGCTGATCTCAAACGGCGCCGGCGAGTCCGTCGCCTATGCCCTGTGGAACCTGGAAGACCGTGGTCCGATGTTCATCGACCCCGGCGTGAAGGTCTACGAGGGCATGATCATCGGCGAGCACACCCGCGACAACGACCTCGAGGTCAACCCGCTCAAGGGCAAGCAGCTCACCAACATCCGCACCACCTCGAAGGACGAGGCCGTGCGCCTGACGCCGCCGCGCAAGATGAGCCTGGAACAGGCCATCGCCTATCTCGGCGACGACGAACTGGTGGAAGTGACGCCCAAGTCGATCCGCCTGCGCAAGCGCTACCTCGATTCGAACGAGCGCAAGCGCATGTCGCGTTCGGCCGAGAGCGCCTGATCCCGCACCGCGGGACGCCGCCCCAACCGAGGGTGGCGTCCCGTGCCGGGCATGAGCGAAACGGGATTGCGTCTCGCCGAAATAGTGCCAATATGGATGCATTAACATCCGTATTGGGAACTTTATCATGCCCATCAGTAAGCTCGACATCGAGATCGGCCGCCGCATCCGCGAACGCCGCTGGCTTCTCGGCCTGTCGCAGGAAAAGCTGGCGCGTCGCGTCGGCCTGAAATTCCAGCAGATCCAGAAATATGAAACCGGCGGGGCCAAGGTCTCGGCCGGCCGCCTGTCGTCGATCGCCCAGGCGCTCGAAGTGCCGGCCGCCTATTTCTACGACCAGGCGGCGACGCCGACCGAAACCCTGAGCCGCGACGCCGCCGAGGTCGCGCGCAATTTCATGGCCCTGCCCGCCGGCCAGCAGGAACGCCTGCTCGACCTCGTGCGCGCCATGGCCGCCGCCCTGCCCAAGGTGCCGGAAACCTCGCTGGCGGCCTGATCAGCGCCGGGCGGCGAGCAGGGCTTCGGCCAGTTCGGCAAAGCCCTCGCCGCCCTCGGCCCGCGTGACATAGGCGGGCTTCACGGTCAGGCGGTCGCCGAAGAAATCGATGTTGGCGACGCCGACCGCATTCGGAAAACGGCCGAACATCGGTACGTCGTTCGGGCTGTCGCCGATATAGGCGATGCGATCCGCGGCCGCGTCGAGGTCGAGGCCGAAATGCTCGGCGAAGAAGACCCGGGTCATGGCCAGCTTGTCGAAGGCGCCGAACCAACCGTTCACATGGGCGGTCGAATATTTGGCCGTCGCCCCCGCCGCTTCGAACAGGGCGACGATGCGGTCGACCGCTTCCCAGGGCAGTGGCGCCACGTCTTCCCGGAAATCGATGGCGAGATCGACCTCGCGGCAGAACTGGTCCGCCGCCACGGCCGAGCCGGGCACCAGGCGGGGGATCTCTTCGGCGAGAAGGGCCAGCTTCGCCCGGTCGGCGGCGCGTTCCGCCGCGTCCTGCTTCCAGTAGCGGCGCCGGATCTTGCCCGCGGCGGCATCGAGGGTGAAATAGAAGGCGCCGCCCTCGCCGATCACGCCGGCCACCGGCCACAGCCGGGCCATCAGGTCGCACCAGCCGGCCGAGCGGCCGGTGATCGGAACGACCGCGATACCGGCGGCGGTCAGCCGTTCCATGGCGGCATAGGCGATGGCCGGCAGGCGGCCGTGCAGGGTCAGCGTGTCGTCGACATCGGTCAGCACGAAATCGACCTTCGCCCGCGCCGCGGCGGGGAAGGCGCCCAGCGGCAGCACCATCTCAGGCGACCGCCATCCGGTGGGCGAACCATTGGTTCACCGCGTCGATCCCGGCGCGGTCGAGCAGGATGAAACATTTGGTCCGGCGGTAGAGGAAATCCTCGGCCGTGCGGGCATCCTCCACCTCGACGGCGTGGCGAAGCTCGGCTTCCGGAATGCCCGGCGCCACCTCGATCGCCAGCGAGGGATCGCGGCGCACCGCAGCGAAGAGGTCGACCGCAGCCGAGCCATAGGTGAAGACCCAGCGCCGCCGCACGACCGGGCTCAGTTCGGCCGGACCGACGGCCGCGATCTCGGGCAGCCGGTCGCGGGCGATGGTGCCGCCGTGGAGTGGGGCGCCCGCGGTCCAGGCCGGGCCCAGCTCGGCCCCCAGATCGGCCAGCTCCGCCATTACCAATTCGCCCAGCTTGCGGTGCGTGGTGATCTTGCCGCCATAGATCGAAACCATGGCGCCCCGGCCCTGGCGGGTCGAGACCAGCTCGTATTCCCGCGTCACCTTGGAGGGATTGTCGCTGCCGTCGTCGACCAGGGGGCGCACGCCGGACCAGGTCCAGACCACGTCGGCCGCCGTCACCGCGTGATCGAAGAAGCGGCGATAGCAGGCCAGGAGATAGTCCCGCTCGGCATCGGAGCAGCGGGGATGGCCAGGGTCGCCGTCATGGGGCACGTCGGTGGTGCCGACGATGAGGAACTTGCCCATCCAGGGAATCACGAAGACCACCCGCTTGTCGTCGTTCTGCAGGGTGAAGGCGCGGGTCTCCACCGGCTGCGGCATGGGCAGCACGATGTGGGAGCCGCGCACCAGGCGAAGCCGCTTTTCCGGCGCCGCCCCGCCCGCGACCTTGCCCAGCACCTCGTTGGCCCAGGGGCCGCCGGCATTGACCACGAAGCGCGTGGTGACGACACGGGGCCGCCCGTTCTCGCGGATGGTGACGGCATAGCCGTCGGCCAGGGGCTCGATCCTGGTGACCGGGCGGTAGTTGCCGATCTCGGCGCCGCGGGCGCGGGCGTCGAGCAGGGTTTCCAGGGTCAGGCGGGCGTCGTCGGTCCAGCAGTCCGGGTAATGCAGGATGGCACGCACCCCGTCCGGCTTCAGCCGCGGCACCGCCGCCTGTTCGGCCTTGGAGAGCCGCCCGGTCTTCGCCAGCAGGCGCCGGCCCGAGAGAATGTCGTAAAGGATCAGGCCGATCCTGACGACCCAGGCCGGGCGCGGCTGCGTCCTGGTGATCGGCACCAGGAACTGCAGCGGGAAGACCAGATGAGGGGCCAGATGCATCAGGGTCTCGCGCTCGCGGAGCGATTCGCGGACCAGGCGGAATTCATATTGCTCGAGGTAGCGGATGCCGCCGTGGATCAGCTTCGAAGAAGCCGACGAGGTGGCGCTGGCGTAATCCTCCGCCTCGGCCAGCAGGACCTTGAGGCCCCGCCCCACGGCATCGCGCGCCACCGCGGCACCATTGATGCCGCCGCCGATCACCACCAGGTCGAATTCCGCCGTCATGCCGCTCCACCGCCCTATTGCGCCCGCCCCCTATAGCATGAAAGCGGCGCGGACGGGCGGTCAGCCCCGTTCGCTGTCCAGCATGGCCATCATGACCTCGGCATAGCGGCTGCCGGCGGCCGCATCCTTGGGCACCGCCGCCTCGATCGCGGCCAGGTCCTCCGGGGTCAGGACGACGTCGAGAGCGCCCAGGGCTTCGGTCAGGCGGGGCCGGGTGCGGGCACCGACCAGGGGCAGGATGTCGTCGCCCTGGGCCAGGACCCAGGCGATGGCGAGCTGGGCGACGGTCACGCCCTTGTCCGCCGCGAGCACGCGAAGATGCTCGACCAGGGCCAGGTTGTGATCGAGGTTGCCGCCCTGGAAGCGCGGGCTGTGGGCCCGGAAGTCGTGCCCGCCGACCGCCGCCTGCCGGCTCCAATGGCCGGAGATCAGGCCGCGGGAGAGCACGCCGTAAGCGGTGACGCCGATGCCGAGTTCGCGCAGCGTGGGCAGGATCGACGCTTCGATCCCGCGCGAGATCAGGGAATATTCGATCTGCAGGTCGACCACCGGATGGACGGCATGGGCGCGCCGCACGGTCGCTGCCGAAACCTCGGACAAGCCGATGTGGCGGACATAGCCGGCCTGGACCAGTTCGGCCAGAGCGCCCATCGTCTCCTCGATCGGCACCTTGGGGTCGAGACGGGCCGGCCGGTAGATGTCGACATGATCGGTACGCAGGCGGCGCAGCGTATAGGCCAGGTAGTTCTTCACATGGGCAGGGCTGTTGTCGATGCCGATGAAGCCGCCGGCGGGATCGCGCAAGCCGCCGAATTTCACGCTGAGCACGACCTGGTCGCGCCTGCCCTCGATTGCCTCGGCGATCAGCATCTCGTTGTGGCCGGCGCCGTAGAAATCGCCGGTGTCGATCAGCGTGACGCCGGCTTCCATGGCGGCATGAATGGTGGCGATGCTCTCGGTCCGGTCGGCCTGACCGTAGAAATCCGACATGCCCATGGCGCCGAGGCCGAGGGGGAAGACGCGGGGACCATGGGTGCCGAGAGTGCGGGTCATCGGGATCGTCCTTGCCTGAAGGCTTCAATGGCTCGACCCTACGCCCCGGCTTTGTTAGGATTAAGCCGGATTGTGGCTCACATTATGTTCGGACACACCGAATGACCGCCTCGCCCGACCTGAATGCCCTCCGCCTCTTCGCGACCGTCGCCCGCCACCTGAATTTCCGCCGTGCCGCGGCCGAGATCGGCATGTCGGCGGCCAATCTGTCGGAGCGGATCCGCGAGCTCGAATCCGCTCTGGGGGTCCGTCTGTTCAACCGCACGACCCGCAGCGTCGCCCTGAGCGAGGCGGGCGCCGCCCTGCTCGACCGCATCGGCCCGGCCCTGACCACGATCGGCGATGCCCTGGCCGATGCCGGCGTCTTCGGGCGCGAGGTGGTGGGCACGATCCGGATCAACGGGCCCATGCCGGCGATCGACTTCCGCCTGATGCCCCTCGTCGATGCCTTCATGGCGCAGCATCCCGCCGTCCGCTTCGAGATTTTCGCGGAAGAGGCGCTGGTCGACATCGTGGCCGCCGGCTTCGATGCCGGCATCCGCTATGGCGAGCATCTGGCGCAGGACATGATCGCCGTCTCGCTCGGCGGGCCGCAGCGCCTCCTGGTGGTCGGCGCGCCCGACTATTTCGCCCGCCACGGCCGGCCGCAGCATCCGAACGAACTGGCGCAGCACCGCTGCCTCACCATGATCTTCCCGCGCGGCAATCGCCTGCCCTGGAACTTCGAGAAGGACGGGGAGGAGATCGACTTCCTGCCCTCGGCGCCCCTGGTCGGCAATCGCGGCACCGTGCTGCTCTCGGCCGCCAAGGCCGGAGTCGGCCTGACCATGATGTTCGAAGAATATTGCGCGGACGACCTCGCCAGCGGCGCCCTCGTCCCGGTCCTGGAGGCGTGGACGCCGCCCTTCCCCGGCCCCTTCCTCTATTATCCCGAGCGGCGCCTGATGCCCGCCGCCTTCCGCGCCTTCGTCGACTTCGTCAAGATGCACGCGGTGCATGGCTGAACCCGGCCGCTCCGCCGCGTCGGCACTTTGGTCGGGGCGCGGGCTCATGTATCGTCCGGCCCCATGCAGCAGCCCTCGATCATCAAGATCTCGAATCTGACCAAGCGCTACGCCTCCGGCTTCGAGGCGCTGAAAGGCGTCGACCTCGAGATCCGGCGGGGCGAGATCTTCGCGCTGCTCGGCCCGAACGGCGCCGGCAAGACCACGCTGATCAGCATCGTCTGCGGCATCGTCAATGCGACCGAGGGCAAGGTGACGGCGGACGGCCACGACATCGTGACCGATTATCGCGCCGCCCGCGCCGCCATCGGCCTGGTCCCGCAGGAACTGACCACCGACGCCTTCGAAACGGTGTGGGACACGGTGACCTTCACCCGCGGCCTGTTCGGCAAGCCGAAGAATCCGGCCGTGGTCGAGAAGGTGCTGCGCGACCTTTCCCTCTTCGAGAAGAAGGACAGCCAGCTCCGCCAGCTCTCGGGCGGCATGAAGCGCCGGGTGATGATCGCCAAGGCGCTGGCCCACGAGCCGCGCATCCTGTTCCTCGACGAACCCACGGCCGGCGTCGACGTCGAGCTTCGCCGCGACATGTGGGACCTCGTCCGCCAACTTCGGGAAGACGGCGTCACCATCATCCTGACCACCCACTATATCGAGGAGGCCGAGGAAATGGCCGACCGGGTGGGGGTGATCAACCACGGCCGCATCATCCTGGTCGAGGACAAGGCGGAATTGATGCGGAAGCTCGGCAAGAAGCAGCTCACCCTGCAATTGCCGCAAGCCCTCGGCGAAATTCCGGCCGCCCTCGCGGGTTACGACCTGGCGCTCGGCCAGGGCGGCACCGCGCTGGTCTATACCTACGACACGCACGCCGCCCACAGCGGCATCCCCGCCCTGCTGCGCGACCTCGATGCCGCCGGCATCGCCTTCGGCGACCTGGCGACCAGCCAGAGCTCGCTCGAGGACATCTTCGTCAGCCTGGTGAGCGAACGGCCATGAACCTTTACGCCATCAACGCCATCTACCGTTTCGAGATGGCGCGCACCCGGCGCACGATCATGCAGAGCATCATCTCGCCGGTGATCTCCACCTCGCTCTATTTCGTGATCTTCGGGGCGGCCATCGGCCAGCACATGAATGCGGTCGACGGCGTGCCCTACGGCGCCTTCATCGTGCCCGGCCTGGTCATGCTCTCGCTGCTGACGCAGAGCATTTCCAACGCCTCCTTCGGGATCTATTTCCCGCGCTTCACGGGAACGATCTACGAGCTGCTGTCGGCCCCCGTATCCTATCTCGAGGTGGTGCTCGCCTATGTCGGCGCGGCGGCCAGCAAGTCGATCATCCTCGGCACCATCATCCTGGCGACTTCGACCCTCTTCGTGCCGCTGAGCGTGGCCCATCCGCTCGCCATGGTCGGCTTCCTGATCCTGACCGCGGTGACCTTCAGCCTGTTCGGCTTCATCATCGGCATCTGGGCGGATAATTTCGAGAAGCTGCAGATGGTGCCGCTGCTCATCGTGACGCCACTCACCTTCCTCGGCGGCAGCTTCTATTCGATCAAGATGTTGCCGCCCTTCTGGCAGACCGTCAGCCTGGCCAATCCGGTGGTCTATCTGATCTCCGGCTTCCGCTGGGCCTTCTTCGACGCGGGCGACGTCCATGTCTGGGTCAGCCTGGGCATGACCTTGGGTTTTCTCGCCCTGTGCCTCGCGATCATCGCCTGGATCTTCAAGACCGGCTACCGCATGAAGTCCTGATGCCAGGGCGATCGGGTGAAGCCGATCGCCCTGGTTTTTCCTGAGCCTCAGGCGCCGGCAGGCCACATCCGTGGCCTTTGGCTCACGCGCCAATGATGGCGCGGGCGCTCAATGCGCCTGGCTCGGCACCCGATCGCCCTGGTTCCGGCGCCCTTCGCGCCGCAGCTCCTGCGGCGTCCGTCCGAGGGTGCGCAGGAAGCCCTGGCACAGGCGGTCGGCGCTGCCGAAGCCGGTCGCCCGGGCGATTTCCTCGAAGCTTCGCCGGCTGTCCTCGACCAGGGCGCGGGCCGCCTCGACCCGCAGGCGCTCGACCGCGCGGGCAGGGGTCTGGCCGGTTTCCGCCGTGAAGGCGCGGGCGAACTGGCGCGTGCTCAAGCCTGCCGCCTCGGCGAGGCGCGGCACCGATAGATCGCCCGCCAGATTGTCCCGCGCGAAACCGAGCGCCCGGCGCACCCGGTCGGAGGCGGGATCGAATTCGAGCAGCGGGCTGAACTGGTTCTGCCCGCCCGGCCGGCGGTGGTAGACCACCATCATGCGCGCCACGTTGCGCGCCACCTCCGCCCCGCAATCCGCCTCGATCAGGGCGAGCGCCATGTCGATCCCGGCCGACATGCCGGCCGAGGTCCAGACCGCGCCGTCGGCCACGAAGATGCGATCGCCGTCGACCCGGACGGCGGGGAATTCCGCCTGCAACTGCGGCACCACCAGCCAATGGCTGGTCGCCCGCCGGCCGTCGAGCAGGCCCGCCGCGGCCAGCAGCAGGGCGCCGGTACAGATGCTGGCGACCCGCGCCGAATGTTCCGCCGCATCGGCCAGCGCCCTGGTCAGCCGCGGCACCCAATCGCCCGCCAGCGGCGCCGGCGCTCCCGGCACCACCAGCAAGTCGAAAGGCCCCGCCGGCAGTGCTTCGGTGACGACAGCAAGGCCGCAGGACGAGAGCACAGTCCCGCCGTCGAGCGAGGCGACGGTGAGCCGGTAGCCGCCCCCGGTGAGCGCCCGCGCCAGGTTGAAGGCTTCGAGCGGGCCGGACAGGTCGAACAGCACGAAGTCCGGATAGACCAGGAAACAGAGGTGACGCTCCATGGCTGAAATCCCGGGATCTATGTCATTTCAGTCATGGAAGCCCAGCCCTATGCTGGCGTCAACCCAGGGGAGGGAGAGGCATGACAGTCACGGCACACGAACACCACCACCACGCACACGGCGGGGTCCTCGGGCCTTCTGCCGCCGGCCTCGCCCTCGGGGTGGCGACCCTGCCGCTGCATTACCTGCTGGACCATGGCCAGTCGGTGCAGCTCGCCGCCCTGCTGGCCGGGGTGATCGGGGCGGTCTATGCCGGCTTCGCGATCCAGGGCGGCAGCATCCGCCAGATGGTGGTGGAAATCGCGGTGGCGACCCTGTTCCTCGGCGGCGCCTTGGGTGCCTTCTGGATCTCGCCCTGGTTCGCGCCGGCCGCGGTCGCCCTGCACGGGGTCTGGGACTGGGTCCACCACCTGATGCCCGAGAGCCGCGATCTGGTGGCGCCCCGGCCCTGGTATCCGCCGATGTGCGCGGCCTACGACTGGGTCTATGGCCTCGGCCTCGCGCTGATCTGGGTGAGCTGACGGATCGGGGACGGGGTTGCGCCACTCGCGCCGCACTTCTAGTTTGCGGCGCAGTGAGCGAGGTTGTGATGACGCTGTCCCCGGAACTGACCGAAACCCTGACCGCTTTCGCCGGCCGCCTGGCCGATGCCTCGGCCAAGGTGATCATGCCCCATTTCCGCACCGCCATGCCGGTCGACGACAAGGCGGATCTCTGGGGCGGGGCCAAGGGCTACGACCCGGTGACGGCAGCCGACCGCGGCGCCGAGGCCGCGATCCGCGCCCTGATCGAGGCCGACTATCCGGACCACGGCATCCTGGGCGAGGAATATGGGGAAAAGCAGGGGTCGAGCCCGCTGACCTGGGTGCTCGACCCGATCGACGGCACCAGGGCTTTCATCACCGGCCTGCCCCTCTGGGGCACGCTGATCGCGCTCAACGACGGCAGCGCCCCGGTGATCGGCGTGATGGACCAGCCCTTCACGGGCGAGCGCTATGTCGGCAGCCCGGCCGGTACTTTCCTGGGCGGCCGGCGCCTGTCGGTGCGCGCCTGCCCCGACCTCGGCCAGGCCCGCCTGATGACGACGAGCCCGCATCTCTTCCGTGCCCCCGGTACCCGCGACGCCTTCGAGCGCGTCGCGGAAAAGGCCCAGCTCGTCCGCTACGGCGGCGACTGCTACGCCTATTGCATGATCGCGGCCGGTCAGGTCGACGCGGTGATCGAATCGGGCCTGGAGACCTATGACGTCCAGGCCCTGATCCCGATCGTGCGCCAGGCCGGCGGCCTCTTCACGAGCTGGACCGGCGGCGACCCGCAAGCCGGCGGCGATGTCGTCGCCACCGGCGACGCCCGCCTGCACGAGCAGATCCTGAACCTGCTCAACGGCTGATCACTTCGGCGCCGGGCTGCAGGCGCCGAAGGCCTCCGCCATCATGGCGAGCCGCTTCGAGCCGAGGTCCGGCTTGTTCAAGGCCCAGACCCGGCCTTCGACCTCGCCCGGCGGTTTCGCCCGCAGGGTCAGGGAGTAGAGCGGATAATGGTGGGTATCCGACGCCTCCTTGTCGGCCTGATAGGAGACCGCGGCGACCCCGATCGCCCCACCCAGGAGGGCGGCGCCCATGACAGTCGGAATGGACGACGTCGGGTGCAGGCCGGCATAACCCGGATGCTCGTCGCACATCACGACGATGTCGCCCGCCATGTCCTTGGTCAGCAGCAGGCGCTGGTCCTCGTCCTGGCAGTCCTTGGTCAGGACCCGGTCGTAGACACATTGGGCGATCGCGACCGCCTCGCCCTTTCCCGCCACCGGCTGCGGCGGCAGGGTATCTAGTCTGGTCCGTTGCTCGACCGGGTCGGCACAACCGGCGAGAAAGCAGGCGACAGCCAGACAAGCGATACGGCCGAGCATTCCCCCCATCGGATGCCCCGTCAGCTCGCCGGCTTGACCGGGGCCGACGCGGCGGCAGGGGCCGGCGACGCGCCAGGCGCAGGCGCGGCGGGTGCGGGCGCCGCCACCGTCAGCCCCTTGCCCTCGCAGGTCTTCAGCGCCGTCTTGATGTCGGCGATCGAAGACTCGGGACCGGAAACCGACGTATGGACCCAGAAGCTGACGTCGAGCGCATCGGGCTTTGTTTGTTGCAGCACGGTCGTGAAGCGCGGCGGCCGCTTGTTGGTCTCGTCCGCCGGGGCTTCCGTCCCGACGGCATAGCCGACGAGCACACCCACCAAGCCGAACATGGCGCCGGCCGAGGCCGCCGCCGGCGTGATGTTGTAGCAGGTCAGCGAGACGGCCCCGGTCACGTCATTGGTGGAAAGGCCCAGCTTGTAGTCGATGTCTGCGCAGGTTCCGGCGGCGGTCAGCGCTTCCATCGTGCATTGGGCGACCGGCTTGGCGGTGCCCGTCATCTGCATGGTGTCGAGCGGCGGGGCTTGGCCGGGGGCGCCCAGGCGCTGGGCGCAGGCGGAGAGGGCCAAAGCGGCCACGACGGGAAAAACAACGGTGAGCTGACGGGCGGCCATGACGATCCTTTCCGCATCGATCGCATGCCACCGATAATATGCAATTCAAGGTGAAATCAAATGAATCAATTCGTCTTGTATGGGCGTATTGCCGCACCCCGCCGACCAGCCATCATCCAGCCGTGAGCCCAGAACACCAGAGGTCGAAGGCCGACCAGAAGGCGGCCCGGATCACATCCCTTTCCTTCAGGATTTCGTGACGGCTGCCGTCGATTTCGGCCAGGGTGGCGTGTTTCAGGCGGGCGGCGGCGCGGCGTTCCGCCTCCGGCCGCACCACTTTGTCGGCACCGGCGACGGCGACCAGCACCGGCGTCTCGACCGTTTCGAGACGGCCCGGGGTCTGCAGGAGGGCGATCGAGCGGAAGGCGGCGTCGAGCCAGCCGAAGGTGGGCGCGCCGAGGTCGAGCTTCGGCTCCCGGGCGACGAACCAGGCCTGGTCGGCGCCCCGCTCGGGATCGGAGGTCAGGAGGTTGAAGCCGGCGCCACTCTCCTTCGGGGCCGGCACGGCGATGGTGGCGCGGCCGAGCAGGACGGCGAAGCGGGCGAGGCGGCCCGCCCAGACCGATGGTACGCGGCCGGTGTCGATCTCCATCATGGCGGCGGAGAGCACGGCGCCCGCCACATTCCGGCGCAGGGCGGCGCTGGTCGCCAGGGCGCGCAGGATGACGTGGCCGCCCATGGAATGGCCCATGAGGAGAAGCGGGCCGGGACCGGCGGCACGCTCGACGAAGGCTTCGAGATCGGTCCCATAGTCGGCGAAATCGCCGACATGGCCCTTCATCCGGTCGGGCAGCAGCCGGTCCGACAGGCCCTGGCCCCGCCAGTCCATCATATGGACGGTGAAGCCGCGCCCGGTCAGGTCGGCGATCGTTTCGAAATATTTCTCGATGAATTCGTTCCGCCCGGTGACCAGCACGATGGTGCCGCGCGTGCCGGGCCAGGAGGCGGTGCGGAGCCGGACGCCGCCCCGCTCGAATGAGGCGAAGGCGCCGCCGGGCGGCATTTCGCGCCGGCGGGCCTCGTCGCTCATCTCAGGGGGCCTGGCTGGCCGCGGTCAGGCGGTCGCCCGAAGCGGTGATCTGCTCGCGCGTCGCCAGGAAGCGAATGTCCGGGAAATCGTCCTTGGCACGCTGGAGGTACCAGGCGTTGCGGGCCAGATAGACCAGGGCGCCGTCGTGATCCTCGGCCAGGTTCGGGCGGTTCGCCTCGGAGAATTTCTCGATCGCCTTCTTGTCGTCGGCATCGACCCAGCGCGCCATCTCGAAGGGCGCGCCTTCGAATTCGATATCGAGGCCGTATTCGGCGAGCAGGCGGCTCTTCAAAACGTCGAACTGCAGCGGCCCGACCACGCCGACGACATAATCGCCGCCGAGCTGGCGCCGGAACACCTGGGAGGCCCCCTCCTCCGCGAGCTGTTCGAGCGCGCGGCGGAGATGCTTCACCTTCATGGGATCGTCGAGCTTCACCCGGCGCAGCATTTCCGGCGCGAAGGAAGGCACGCCCAGGAAAGCCAGGTCCTCGCCCTCGGTCAGCGTGTCGCCGATCCGGAGCGTGCCGTGGTTCGGAATGCCGAGGATGTCGCCCGCGAAGGCGAGATCGGCCGTCTCGCGGTCGCCGGCCATGAACTGGACGGGATTGTTGATCGCGATCATGCGGCCGGAGCGGACGTGCTTCAGCTTCATGCCGCGCTTGAACTCGCCCGAGACCAGGCGGACGAAGGCCACGCGGTCGCGGTGGTTCTTGTCCATGTTCGCCTGGATCTTGAAGACGAAGCCGGCCACCTTGGGCTCGGTCGGCTCGACCACCCGGGCCGCAGCCTTGGCCGGCCGCGGCGACGGCGCCATTTCGGCCAGGCCCTGGAGCAATTCGCGGACACCGAAGGAGCGCAGCGCCGAGCCGAAGAAGATCGGCGTCAGGTGCCCGGCGCGGTAGCTCTCCTCGTCGAAGGGCTGGCAGAGGCCCCGGATCATCTCGACGTCTTCGCGCAGCTTGGCGACCAGTTCGGCCGGCAGCTTGGCGTCGATCTTGGGATCGTCCAGGCCTTCGCATTTCTCGATCTCGGGCAGCTTGTTGCCGGCGCCGCGGTCGATCAGGATCAATTCGTCGTGCAGCAGGTCGTAGCAGCCGTGGAAGTCGCGGCCCTGACCGATCGGCCAGGTGGCCGGCGTCACGTCGAGCGCCAGGGTCTTCTCGATCTCGTCCATCAGCTCGAAGGGATCGCGCGCCTCGCGGTCCATCTTGTTGACGAAGGTCAGGAT
>NZ_JBAZKR010000016.1:0-57287 GCF_041650655.1 Zavarzinia sp.
GAGCGAGATCGGCCAGTCGGTCAGGAAGCTCGGCTTCACGCTGCCCAGCACGGGCTCGATCCGGTCGAGGCTGATGCGGAAGAAGATGTCTTCCCAACTGTCCTCGGGGGCGCAGCGGATGGCTGCCGCCTCCGCCTCGGCGCGCAGGGCTTCGGGCTTCGGGTTCAGGGGGTCGTCGATGGTCGCGGCGAGGTCGATGCCGGCGTGGAGCAGGAAGGCTTCCTGCACCGTCAGGCGCTCGAATTCCTCCTCGATCGCGATTTCCCGGCCCTGGGCCAGCAGGGTCTTCCGGCCCGCCGCCGCGGCCGCCGCGCGCAGCAGGGCTTCGCAATCCGCCATCAGGTCCTCGACCGTGCCGCCCGCCCGGTACCATTCCAGCATGGTGAATTCCGGGTGGTGGGTGGCCGAGCGTTCGCGGTTCCGATAGGTCTTGGCGAGCTGGAAGATCCGCGTCTCGCCCGCCACCAGGAGTTTCTTCATGGCGAATTCGGGCGAGGTGTGGAGATAGAGCCGGCGCAGGACATGGCCGTCCGCCGCTTCGAGATCGGTCGAAAAGGCCATCAGATGGGGCTCGAGGCCCGGGCTCACCTGCAGCGCCGGGGTCTCCACCTCGGTGAAGTCAAAGCCCTCGAAGGTGGCGCGGATCGCCTTGGTCACCGCCGCCCTGGCGGCCAGATAGGGGCGCCGGGCCGCATGGCGGTCGGGCCGCCACCAGGGCACGGGGGGAAGTCGGTCGTCGGTCATCTGTCGCGCTCTCGGCTCGGGACCCCTGGTTAGTGGATTTGCGCGCCGCGCGCCATCGGCAAGGCGGATTTGACGGGCATCACACCTGGCTTGATTTCAACTTGCGGATTCCAAGGCCCCGGTGCCTAGTTCTCGCGACCGGCCCGGCCCGACGAAGGGCCGCCGTTTCGAAACCGGGGGGTATCGAATGTCCGAACTTCTGTTCTCGTTCCAGGGCCGGATCAACCGCCAGCCCTTCTGGCTCGCCTCGATCGCGGTCGGCATCGCCACCAATGCGCTCATCTGGGGCCTGGCCTCCGCCCTCGGCCTGATGCCCGAGATGACACCGACGACCATGCCGGACGGCACCATGATGATGTCGGCGCCCATGGGGCCGGGCTTCGTCGTCCTCATGCTCGTGGTCATGGTGCCGGCGCTCTGGATCGGCCTCGCGCTCCAAATCAAGCGCTGGCACGACCGGAGCAAGAGCGGCTGGTGGGTCTTCATCGGCTTGGTCCCGGTGATCGGCGGTCTCTGGGTGCTGATCGAATGCGGCTTCCTGCGCGGCACTCCCGGCCCCAACGCCTACGGCCCCGATCCGCTGTCGGCCTGAGCCGCGGCTTTACCCGGGGGTTTCGCCGAGGTTGTCCCTGGCGGCGGTGTCTGATAGGGTCCGCCGCCATTCGGACAGGCTATAGAGTATTCCCCCATGCCCAAGGTTAACGCGAATTCGATCCGCGTCGGCAATGTCGTCGAGATCAACGGCAAGCTGTTCGCGGTGCTCAAGACCCAGATGGTGCAGCCCGGCAAGGGCGGCGCCTTCGCTCAGTTCGAGCTGCGCGGTATTCGCGACGGCGTGAAGACCCAGGAACGCTACCGCTCGTCCGAACAGGTCGAACGGGTCAGCCTGGAAGACCGCGAGTATCAGTATCTCTATCCCGAGGGCGACAATTACGCCTTCATGGACATCGAGACCTTCGACCAGATCCTGGTGCCCGGCGACGTGATCGGCGATCCCGCGGTGTGGCTGCAGGAAGGCATGGTCTGCTACATCCGGACCTACGAAGGCTCGCCCGTCGCGGCCGAACTGCCGCAGACCGTGACCCTGAAGATCGTCGAGGCCGACCCGGTGGTGAAGGGCCAGACGGCCTCTTCCTCCTTCAAGCCGGCCTTGCTCGAGAACGGCCAGAAGATCCTGGTGCCGCCCCATATCGAATCCGGCACCCGCGTCGTCGTCTCGACCGCCGACGGCGCCTATATGGAACGCGCCAAGGACTGATCCCCACCGCGTCGCCCGGCCCGGCCGGAGCGACGCGCCCAGGATCGGTGTGCCCAGGATCGGTGTGCCCAGGATCAGGGCTTCGCGGGGGTGTCCGCGAGCAGCCATTCCGGCCCGAACATATGGGCCATGGCACCCTTGGGCACCACCGCGTGGTCGGCCGGCGGGTTGGTCCGGTAGATGACGGTCCAGCTTCCGGGCACGATGTTGTTCTTCTTCAGGGCCCGATTGTATTTGCCTGCTTCGAAGGCGGAGGCGGGCTGCAGCGGCGCGCCCAGGATGACCACCAGCTCGATCCGCCACAGTTCGTCCGGGTTCTCCTCTGACAGCCGGTCGAGGATGTGGCGCATGTTGTAGCCGCCGCCGGAAAAGCCGTAGAAGGCGGCGATCTCGGGATCGCGGCCGAAGAGCTCGACCGTGGCATTGGCCTGCGGGCTGGTCTTGCTCTGGGGTTGGCCCGGCTTGTCGAGGACGACCGGCTCGTAACCCTTGCGCTGCGCGAATTCCTTGGCGGCGCCGACATGCAGCGCGCCGTTCGGCCAGGCGATCTTGTTGCCCTGCTCGTCGGGATAGGTTCCGGCACCGGCGGAATTGCCGCGCAGGATGATCATTTTCTTCATCGTGGCGCTCCCCCTCCCGTGGCCGTGGCCCGGGCGGCCGGCATTCTACGCCGCGCGGCCGTGACGTGCCATGTCCTGCCCTGCCCGCCCCATTCGCCCGCTTGAACCAGCGCCGGTTCAGCCCCACACTCCCCCGCCGCAGAAGCCGGGGAGAGCCTGAACATGCCGTCATCCATCGCCGCCGCCCAGGGTTTCGATCCGGGCCGGCTCGCCCGCCTGACCGCTGCGGTGGAGGCGGATGTCGCGGCGGCGCGGATCGACGGGGCGGTGGCGATCGTCGCCCGGCGCGGCCAAGTGGTGCTGGAGCGGGCGATCGGCCTGGCCCATCGCGAGAGCGGCCGGGCCATGACGCTCGACGCCGTGTTCAATTCGATGTCGGTCTCGAAGCAGTTCACCAATCTGGCGGCGCTGCAGAAGATCGACCAGGGCGAACTCGCGATCGACACGCCCGTGGCCGCCGTGATCCCGGACTTCGCGGCCGAGGGCAAGGGCGGCATCACCGTCGGCCATCTGATCACCCATACCAGCGGCCTGCCTCCCGTGGTCATGGGCGACCGCAACCTCAACCCGACCCGGCTGGACTCGGTGGCCGAGGTGCTGTCGCGCACGGCACCGCTCTGCCCGCCGGGCGAACGGGTGATGTACAGCCCGATCCTGGCCCATGGCCTGCTGGCCGAAGTGGTGCGCCGGCTGGACGAGGGGGAGCGGCGCTTTTCCCGCATCCTGGCCGAAGACCTGTTCCAGCCTCTCGGCATGGGCTCGACCGCGCTCGGCATTCCGGCCGAGCTGCGGCCGCGTTATGTCCCCGTCGTGGTGCGCGATCCGACCCCCGGCCTGTTCCCGCCCGGCGTGCTCGAATCCGGCGACCGGCTGAAGCCCGACAGCGAGATGGCGGGCGGCGGCGCCAGCCTGACCGCGGGCGATCTGCTGCGCTTCGTCGAGGCACTGCGCCAGGGCGGCAAGCTGGGTGATGCCCGGATCCTCTCGCCGGCCCTGCTCCGTTTCGCCCTGGCCGACCGCACCGGGACCAAGCCGCACCTGATGTACGACCCGATGCGGACGTCGCGCGGCTGGCCCGAGGTGCCGTCCCATCTCTCCTATGGTTTCTGGCTGCGGGGCGAGGGGGTGCACCCCATGGCCTTCGGCCATCTGGCGAGCCCGGGCACCTTCGGCGGCATGGGCGCCGGCTCCCACGTCTTCTGGTGCGATCCCGAAACCGACGTGAGCTTCGTCTTCCTCTCGGCCGGGCTGCTGGAAGAGGGGGCCTCGGTCGAACGGCACCGCCGGCTGTCCGATCTGGTGCACGCCGCGATCGAACGCTGAACCATCTTGAGCGCGCCCGAACCCCTTCGCCGCCGCATTCCGGTGGCGCTGCGCATGGCGCTGTTCTATGCCGTGTCCTATTCGGGGCTGGGCGTCATCGTGCCCTTCCTGCCGGTCTGGATGCAGGCGCGCGGGCTCGATCCGATCGAGATCGCCGTCGTGCTGTCGGTCGGGCAATTGGTGCGCATCTTCGGCAATACCGGCTTCGGCCGCCTGGCCGATCATTTCGGCGAACGCCGCCGCATCCTGATGGCGCTGACCGTGGCCAGCCTGCTGTCCTACCTCCTGCTGCTGCCGGCCCAGGGTTTCGTCGCCATCCTGGCGGCCAATCTGGTGGCCAGCCTGTTCTATCCGGCCCAGGTGGCGCTGACCGAAAATCTCGGCGTGCTCGCGGCCTATCAGCGCGGCTACGACTATGGCCGCGTGCGGCTCTGGGGTTCGGTCACCTTCATCGGCGGCACGCTGGCGGTCGGCTTCGAGCAGAAAGTGGTGGGGCCGGACGGCATCCTGTGGCTCGCCCTGGTGGCCCTGGCCGCGACCGTCGCGCTTGCCTGGATGCTGCCCGACATCCGGACCGAGCGCGCGCCCCGGCAGAAGGGGGCGGTCGGCGCCTTCCTGCGCAATCCGGTGTTCCTGCTCTTCCTGGGCGCCAATGCCTTCGTGCAGTCCAGCCACGCCGCCTATTACACCTTCTCCACCCTGCATTGGCGCCAGGCCGGGCTGGACGATCTCGCGATCGGCCTGATCTGGTCGGAAGGCGTGGTGGCGGAGATCCTGCTCTTCGCCGTCTCGGCGCGCTTCGTGCACAGGATCAGGCCGACCCGGCTCATCCTGATCGGGGCGCTCGGCGGCATCGTCCGCTGGGGCGTGCTGGCCTCGACCACCGATCTCGGCTGGCTGCTCGCCATCAACTGGCTCCATGCCGCGAGTTTCGCCTTCGCCCATCTGGGCGCCATGCATTTCATTCCCCGCGGCATTCCCCAGGGTCTGACCGCGACGGCCCAGGGGCTCTATTCCTCGATCGGCATCTCGGTCGCGGTGGCTGTGGCGACACTGGCGCTGGGCCCGCTCTATGCCGCCCTGGGCGGCCTGATCTTCATCGTCATGGCCGGCTTCTGCGTGCTTTCGGCCGTGCTCGGCTATTTCCTCGATCGGCGCTGGGACGGCGGTGTGATCCGGCTATAATCCACCCTCATGCGCCTCACCTGCTACACGTTCGGCGACCATGCACCGCCCATGCGCGTCGCCCCCGCCACGCGGGACTGGATGGATGCGACGCCGCATGGCTTCGCCTATCGCTGCCTGCCCCTCAACATCGCCAATGCCCACGGCTGGGAGCTGCTGTGTCCCACGCGGGTCGAGGCGGTCTGGACCGGAGGGGTCGAGCCGGCGGCGGTGCAGGTCTCGGGGCCGGGCGCCGGGCGTTCCGCGATCGGCCATTTCGGCTCCGGCGTGCTGACCTTCCATGTCCATGCCCTGTTCGTGACCGAGCCGGGCTGGAACCTCTATGTCACCGGTTCGCCCAATCAGGCCAAGCACGGCATCGCCCCCCTGACCGGCATCGTCGAGACCGACTGGTCGGCCGCCACCTTCACCATGAACTGGCGCTTCACGGCGCCGGACGTGCCGGTGGTGTTCGAGGCGGGCGAACCCTTCGCCTTCCTCTTCCCGGTGCCGCGCGGCATGATCGAGACGGTCGAGCCCGAGGTGAAGCGCCTGGCCGACGAGCCCGACCTCGCCGCCGCCTTCAAGGAATGGTCCGAGGGACGCACCAAATTCCTCAGCGACCTGCCGGTCAAGGGCTCCGACGCCAACAAGCGCGGCTGGCAGAAGAATTATTTCCAGGGCAAGAACGCCGACGGTTCGTCGACCGTGCCCGATCACCAGACCAAGCTGAAGCTGAAGCCCTTCCCGGCCCGTCCCCCCAAAAAGTGACGCCGTGTTCACCATTGTGCGGGCCCCACGGGACGGCTAGTCTTTCCTGACCTGATAAGAAAATAAATCGGGAGGAGAGATTGTTCGCTTCGCGCGTTGGCGGCGCCTTGTCTGCGCTCGCCCTTTTGCTGTGTCCCACCCTCGCCCTCGCCGATGTCGCCCCGCCGCCACCTCCGGGTGTCGCGACGGTCGACGGCGCCCGCATCGCCCATGCCGATGCCGAGCCGGGCAACTGGATGTCCCACGGAAGGACCTATGACGAGCAGCGTTTCAGCCCGCTCGACCAAGTCACCAAGGACAATGTGAAGGATCTCGGCCTCGCCTGGTCGTTCGAGACCGGCGGCACCCGCGGCCATCATTCGACGCCGATCGTGGTCGACGGCGTCATGTATGTCACTGCCCCCTGGTCCCTCGTCTTCGCGCTCGACGCCAGGACCGGCAAGCAGCTCTGGACCTATGATCCCGAAGTGCCCAAGGAATGGGGCAAGTTCGCCTGCTGCGACGTGGTCAACCGCGGCGTCGCGGTCTGGCAGGGCAAGGTCTATGTCGGCACCATCGACGGCCGCCTGGTGGCACTCGACGCCGGAACCGGCAAGGTCGCCTGGTCGGTCGACACCAAGGTGGGCGACTGGCCCTATACGATCACCGGTGCGCCCCGCGTGGTGAAGGGCCATGTCATCATCGGCAACGGCGGCGCCGAATATGGCGTGCGCGGTTACATCTCGGCCTATGACGCGGCCAGCGGCAAGCTCGACTGGCGCTTCTTCACGGTGCCCGGCGATCCCTCGAAGCCCTTCGAGAACCCGGAACTGGAAGCCGCGGCCAAGACCTGGACCGGCGAATGGTGGAAGATGGGCGGCGGCGGCACGGCCTGGGATTCCATGGCCTTCGACCCGGCGCTGAACACGCTCTATGTCGGTACCGGCAACGGCGCGCCCTGGGCCCGCCATATCCGGAGCCCGGGCGGCGGCGACAATCTCTATCTCTCGTCGATCCTGGCGCTCGACCCCGACACCGGCAAGCTCCGCTGGTATTATCAGGTAACCCCTGGCGATACCTGGGACTTCACCGCGACCCAGCACATGATCCTGGCCGACCTGGTGATCGACGGCAAGCCGCGCAAGGTCATCATGCAGGCGCCGAAGAACGGCTTCTTCTATGTCCTGGACCGCGAGACCGGCAAGCTGATCTCGGCCAAGAATTTCGTCACCGTCACCTGGGCTTCGGGCATCGACATGACGACCGGCCGCCCGATCGAGAACCCGGACGCGCGCTGGGAGACCAAGCCGGCGCTGATCTTCCCGTCACCCTTCGGCGGCCACAACTGGCAGCCGATGTCCTTCGATCCGAAGACCGGCCTGGTCTATATCCCGACCCAGGAAATTCCCGGCTTCTATGCGCCGCAGGGCAAATTCACCTATCATCGCAAGCAGTGGAACACCGGGGCCGACAATTCGCCCTTCGTCGACGTCGATCCCGCCACGGTCTCGGGCGCCCTGATCGCCTGGGACCCGGTCGCCCAGAAGGAAGTCTGGCGCGCCAAACTTTGGGGGCCGTGGAACGGCGGCGTGCTCTCCACCGCCGGCGGCCTGGTGTTCCAGGGCACCAGCGACGGCAAGTTCAACGCCTATGACGCGGCGACCGGCACCCGTCTCTGGACCACGCCGACCTGGACCGGCATCCAGGCCGCGCCCATCACCTATACGGTGGACGGCCAGCAATATGTCACGGTCGTGGCCGGTTACGGCGGCACCTATGCCCTGGCCTTCGGGCGGGCGGCCAAGACCTCGGACTTCCCGAATATCGGCCGGGTGCTGACCTTCAAGATCGGCGGCACCGCCACCCTGCCCAAGCCCGACCTGACCGCCGCCATCCCGGCCCCGCCGCCCAATGTGGCGCCGGCCGAGCAGGTGGCCAAGGGCCAGGCCCTCTATGCGCAATATTGCGGCGTCTGCCACGGCTTCGGCGTGGTCTCCGGCGGCGTGCTGCCCGATCTCCGCCATTCCGGCCCGGTGATCCACCAGTCCTTCAAGGAGATCGTGTTGGGCGGCATGTTGAAGGACAACGGCATGGTTTCCTTCGCCGACGTGCTGAACGATGCGGACGCCGATGCGATCCACGCCTATATCATCCAGCGCGCCAACGAGGGTGACGTGCCCGGCACGCCGCGCATCACACCATGATCCTTGCGGCACCCGGGGCGTCCCCGGGTGCCGTCAGATCCCGGCCAGCACGCCCTGCACGGTCTCCAGCCCCAGGGCATAGACGGCGTCCTGCCAAGCCGCCTCGTCGGGCGCGAAGGCGTCCTTCAGGCGGGCCTTGATGGCGCGGCCCTGCTCGGTGTCGAGCCCGCCCTGCTGATGCAGGAAATTGTCGTCGCGGAGTGCGCCCAGCACGGTGATGCCGTCCCTGGTGCCGACCTCGAGGGCGACGAAGGTGAGGCCGTCGTCGCCGAGCAAGGCGGCTACGCCCTCGTCGAGCGAACCCATCAGATGGGCGGAGAGGGATTCGCCCGTCACCGTCGACTTGACCCGGGCGCCGAACAGGGCCTTTGCCCGCCCATAGGCGGCGCTGCCAGGCGCCGCGATGGTGATCGCCTCGCCCGTGCCATAGGCCCCGAGCCCGGTATGGCAATCGATCGCCACCACATGGTCGGCGCCGGAGAGCTGGCAGAGCACGGCTTCCGAGACCCGGCGGCGCGACCAGGTCGGACCATAGCCGCCGAAATAGAGCCCGTCGCCATGGTGATACTGGCCCCGCGTCACCGCGGCCTGGAGGGCCGGCAGGCCGTTGGTACGGGCGAAATGGCGGAGTTCGCCGTCGGCCGCGGCCAGGGTCGCGGGGTCGAGCCCGGGGGGCAGCAGGGCGGCGGCGATGATCTCGTAATCGCGGTCGCGCGCCCGGCTCTCGCCGAAGTCGATCCAATCGCGGTTGAAGTCGACATTGTCCTCGGTGACGCGCCGGGTCCAGGCGAAGCCCCAGGGATTCAGGGCATGGAACAGGTGGACGGAAACGCCCTCGGGCAAATGGTCCAGATGCCCGTCTTCGACCAGGCCGAGGGAGAGGGCGGCGCCGAAATAGCCCTCGACCCCATGGGTGCCGGCGAAGAGCGCCAGGCGGCGCGGCGCCCCGGCCGGGCCGATGCGGACGACGTCGAGCGCCAGTTGCTCCGCCGCCGGGCCGCGCAAGGGGTGGACCCGGCTCTCGACCACGAGGCCGCGCGCGGCGCAGGCGGCCAGCAGGCGGTACCGGGCGGTCGCATAGTCCGGGCTGAAATGGTGGTGCCCCGGCCTCATCCCCAGAGCGCCGCCACGCCTGGATGGAGCAGGGCGCCGTCGTAGCGAAGCCCCGGTTCGCGGTCCCTGGCCAGGAGCAGGGGACCGTCGAGGTCGGTGAAATCGGCCAGGGGGGCGAGCAGGGCGGCCGGCGCCATGGCCAGCGACGTCCCCACCATGCAGCCGACCATCAGCCCGAGGCCGAGTTCGCGTGCCCCTTTCGCCAGTTCGATCGCCGCCGTCAAGCCGCCCGCCTTGTCCAGTTTCACATTCACATGAGAATAATGCCCGGCGAGCCGCGGCAGATCCGTGACCGTGTGGCAGGATTCGTCGGCGCAGAGGGCAATGGGGCAGGTGGCGGCGTCGAGTGCTTCGTCCGCCCCCGCCGGCACCGGCTGCTCGATCAGGGAAACGCCGAGGCCGGCCAGGCGGGCGGCCAGTGCCGGCGTCTCGGCCGGGCTCCAGGCTTCATTGGCATCGACGATCAGGCGCGCTTCCGGGGCGGCGGCATGGACCGCGGCGACCCGGGCGAAATCCTCGCCGTCGCCGCCCAGCTTCAGCTTGAGCAGCGGCTTGGCCGCGGCGCGCGCTGCAGCGGCCATGGCTTCCGGCGCGTCGAGGCTCAGGGTATAGGCGGTGAGCACCGGCCGGGGCAGGGGCAGGCCGGCCAGTTCGGCGACCCGGCGCCCGCTCTGTTTCGCGGCGAGATCCCAGAAGGCGCAGTCGAGGGCGTTGCGCGCCGCCCCGGCGGGCAGCGCAGATTGCAGGGCGATGCGGTCGAGCCCGGCTTCGATCGCCGGGCGCAGTCGCTCGATGGCGGCGACCACGCCTTCGACCGATTCGCCGTAGCGGCGGTAGGGCACGCATTCGCCCCGGCCCCGATGGGGGCCGTCGGTCAGGGTGGCAACCACCACTTCCGCTTCGGTCTTGGCCCCGCGGGAAATGCGGAAGGCGCCGGCGATGGGCCAGCGTTCGACCGAAACGGAAAGTTCCATGATGAAGCTCCGGGCGGGTGGGGCCCGGAGCTTAGCACTGCCGAATTATTTTTGTTCTTCGAGGTAGGCGATCACGTCCTCGCGCTCTTCCTCGTTCTTCAGGCCGACGAAGGCCATCTTGTTGCCGGGCACGAAGGTTTTGGGGTCGGTCAGATAGGATTCGAGCTTCTCCTTGTCCCAGGTGAAGCCGGCGCCGGCCATCGCCTTCGAATAGGTGAAGCCTTCCTTGGTGCCGGCGACGCGGCCGACCACGCCGTGCAGATTCGGACCCACGCGGTTCGGGCCGCCGGCCTCGACGGTGTGGCAGACGGCGCATTTCTTGAAGACGACGGCGCCCTTGGCGGCGTCGCCGGCCAGGGCGGCCTGGGCGCCGAGCCCGGTGAACAGGGCGATCAAGGCGATTTGCAGCTTATTTTGCATCATTCGGGTCCGATCGGCGTTAATCTCTGTGTGGGAAGTTCCGGTGTAGCTCTAAAATAGGCGAACAGAGGCCGAGGTCGATGCGGCACGCCGCCGCTCGCCGAAAGTCGAAGTGTCCTAAGTCGAAGGTGGCCGCTCTGCGCGGCACTTCGTCTGGTTGCAGCGAGAGGCAGTGTTGACCGAGACCATGCTGTCCCGATCCGATCTCGAAGCCCTGTTGTCCGATCCGGTGCCGGAACGCCAGGCCGCCGCGGTGACCCGCGTGGCCACGGCATGGCGCGCCGGCCGCCTGGACGAGGAGACGCGGGTCGCGACCGAACAGCTCTTCCGCATGGTCGCCCGCAAGGCGACGGTGGCGGTGCGCGGGGCCCTGTCGCGGGCCGTGCAGGATGCCGACGACCTGCCCCATGACGTCGCCATCAAGCTGGCCAGCGATGTCGATCACGTCGCCCTGCCGTTGCTCGAAGCCTCCAACGTATTGACCGACGACGACCTGGTCGCCCTGATTCGGGCCGCCACGCCGGGTGCCATGTATGCCATCGCCGGCCGCCCGGCGGTCTCCGGCCCGGTCGCCGACGCCCTGGTCGAGCAGGGCGATGCGCGTAGCGTCGGCCGCCTGGTCGGCAATCCCGGCGCCAGCCTCAGCGACCAGGCGTTGGAGCGCGCGGCCGAACGGCACGGCGATTCGGCCCTGGTGGCCGAACCCCTGGCGGCCCGTCCCGCCCTGCCGCCCCAGGTGGCGGAACGGCTGATGGCCGTGGTCGCCGAACAATTGCGCCAACACCTGCTGAGCCGGGACGCCATCGCCCCCGACCTGCTGACCGATCTCGTGCTGCAGAGCCGGGAACGCGCCACCCTGGGCCTGCCCCATGGTGTCGGCCAGGATCTCGAAGGCTTCATCGAGTCGCTCGACCGCAGCGGCCGCCTGACGCCCACCCTGATGATGCGGGCGCTGCTGACCGGCGATTATCTCTTCTTCGAAAGTGCGATGGCCCGGCGCGCCGGCATCCCGGCCGCCAATGCCCACCAGCTCCTGAACGATCCGGGCGGCCAGGGTATCGCCCGTCTGTTCATCGCCGCCGGGATGCCCGAGGAACAGCTTCCGCTTGCCCGAGTCGCCATGATCGCGGCCGAAGAGACCGAGCTGCGCGACGAACCGGGGGCCAAGCAACATTACCGCGACCTCGTGGTGGCGCGCATCCTCACTGGTTTCGGCGATCGGGTGGATACCGACAGCCTGGATTACATGATCACCAAGATCGGCCGGGGCTCGGCCGCGGTTGCGTGATCGGTCCGGACGCTCCACCATGCCGTCATGACGCCTTCCGCCGGAACCGGCCTGCTCACCATTGCCGAGGAGACGGGACAAGTCCGCGTCGTCTTGGCCGGGCGCTGGGTGGTCGGCAATGCCGATCGCCTGGATCGTGCCCTCGACGCCCTGCCGGCGCCCGCCGGACGCGGCCTGCAGCTCGACCTCGGCGGATTGGACGCCATCGATACCGTGGGGGCCTGGCTCGTGCATCGCACCGCCGCGCGCTGGCAAGCAGCAGGCGCGGCAGCGGCCATCGTCGGTGCCAGGCCCGAATACGAGGTCCTGCTGGGCCAGGTCGCCCAGGCCGACCGGCCGGCGCCGGAGCGGCCGCCGCGGCTCTCCCCCGTCGCCCGCATGGTCGGCGATTTCGGCCGCTCGGTGGCGCTGGCGGCGCACGACGGCCTGCAGCTCGTGGCCTTCCTGGGCGAGACGGTGGCGGCCCTGCTGCGTCTCGCCTTCCTGCATCCCGGCCGGTTCCGCCTGACCTCCACCTTCGCCCAGGTCCAGGCGACGGGGATCGAGGCGATGCCCATCGTCGGCCTGATCTCCTTCCTGATCGGCGTCGTCATCGCCTATCAGGGCGTCGACCAGCTCCGCATGTTCGGGGCGCAGATCTTCGTGGTCAATCTGGTTGCCATCTCGGTCCTGCGCGAACTCGGCATCCTGCTGACCGCGATCGTCATCGCGGGCCGTTCCGGCTCCTCCTTCACGGCCCAGATCGGCTCGATGAAACTGAACGAGGAAGTCGACGCAATGCGTACCCTGGGCCTCGATCCGGTCGAGGTCCTGGTGGTGCCGCGGGTCCTGGCCCTCGTCATCATGCTGCCCTGCCTCGCCTTTTTCGCCGACATCATGGGGCTCTTGGGCGGCATGGTGATGTCCTGGGCCAGCCTGGGCATCCCGCCGGACGCCTTCATCCACCGCCTGGCCGCGGCGGTCTCGTGGAAGACCTTCTTCGTCGGCGTGGTGAAGGCGCCCTTCTTCGCCGTCACCATCGCGGTCGTGGGTTGCCTCGAGGGCCTGCAGGTCGAGGGCAGTTCGGAATCGGTCGGCCGGCGCACCACCCAGTCGGTGGTCAAGGGCATCTTCCTGGTGATCGTCCTCGACGCCGCCTTCTCCATCTTCTTCGCGACGATCGGGATCTGACGTGGACGCCGATCATCCCATCATCCGCCTGCGCGGCATCCGCAACGCCTTCGGCGCCCAGGTGGTGCACGACAAGCTGGATCTCGACGTGCGAAAGGGCGAGATCATCGCCCTGGTCGGCGGCTCGGGCACCGGCAAGTCGGTGCTGCTGCGCACCATCGTCGGCCTGAACCAGCCGAAGACGGGCTCGATCGAAGTCTTCGGCCAGGACGTTCTGCACATGCCCTCGGCCGAGCGGCGCAAGGTCGAGGAGCGCTGGGGCATCCTGTTCCAGAACGGTGCCCTGTTCTCGTCCCTGACCGTGGCCCAGAACATCCAGGTCCCGCTCAAGGAACATCTCGGCCTCAAGGGCAAGATCCTGGACGAGATCGCGGCCCTGAAGATCGCCATCGCCGGCCTGCCGGCCGATGCGGGCGACAAATATCCCTCCGAGCTCTCGGGCGGCATGAAGAAGCGCGCCGGGCTCGCCCGGGCGCTCGCCCTCGATCCGGAGATCGTCTTCCTGGACGAGCCGACGGCGGGCCTCGACCCGATCGGCGCCGCGGCCTTCGACCGGCTGATCGCCGATCTTCGTGATACGATCGGTTTCACCGTCTTCCTGGTCACCCACGACCTCGACACCCTGGCCACGGTGTGCGACCGCATCGCCGTGCTCGGCCAGAAACGTGTTATGGTCGTCGGCACGATGGAAGAGATGCTGCAACAGACCGATCCCTGGATCGTCGAGTATTTCCACGGACCGCGCGGGCGCGCCGCCCTCGATGCCAAGGCGCGACTGGAAGCGCGGAAGGGGCTCTGAAGCATGGAAACCCGCGCCAACTATCTCTTCATCGGCTCGGTCACCCTGGCCCTGCTGATCGCCGGTTTCGCCTTCGCGCTGTGGCTCGCGGGCGCCGGGCGGGCGCCGGCCTTCGACCGCTACGTGATCTATTTCCAGGGCGCGGTGGACGGCCTCGGCGAGGGCTCGGACGTGCGCTACAACGGCATCAAGGTGGGCTCGGTCGGCAAGATCACGCTCGACCGCAACGACCCCAGCCGGGTCAAGGTCGAGGTCGACGTCGCGGCCGGCACGCCGGTCCGCAAGGATACCGTGGCCAAGCTCGAATCCCAGGGCATCACCGGCGTCGCCTATGTCCAGATGACCGCCGGCCAGGGCCAGAGCCCGCTGGTGGAGCGCAACCCGAACGGCGAGCCGCCGATCATCCAGAGCCAGCAGGGCGGGCTTGCCCAGGTCATCGCGACTTTGCCGGAAGTGCTGCGCAATTCGGCCGAGATCCTCGACCAGGCGAAGAATTTCGTCAGCCCCGAGAACCAGGAATCGGTCCGCCGCACCCTCGCCAACATCGAGACGGTGACCGCTGCGATCGCCGCCAAGTCGACCGAGATCCAGGAAATCATCGACAACGTCAACACGGTCTCCAGCTCGATTGCCGATGCCGCGCGTTCGATCTCCTCGATCACCGGCGACGCCAAGAAGGCGATGGACGCGATCGAACAATTCGCCGTGGCGCTGCGCGATCTCGTCATCAGCAACCGCCGCTCGATCGACGAATTCGCCGACGAGGGACTGACCCAATTCGCCAAATTCATCACCGAGGCGCGCCGCCTGGTCGCCACCCTGGAGCGGGTCGGCGAAAGGCTCGACAGCGATCCTTCGCGCTTCCTGCTCGGAACCCAGCGGCCGGAGTACGCCCCCCGATGACCGATGTCTGCGTTTCCCCCGGCCGCCGCCGCTTCCTGGGCCGGGCCGGCGCCGGCGTTGCCGCCCTTTCGCTCGCCGGCTGCGGCGGGCTGTTCAAGGCGGCGACCACGACGCCGAGCCTCTACACCCTGACCTCGAAGAACGATTTCGCGCCCGGCGCCCAGGTCAACTGGCAGCTCGTGGTCGAGGAACCGCTGGCATCGCGCGCCCTCGACACCGACTACATCGCCCTGATGCCGTCGACCACCGAGGTCAAATATTTCGACAATGCGCGCTGGGCCGAACGGGCGCCGCGCATGGTCCAGACCCTGCTGGTCGAGAGTTTCGAGAACAGCAAGCGGATCGTCGCCGTCGGGCGCCAGGCGGTCGGCCTCAGGGCCGATTTCAACCTGATCTCGGAACTCCGCGAATTCCAGGCGGAATACCGGAACGGTCTCGGCAAGCCGCCGGTGATCCATGTCCGCCTCAACGCCAAGCTGATCATGCAGCCCCAGCAGGTGATCATCGCGGCCCAGACCTTCGACACCGAAACGGCGCTGCAGGTGAACGACATGAAGGCGGTCATCGGCGCCTTCGACGCAGCGCTCGGCAAGACCATGCGCGAACTGGTCGAATGGACGCTGGCACAGAACAACCCGAACCGCGGCAAGCAGCTCTGAGGGTAGCGCTCTCGATCGTCAGCTCTGGCTCGCCCTACGACTGTCCGGTCGGGGAGTCGGGTCGCAAGATCGCGGGTAACGACAACCCTCTGTCGTCATCGCCGGGCTTGGCCCGGCGATCCACGCCTCTCGGCCCGGCTCGGTGTTCTCGCGGATGGCCGTGTCGAGCACGGCCATGACGATCAGGGGGACACAGGCGTGGCACCCCATCACTCGCAGGGCGGCACGTCGTCCTTACCGAGGTCGGCCATGCGGCCCTGGATGCGGCGGGCATAGGTCCTGACCCAGGTCGAGGGTTTCGAGGCGGAAAAGCGGATCGGGTTGGGCAGCACGGCCGCCAGCAAAGCCGCTTCCGGCACCGAGAGATCGGCCGCCGACTTGCCGAAATGGAAGCGCGCCGCCGCCTCGACGCCGTAAATGCCGGGGCCGAATTCGACCGAATTCAGATAGACCTCGATGATCCGGTGCTTGCCCCACAGGGTCTCGATGGCGACCGTGAAACCCGCCTCCAGTCCCTTGCGCAGCCACGACCGCCCGGGCCACAGGAAGACGTTCTTGGCCGTCTGCTGGCTGATCGTCGAGCCGCCGCGCAGCCGCCGCCGGCCTTCGCCGATGGCATCCAAGGCGTCGTCGATCGCCTGCCAGTCGAAACCGTAGTGGTGGCAGAACTTGCCGTCCTCGGCCGCGATCACCGCGCGCACCATGGCCGGGGAGATGTCGTCGTAACCGACCCAGTCATGGGCCATGCCGTAACCCTCGGCGAGGCGGAGCAGCATGAGCGGCGTCGCCGGCACCGGCACGATCCGGTAGAGCAGCACGAGGGAGAGCGGGGCGGCGACCAGGCCCACCGCCAGCGCACGGAGGAAGCGCCGGCGGATCCGGCGCCGGACCGCCGCGTCTTCCATGAACTAGCGGTCGCGCCCGAGGGCCGCCACCAGCAGGCGATGCAGCTTGCCGATGTCCGACGATTTCAGGGCGGCGGCCAGCACGTCTTCGTCGTCCACTTCGGCGGCGAGGCGCATCAGCTCGTCGAACTGGCGCATGTAGCGGTCGACATAGGTGCGGAATTCGCCGTCGTCGCGATATTTGGCGGCGATGCCGGCATGGCCGTCGCGGCTCCTGGCGCCCAGCAGGCGGCGGGTGAAGACGCCCTTCTCGCCCCCCAGATAGCGGCGCCACAGGTCGTCCGGCAGGTCCTCGTCCTCGAAGGTACGGGCGAGGTCGACGGAGAGGCCGTTCAGCCCCTCGATCACCGCGGCCGAGGCCTTCACCGCGTTCTGGCGGCGCTGGCGGCGGTCGACGTCCTCGAGGTCCTGGCGCTTCACCTCGATCCCGGCGGCGGTGGCGCCCAGCTCCTCGACCTCGTGGGCCATGGCCTTCACCAGGTCGCCCATGGCACGCCGGGTCTCGTCCGCCCGGCCGGAAAGCTGCTGGGTTTCGGTCGCCAGGTTGCGGGCGATCTGGCCGAGCGCGCCCGCCGTCTCGTCGGCCAGGGCCTTCAGCTCGGCGCCGCGCCTTGTCGCCATGACGATGGCGGTTTCCAGTTCCTCGCGGCTCTTGGCCGAGGATTCGAGCAGCGACTGGCGCTCGACCGCGATCGCCCCGCTCATCTCGCGCAGTTTCGAGATGGCTTCGCCGGCCTGGGCCGCCAGGCTCGAATCGTCGCGTTCCAGGGTCTCGATCAGCAGGTTGAGATTGCCCACGGCACCCTGGGCGGCGGCGTCCAGCCGGGCCGCGAAGGCGCCCAGCGTGCGTTCGGCATCGGCGACCTGGGAACGGGCGGTGGCGATCCGCTGGTCGATGGCGGTGCCGATCGCATCCAGCATCTGGCCCGCCTTGCCGGTCTCGTTGGTCGCCTTGTCGGCGACGCTGGCGATGATGTCGCCCTGGCGCTGGATGGCGCTCACCGCGGCATCGATCCGGGCGCTCGCCCGGTCGGCGGCGGACTCGAGGTCGCGGCCGCGCCGTTCGATCGTATCGGCCGCCTGTTCGACCCGGGCGCCTGCGGTATCGGCGGTGCCGGTCAACTCGCGGGCACGGCCGTCCAGGGCGGCGGCACTCTCGTTCAGGCGGCGTTCGGCGGCGGTGGCGCCTTCGGCCAGGGCGTCGGCGCGCTGGCGGAAGCCGGTCACCACGGTGCCCAGGCGCTGCACCGCATTGTCGGCCGTGGCGATCACGTCGGTGCCCTGGCGGGCCAGGGATTTGATGGCATTGTCGACGGTCGCGACGGCGCGCACCGTCTCGTCGTCCAGATTGCCGGCCTCGGCCGCGAAGCGCCGGCCCGCTTCCTCGATCGAGGTGGCGGCGCGGCCGGCGGCGGTCTCCAGGGTGCGGGCGTGATCGTCGATCGCCGCCTCCATGGCGCGCAGCTCGTCCTTCAACTTCTCGCCCGCGCGGGCCAGTTCGCGTGCCGTCTCGGCGGCGATGCGGCCGGCCTCGCCGCCGCGCGCCTGGGCGTCGTCGACCGCGGTGCGGAGCCTGGTGGCCAGCGCCTCGAAGCCCTGGCCGACTTCGCCGAGCCGGCCGAGGGCATTGTCGGCATGGGCGGTCAGGGCAGTGGCGCTGTTGCGCAACGCATCGGCGGCGGCATGGCTGCGGGCACTCGCCTCGTTGCCGGCACCGGCGATCTCCTCGGCGACGCGGCGGAGCTGGTCGCGGGCCACGGTGGCGCGCTGGGTAGCACTCGTGGTGATTTCGGCGTGTTCGCTGGCGCTCCGGCGCAGGGTTTCCCCGAGGGTGGCGAAATCGGTCACGGCGCGGCCGACTTCCGACTGGGTCGCGGTGACCAGGGCGCGCAGGTTGCGTTCGGTCTGTTGCAGCTTGGCGAGTGCTGTATCGCTGGCCTCGCCCACGGCCTGGCCGGCGCGGGCGGTCGAGCCGGCGGCCATGGTGATGGCGGCCTGGCTGGCCTCGGCGAGATCGCGCAGCCGCAGGCTCTCGCCCGACAGGGCCTCGGTCGCGTCGGACAGGCGCCGGGCGATGCCCGATGCGGCGTCTTCGAGCCCCATCATGCCGGCGCGGGTCGAGCCGATGCTCTCGTCCAATGTCGCATTGATGGCGCCGACCCGGGCCAGCGCCTTCTCGATCGCGTCGACCCTTCGGTCCTGGGTGGCGAAGGCTTCGTCCGCGGCGCTCACCACGCGCCCGGCGGCGAGGTCGAGGTCGGTACCGACCTGGCGCAGCTTGGCGGTCGCGGTGTCGGCCTTGTCGGCGGCCGCGTCGCCCGCGGCCAGCATGGCGTCGGCTTGGCGCTGCAGGTCGGCCGAGGCGGCGGCCGAGGCGGCGGCCGCGGAACGGGCGGCATCGGCGAGCCGGGTCAGGCGCTGGTCGACCTGCTGCTCGATCGCGGCCAAGGCGCCGGAAAGGGCGTCGGAGGTCGAGCGGGTGGCGCTCGACAGGGCGTCGAGTGCGCCGCCGATGGTGGAGCGGGTCTCGCGCGCTTCCTGCATCACCTTGCGCAGGTCCTCGATCCGGGTGGAGACCAGGGCGACCAGGTCCTGGGTCGCCTCGCGCGCTTCGAGGGTGGCGATGCGCAGCGCGTCCGTCTCGGCCTTCACCCGGGCCGCCCCTTCGGCGCCGACGCCGGGTGCCGGGGTGGCGGGCAGGCGCGGGGCTGCGACCGGGCGGCCGCCCAGCGCGCGCATCACCGCGGCGCGCTGGTCCAGCATCAGGGCGACCAGCCAGAGCACGGCGACCGGGCCGAAGACGCCGGTCAGCACCGCGGCCAATTCGTGCGGCGCCAGATTGCCGAGGGCGGTCAGTCCCACCACGTCGCCCAGATAGACGCTGGCGGCGGCGAGCCAGCCCAGCGTCACCGCGAGCACGAAGGCCCAGCCGATCAGCCCGCCGAGCGAAGCGTCGGCGGCCGGCACCGGCTGCTTGACGCGCGGCGGCGCCTCGGTCGGCACGGGCAGCTTGGTGTCGCGGGCGTTCGCCATGTCTTTCTCACCGGCACGAATCAGGGCGAATTTCACTCTATCATCATGCGGCGAAAGTCACCGTCGTCCCGCGCGCCGGATCGAACCGCAGCAGCCGGTGATTGTCGGTATCGGCGAGGATGAAGCCGCCGGCACCATCCGGGCAGATCCCGTTGGGCGCGCCGCCGGGCAGGCAGACCGGGTCTTCGCAAGTCTGTTCCGGCGTCTCCAGCCGGCCCGTGTCGCGGTCGAAGCGGCGGATCAGGCCGTTCAGGCTGTCCGCGATCAGGAGACGCCGCGGCCCGTCGAAGCAGAGCGCCTGGGGATGCTGCATCAGGGCGCTCTCGGCCGGGCCGTCGACGGCGCCGAAATCGAACAGGCCTTGGCCCGCCAGCGTGGTGACCGCCCCCGTCGCCGGATCGAGCAGGCGAAGGGCGGAGCTTTCGGCGTCGACGAAACCGATGGAGCCGTCCGCCGCCCGGTCGAGCCCGCTCGGCTGGGCCAGCACGGCGTCGAAGCCGGCGCCGTCGCGCAAGCCCTCGGCACCATTGCCGGCGACGGGCCGCATCATGCCATGGCCGAGGTCATAGGCCAGGATCTGGTGGCTGCCGCCATTGGCGACGAAGAGCTGGCGCCCGTCGCCGACGAGATCGAAGGGTGAGGCGAGGCCGGCGATCGGGCCGGGCAGGGGATCCTGCAGGATCGGCCCGCGCCGCCCGAAGCCGGCCACGGTCGAGACCGTGAAGGCGCCGAGGTCGATCCGCCGGATCAGGTGATTGCCCGTGTCCGCGACCCAGATCGCCGTGCCATCGGCAAAGACGCCCTGCGGCGCATTGAAACGCGCCCCGCCCCAGGGGCCGTCGCCCGGTCCGGCGATGCCGGCGCCGATCCGCGCCACCTCGCCGCCGGTGGCGTCGAGCAGCACGATCTGGTGGTGCCCGGTGTCCGCCAGCACATAGTCGGCCCGGCCGAGGGGCAGGGGCAGGCGGCGGATTTTGCCCGGGAAGGCGAAGCGCCCGCCGGGCAGGGGCGCGGGCATCAGGCTCAGGCTGCCGGGCAGCAGGGTGCCGGCATTCCGCCCGGCCATCACGATCGCCTCGACCGCGGCCATCAGGCGGGCGGCGTCGGGCTCGCCCGCGTCGCTCGCCACGATCCTGCCGTCCGGGCCGATCAGCACCAGGGTCGGCCAGGCGCGCACGGCATAGTGACGCCAGAGGTGCAGGCCGGGATCGTGCAGCACGGGGTGTCCGATGCCCAGGCGGGCGATCGCCGCCATTGCCACCGAAGGGCCGCGCTCGGCCGGGAATTTCGGGCTGTGGATGCCGACCACCGCGACTTCGCGCGGGAAACGCGCCTCGATCATCGCCAATGTGGGCAGCACATGGTGGCAGTTGACGCAGCCGGCGGTCCAGAAATCCAGGATCACCAGGCGCCCGCGCAGATCGCGCAGCGTGAGGGGGCCCGGCACGTTGAACCAGACCCCGCCCGGCGCCGCCAGTTCCGGCGCCCGGGTCACGCCGAAGCGATAGGGTTCCCGGGCTTTGGTCATCGGGGCGTCAGCGCCGGAACACCGGGCCGCCCTCGCCCAGGTGCCAATGGCTCAGGGAGCGTTCCATGTGGCGCATGCGCCAGGACAGCATCTTCTGGGCATAGCGGGCGAGCAGGGCGGCCTTGTCCGGCTTGGCGGCCAGATTGGCGAATTCGCCGGGATCGGCCTGGCGGTCGAACAGCAGGGCGTCGAGCCCGGCGAAATGGACGTATTTCACCTCCTCGTCCGCGATCACCGCGAGGTTGGAGCCCTCGATGGTGAGGCCGAGTTCGCTCTCCGGCCCGGCGCCGCGAATGTCGCGGAAGTCGTATTCCCAATGGACGGCGTCGCGCCAACCCTCGATCTTCTGGCCCAGCACGAAGGGCATCAGGCTGGTGCCGTCGCATTGCACCGGCACGTCGAGGCCGAGCCAGTCGAGGATGGTCGGCGTCACGTCGACCGATTCCGTGAAATGCTCCACCACCCTGCCGCGGGTGCCGTCGGCATTCCTGCGCGGGTCGCGGATGATCAGGGGGATGTGGAAGCTCTGGTCGAAATAGCCGGATTTGCCGAGCAGCCAATGGTCGCCCATCTGTTCGCCATGGTCCGAGGTGAAGACGATCAGGGTCCGCTCGTACTGCCCCTTCTCCTTCAGCCAGGCGACGATCCGGGCGAGCTGGTCGTCGACCTCGCGCATCAACCCGTAATAGGTCGCCTTGAACTGGCGCATCACCGTGTCGGACTCGGGGGCGCGATAGCCGGCGCGGCCCATCTGATAGGCGAGCCAGGGGTGCTGCGTCGCCTCCTCGACCCGCGCCTCGCGGCGGATGAAGCCGGGCACCGCATCGGCGTCGAACATCGTGTTGTAGGGCTCCGACGCGACCCAGGGCGGATGCGGACAGAACCAGGACAGATGGACGAACCAGGGCCGCTCGCCCTCGCTCTCGAGGTGGGCCAGGACTTCGCCGGTGAGGAAGGCGGTGATCGAATCTTCCGCCGGGAAGACGGGCGGCGGGTAGCTCGGCCCCTTGCCCTCGGCGCCCGGGTAATTGTCGACCGGGTGATAGATCTCGAGATCGGGCGGCACCTCATAGCCCTTGGCGCGCAGCCATTTCAGCCAGGCCGTGGGTTCCTCCGGCAGGCGGCAGCCGATGTCGAAGCCGGGCAGCACGCCCTCGTAGGTCGCCAGCGCCGGATCGTCGGCCGGCCTGCCGCGCGGGTCCGCCGCGGTATCGGTATAGCCGAACAGGGTCGGCGCATAGCCGAGCTTGCGCACCTCCTTGGCGACATTGGTGAAACGCGCGTCGAGCGGCGTGCCATTGGTGCCCGAACGGTGGTTCATCAGATACATGCCGGTGTGCAGGCAGGCCCGGCTCGGCCCGCAGGGGGCGGCACTGGCGTAATGGCGCCTGAACAGCACGCCCTCGGCCGCCAGACGGTCGAGGGTCGGGGTCGAGACCATATGGCCGAGGCTGCCGAGGCATTCGCCCCGCCACTGGTCGGCGGTGATGAAGAGGACGTTCGGTCGATCGGGCAGGGCCATGGCGCAACTCACTGACGGGAGCGCCGAGGCTACTAGGCCCTATTTTTCGACGAAAGCCTTCTCGATCGCGTAATGGCCGGCCTTGGAGAAACTGGCTTCGGTGAAGCCGTGGGCCTGCAGCCATTTCACCATGTCGCCCAGCATCTGCGGGCTGCCGCACAGCATGACACGGTCGTTCTCGGGCGAGATCGGCGGCAGGCCGATGTCGGTGAACAGCTTGCCGTTGGCGATCAGGTCGGTCAGCCGGCCCTGGTTGCGGAAGGGCTCGCGCGTCACGGTCGGGTAATAGATAAGCTTCTCGCGCACGAATTCGCCGAAGAATTCGTTCTCCGGCAATTCCTTCTCGATCTGCTCGTGATAGGCGAGTTCGGCCACCTCGCGGACGCCGTGGACCAGGACCACCTTCTCGAACTTCTCGTAGACCTCGGGGTCCTTGATGATCGACATGAAGGGGGCGAGGCCGGTGCCGGTCGAGAGCAGGTAGAGATGCTTGCCGGGCAGCAGGTTGTCGGCGATCAGCGTGCCCGTGGGCTTCCGCCCGACCAGCACGGTGTCGCCCACCTTGATGTGCTGGAGGCGCGAGGTCAGCGGGCCGTCCGGCACCTTGATCGACAGGAACTCCAGATGTTCCTCGTAGTTGGCCGAGACGACCGAATAGGCGCGCAGCAGCGGCCGCCCGTCGACCTCGATGCCGATCATGGTGAACTGGCCGTTGATGAAGCGCAGCGACGGATCGCGCGTCGTGGTGAAGGAGAACAGCCGGTCGGTCCAATGGTGAACGCTGAGGACCCGCTCCTGGTTCAGATTGCTCATTGTCAGACTTTCATGCCGTGCGGCAAACGGACGTTGGCCATGGCAATAGCCACTTCCGCCGCCCACCGCAACCGCTGAACGGACGACCCCGGCCCGACCCACGGTTCCTGGCAGAGAGGGTGCAATAGCAAAATATCCTGAAAATGGAATTGAAAAAGGAATTTTTCCTGACATATATAGAAATAACAGGATTGTTTCCTGATTATGCGGCTGAAAATTGATCTGTATCAAATTTCCCAGATGGATTGTGGTGAATGCTGGACGAAATTGATCTCGCCTTGATTGCGCGGCTGCAACAGGACGGACGGCTCGGCCTCGCCGAATTGGGCCAGGCGGTCGGCCTGTCGTCCTCGGCGGTGAACGAGAGGGTGCGCAAGCTGCTGGCGCGCGGCGCCCTGCGCGCCATCGTGGCGCTGGCCGATCCGGTGGCGCTGGGCCTCGGCATCACCGCCTTCGTCACCGTGACGCTGGCCGCAGGGGCGGACGAGGACGCATTCGTCGCCGCCGTGACGGCCGATCCGGCGGTGATGGAATGCCATCACGTGACCGGCGCTGCCAATTACCTGCTCAAGGTCCGGGTCGCCGACATGGCGGCCCTCGAAACCCTGTTGAAACGCCTGAAGGCGACCGGCGCCCTCGCCCGGAGCGAGACCCAGCTCGCCCTTTCGACCCCCAAGGAGACGACCGCCCTGCCGGTCGGCAGCCTATGATGGACCTGGATTTCGGCCTCTTCGCCTCGGCCTTCGCTCTCGGCTTTTTCATCGCCATGCCGGTCGGGCCGATCTCGCTGCTGATCCTCAAGCGGACCGTCGCCGAAGGGGTGCCGGTCGGCGTCGCCACCGGCCTCGGCGCCGCCACGGCCGATGCGCTCTATGCCGCCTGCGCCGCCTTCGGCCTGTCGGCGGTGACTGCCGTGCTGGTCGACGAGGCGCGCCTGCTCGGCCTGATCGGCGGCGCCACCCTGGTCTGGCTCGGCATCGGCGGCATCCGCGCCGCCGGGCGGCGCATCGCCCTGCCCGAGGCGGCAGCGGCGGCGCCGGCCCGGGGGGCCGTGCTGCCCGCCTATGTTTCGGCGGTCGGCCTCACCCTGACCAACCCGCTCACCATCATCTCCTTCGCCGGGGCTTTCGCCGGCATCGGCCTCGCCGCCGCGGGCGGCGCCCTGGCGGCGGGAACGACGGTCGTCGGCCTCGCCCTCGGCTCGGCCATTTGGCAGCTCACCATCGTGGCCGCGGCCGGCGGTGCCCGCCGCTTCCTCCGGCCCCGCCTATTGGCGGCGATCGACCGGCTTTCGGGCCTCGTCCTGATCGGCTTCGGCGTCTCGGCCCTGCTGCGCGCCGCCCTTTGAGGCGAAAGTCGGCCTTATGGGGCTGTTAACCAGCATCTGCCAGGGTTTCGGGGGCAAATGGTACCGCGCGGGGTCGCTTTTTCGCCGAATCCCGTGGTAAAGCGGTGCCGATCCGGCCTGGAACAGAAAGGGCGAGATGCGGCGCGTCGTTCTCCTTGTGGTGCTGCTCGTGGCGGTCGCTGCGGCCGTGCTGTTCGGCGTCCTGCCGGGCATGCTGATGGCGCAGTACCGCCAGGCCGTGCCGCCGGCCCCGGCCGACCTCGCCGTACAGACCGTCCATTTCGCAAGTGCCGACGGCGTCGACCTGGTGGCCTGGGTGGCCGAGGCCGAGGCGCCCAAGGCGACCGTCATCCTGGTTCACGGCTCGGGCGGGACGCGGGCGGATGACTATATCGACCAGACCGGCATGATGCGCGACCTGCTCGGCCGGAACTATTCCGTCCTGGCGCTCGATCTCCGCAACCACGGCGACTCCGGTGCCGGGCCGCGCGGCCCCAGCTATGGCCCGGACGAGGCGCGCGATGTGATCGCCGCCGTCGACTGGGTGAAGCGGCGGAGTCCCGGCCGGCGCGTCGCCGTCTATGGCACCTCGATGGGGGGCGCCGTGGCCATCTATGCCGCGGCCGCCGATCCGCGCATCGAAGCCGTCGTGGTCGATTCGACCTATGCCGATTCGGGCCCCGTGGTCGGCCAAGAGGTCGAGGACGCGACCGGCCTGCCGCCCCTGCTGACCCGCCTCGTGCTCTGGGGTGCCGATCATTTCTGGGGCTTGGCCGAACGCGATGGCCGGACGATCGACGTGATCGGCCGCCTGGGTGCCCGGCCCCTGCTGATCATCCACGCCAAGGACGACCCGGTGGTCCCCTTCGCCGACGCCCAACGCCTGGCCGCCGCGGATCCCGCCGCGGTCCTGTGGCAGGCCCCGCCGCCGGTGGCGGAAGACGGCGCGGAGAGCGCGGTCGAAGGCTTCGGCGGCCATGCCCAGACCTATCGCCAGTCGCGCGAACTCTGGGTCGAGCAGGTGTCGGGCTTCCTGGACGGTCTGTTCGCCACCATGTTCGGGTAAGTCATGACCTTCGCGGCGCCGACCCAGCAGGACACGATGGCGAGCGCCCGGCTCTCCACCGGCTTCGACACCAAGATCCTGGAGACCGACGCCGCTTTCACGGCCCTGACCGGCTGGCCGGCCGAAGAGGCGCGAGGTCAGACCCTGGCGATCCTGTTCGGGCCTTGGAGCGAGCGTAGGGCGGTCGACCGCCTGGTGCGCGCCGCCGAAAAGGGCGAGGTGGTCGAGCCTCTGGCGGTCAAGGTCTACGACTATGCCGGCAATGCCTTCGATGCCGAAGTGGCGCTGGAAGGCGATGGGCCGGAGCATCTGCGCTGCCTGCTGCGCCGTCACGACGGACGAGCCGCGGGCGTGGTGGTCGCCAAGGGCTCCGACCAGGCGATGGCGCCGAGTGCGGACCGCTTGCTGCCGGCCCTGATCGATTCCCTGCGCGACGGTATCGTGGTCGTCGACGAGGAAGACCGCATCACCCTGGCGAGCGAAATCTTCTCACAACAGGCGGGCCTCGCCGTGCCGGCCCTGATCGGCCGGCCGCTCGCCGAGGTGATCGAGCTGCGCACGCCGCCGGGCGACGGCAGCCTGGCCGCCGCCACTTTCCTGGCGCCCGAGCGCGGTGCGCGCGGGGCGACGGTCAGCATGGCCCGCGGTGTCGACCATCGCGGCCGGATCTTTCGCGTACTGACTCTGCGCAGCACCAATGCCCCGGCGGCCGCCCCGGCGCCGCGCGTCAACCCGCTGGAAGCCGGCCCCGACGTCTTCGAGAGGGCGATGCTGCGGCGGGTCGACATCGAGCATCAGGCGGTCACCCTCGGCCTCCTGGAGATCGTCGCCGACGACGACCTGGTGCGCAGCCTCGGTTCGATCTGGCGCGACACGCAGGAGCGGGCGCGCATCGCCGCGGCCGCGGTGCTGGCCGGCGAATTGCGCCCGGGCGAATTGTTCGTCGCGGTCAAGAACGAGATGTTTCTGGTCTTCATGCTCGACGTCGCGACGGTCGAGGACGCCCTCGGCCGGATGCAGCAGATCGCCCAGATGACCCGCCACCGCCTGGTCCGCGAAGGCGGCGCGCTCGCCTCGCTCGAAGCCTTCGGCGGCGCGGCGGTGCTCGGTGCCACCGATGCCGCCCTGGCGGCGCCGCGGCCGAACGTGCCGGGCGACCTCACCCGCAAGCTGGCCGATCGCATCCGCCAGGACAGCGGCCGTCACCAGCAGATCGAGACGGTGATCGCCGACATTCTCGACGAAGGCACGGTGCAAGCGCGTCCGGCGCGCAGCCGCGACCTCGCCGCCGCCCGTCATGCGATCGCCGAATTCGACGACCGCTCGGCCCGCTGGATCACCTGGCTGCGCCGGCACCACGGCATCGAGCCGGCGCTCGAGCGTGAACTCGACATCGCGCTCGCCGGGCGCGCCGTCGAATGGGCCATGACCGGCGAGGGCGCCAGCCTGATCATGACGCCGCTGCATTACGCGACGCTCGCCCATGCGCCCTCCGCCAGCCGGCTGGCCACCATGGTGAACGGCCTGCCGCCGGCGGTGCGCAACCGGATGATGCCCCTGGTCGAGCAATTGCCGCCGGAGCTGACGGGCGAGCGGCTGACCGTCTTCCTGCGCCGTCTGGCCGGCCTCGGCCGCGGTGCCTGGCTGGAGCTCGACGGGCTCGACAGCCGCGGCGTCGACGGGCGCCGGGACGGCCTCGCCGGTGTCGCCCTGAATCACGCGCGCCTGCTGCCCCGGCTCGAACACGAACCCAAGGCGGTGAAGCAATTCATCGATCATCTGCGGGCGGCCAACCAGCCGGTGCTGGTCTTCGGCATCGACGAGCCGGAACAGGCGAGCCTGCTGTTCGGCACCTTCGGCATTACCCTGGCCGCCGGTCCGGGGGTCGAGAAACTGGCCGCAGGCCGGCCCTGAGACCGCCGCCGTTCAGAGCGGGATGCGCAGGGTCGCCAGCGTGCCCCCGTCCGCTCCGGGCGAGGCGAAGTCGACCTTGCCCTTGAGCTGCACCGCGAGGCCGCGGATCAGCCGCATGCCCAAGCTCTTCGCCTTTTCGATGCCGCCCTGGTCTTCGGGCATGCCGGCGCCGTCGTCGGCGATCACCAGTTCGAGCTGGCCCTCGACTGTGCGGAGCGAGATCCGGATCGTGCCGCTGCGGCCGTCACCGAAGCCGTGCTTCAGGGCGTTGGTCAGCATCTCGTTGGCGATCAGGGCGAGCGGCACGGCCCGGTCCATGGGCAGGGAAATGCTGGAGAGCTCGAGTTCGAGGGCGATGCGGCCGCGGGTGCCGCCCTCGCCAGTCAGGCTCTCGCCGATCGCGCGCAGGAAGGCGGCGCAGTCGACGGTGGCGAATTCGCCGCCCTGATAGAGTTGTTCATGGAGCTGCGCCATGGCGCGGATCCGGTTCACCGTGTCGGTGAAGCCCTGGCGCAACGTCGGATCGCCATATTGCCCGGCCTGCAAGGAGAGCAGGCTGGAGACGATCTGGAGATTGTTCTTGGTCCGGTGGTGCATCTCCTTGAACAGGAGCGTGCGCGAGGCCAGCGCCTCCTCGAGCTCGACGGTGCGCGCGGCCAGCTTGTCCTTGGCCGCCGCCTCGCGGTCGACGGTGCGCAGGCCGAAGACGGCGAGACCGCCGATCAGCCCGCCCGCCAGGACGACGAAGACGAAGCCGATGCCGGTCGTCCGCCGCCATTCCTGCAAGGCTGCGGCGCGGTCGATCGAGGCGAGCGTCACCAGGGGCAGGCCGGCGATCCGGCGATAGGCGATGACGGCCGGGGTGCCGTCGACGATGGTCGGCGCCTCGACCGCGCCTTCCTCGCGCCCGCCCGAGAGATTCTCGTGGAAGAAGGGGGTGTAGAGGAAGTCGCGCCCGACCATGTCGTCGTTGATCGGCCAGCGCACCACCAGCCGCCCGTCGGTCCGGAACAATTCGAGCGCCGTCGTCGCCGGCACCTTCAAGCCGCCGTGGAACTTGGCGAAATAGCCCATGTCGATCGCCGCCAGCACGACGCCGGCGAAACGGCCCTGGTATTCGAGCCGCCGGCTGATCGAGAAATAGACGCTGTCGGTCAGGCGGCTGCGGTTGGCCGGGGTGATGAAGAATTCTTCGCCGCTCTGATGCGCCTGGAAGAAGTCGCGATCGGCGAAATCGGCCGGCGGGGCGCGGCCCTGGCTGGTCGAATAGACCACCCGGCCCTTGTCGTCGAAGAACCAGAGGGAGCCGATCTGCGGCAGCAGCCGGGCCATGCCGATCAGGTGCAGGCGCCGGCTCTCGGTCGCGAAGAGCGGGGTGAGCCCGTCTTCGGCGACCAGTTCGACCGCCTGCCGGAGGACGAGGTCGGAGCCCTTGATGGTCCATTGGAAATGCTCGTCGACCACGCGGGAGAGCAGGCGGGCCTCGTCCCGGGCGGCCGACAGGGCGCTCTGGTGGCCGGACCAGGTGAGCGAGGCCCAGGTCAGGAAGCCTACGCCCAGGAACAGGCTGGTGATCGAGAGCAGGATGGTGCGCGGCTTCCGCCCGAGCCGGCGCATGTCGTCGAGCAGCGAGGCGGGCGGGGCCGCCACCGGCACCGCCGCCGCGTCATGCGTGTCGGGATTGGCGCTCACGCAGGCCCGTCTCAGGCGAAGGTGATGCGCGGCGCGGGGCGCCCGGCCGTCTCGATCCGGGCCGCGACCTCGCGCGCCAGGGCCATATAGGCTTCGGCCTGGGGGCTCTCCGGCGCAAGGGCGACGATCGGCCGGCCGTCGTCCGAATGCTCGCGGATCGACATGTGCAGCGGGATCTCGCCCAGGAAGTCGACCCCGAGCTGGGCCGCCGTCTCGCGGGCGCCGCCGTGGGAGAAGATGTCGGAACGGCCGCCGCAATGGGGGCAGATGAAATAGCTCATGTTCTCGACGATGCCGAGCACCGGCACCTCGACCTTCTGGAACATGGCGAGGCCCTTCTTGGCGTCGATCAGGGCGATGTCCTGCGGCGTCGAGACGATCACGGCGCCGGCCAGGGGGGCGCGCTGCACCAGCGTCAGTTGGGCGTCGCCGGTACCCGGCGGCAGGTCGATCACCAGGACGTCGAGGGGCGCCCAGTCGACCTCGGAGAGGAGCTGGCCGATCGCGCTCATCACCATGGGGCCGCGCCAGATCACCGCCTGATCTTCGGGCACCAGGAGGCCGATCGACATCGCCTTCAGGCCATAGGCTTCCATCGGCACGAGCTTCTTCGCCGCCGTGGTGCGCGGCTTGCCCGAAAGGCCCAGCATGCGCGGGATCGAGGGACCGTAGATGTCGGCGTCGAGGAGGCCGACCTTGAGGCCCAGGCGAGAGAGGCCGATCGCCAGATTGACCGATGTGGTCGACTTGCCGACCCCGCCCTTGCCCGAAGCGACGGCGATCACCTTGGAAACGCCGGGAATGGCATTCGGCTTCGGTTGCTGGCCAGCACCCTGGGGCGGGCGCTGCGGCGGGGTGTCGCGATGGGCGGTCAGCACGGCGGTGACCGAGAGCACGCGGGGCAGTGCCATCACCGCCTTTTCGCAGGTCGCGCGGAGGGGCTCCAGGGCGGCCGCTTCGGCCGGGTCGATCTCGATCGAGAAGGCGACATGGCCGTCCTTCACCATGAGTCCCGCGATCCGCCCGGCGGCTACCACGCTGCCTCGTCCGCTCGGATCGGGGACGCGCTCCAGGGCGGCCAGAACCTCGTCGCGGGAAATCGTCATCGCCTTCGTCCTTGAAATACCCGGCGTTTCGCCCACATTGCGAGGGGCAAGCAGCATTCGGCGGCTGAATCGCCGCCCTCGTGGGGTATAGCGCATCGCGGGCCGGCACCCAACAGCCGCCGCGGGGGCGCACGTCTAAGGTGGGAGATCGCGTCAGCATGCCGTGGCAGAACAATGGCGGTCCTTGGGGCGGCGGGGGCAACGGCGGCGGTCGTGGCCCCTGGGGCCAGGGCCAGCGTGGACCGGGCGGCCAGCCGCCCAACCTCGAAGACCTGCTGCGGCGCGGTCAGGAGCGTTTTCGCGACATCGTTCCCCAGGGCGGCTGGGGCCGCCGGGGTGTGTTGCTGGCGGCGCTGGTCGCCATCGGCCTGTGGGCTTCCACCGGCTTCTACCGGGTCGAGCCCGATCAGCTCGGCATCGTGACCCGTTTCGGCAAATGGGTGGAGACCACCCAGCCCGGCCTGCACTACCATCTGCCCGCCCCGATCGAGAGCGTCGAGACTCCCTCGGTGACCAGCCAGAACCGGGTCGACGTCGGCCTGACCAACACCGACGGCCTGCGCGGCCTGCGCCGCGAAGGGGCGGACGAGAGCCTGATCCTGACCGGCGACGAGAATATCGCCGACGTCGCCTTCTCCGTCTTCTGGGTGATCGACGACGCCGGCAAATATCTCTTCAACGTCGAGGACCCGGACGAAACCGTGCGCGCCGTGGCCAATTCCGCCATGCGCGAGGTGATCGGCCAGTCGCGCCTGCAGGACGCCCAGACCGAGGGCCGCGAGAAGATCGCGCGCGAGGCGCGCGACCTGATCCAGCAGGTGTTGAACACCTATGGCGCCGGCATCCAGATCACCCAACTGCAGCTGCACCGGGTCGACCCGCCGGCCGCCGTGATCGAAGCTTACCGCGACGTCCAGGCCGCCCGCGCGAACCAGGAACAGTATCGCAACGAGGCGGAAGCCTATTACAACGACAAGGTGCCCCAGGCCCGCGGCCTGGCGCAGAAGATCTACCAGGACGCCGAAGGCTACCGCCAGCAGGTGGTGGCCGACGCCCAGGGCCAGGCGGCCCGCTTCCTTTCGGTCCTGAAGGCCTATGACAGCGCCAAGGAAGTCACCACCCAGCGCCTCTACATCGAGACCATGGAAGCGATCCTGCGCAACGTGAACAAGACGATCCTCAATACCGGCGCAGCGTCGCAGGGTGTGCTGCCCTATCTGCCCCTGCCCGAGGTCGCCAAGCCCGGGGCCGGCGCCGCGGGAGGCCAGCCATGAGCCGCAGTCTCGTCATCGGCGCCGTGGTCGCGGGCGCCCTCGCCATCGTCGGCCTGTCTTCGGTCTTCACCGTCGACATGACCCAGCAAGCCATGGTGCTGCAGTTCGGCGACCCGAAGCAGGTCGTCTCCGAACCCGGCCTGCACTTCAAGCTGCCCTTCGTGCAGAACGTCGTCTATATCGACAAACGGGTGCTGAATGTCGATGCCCCGGCCGAGGAACTGATCGCCGCCGACCAGAAGCGGGTGGTGATCGACGCCTTTGCACGCTGGCGGATCGTCGACCCGCTGCTCTATTACCAACGCCTGCGCACGCAGGAGACGGCGCGGCGCCAGCTCGCCACCTTCATCTCGTCCAGCCTGCGCGACGTCATCGGCCGCCAGCCCCTGACGGCCCTGCTGATCGACCCGCGCGAGACGACGCGGGGCAGCATGCGCGCCGAAGTGCTGCGCAACTTGAGCCAGCAGGTGAACGAGAAGGCCAAGGAGAACGGCATCGAGGTGGTCGACGTCCGCATCCGCCGGGCCGACCTGCCGGAGGCCAACAGCCAGGCGATCTTCCAGCGCATGCGCACCGAGCGCGAGCAGGAAGCCAAACTGATCCGTGCCACCGGCCAGGAAGCGGCACAGAAGCGCCGCTCCGAAGCCGACCGCGAGGCGACGGTGATCATCGCCAACGCCCAGCGCGACTCGGACATCCGGCGCGGCGAGGGCGAGGCCGAGGCGAGCAAGATCTTCTCCGACGCCTTCGGCTCGGACCCGAAGTTCTTCGCCTTCTACCGCTCGATGCAGGCCTACCGCGCCGTTCTGACCGACAAGACCACGACCATGGTGCTGTCGCCCGATAGCGACTTCTTCCGCTATCTCGACAATATCGCCGGAATGGTCGGCGGATCGGCACCCGCGAAGTGACGAGGCCCGGGCGCCGCCGCGAGGTGGCGCCCGGCCCGCGATGGCGGCGCCTTTCGGTCATAATGCGTCCACATTCCACGCCTACACCCCGGAACGCGGGTGAAGGCGTCTTCATCCTTCAATTCTCTTGCAGGAAGCGTTGCGGCACCCAATCCTGTCCGCCGCAAACAATGGAGCCGTCAGGTGATGGATCTCAGAGTGACTAGGGCCCGGGTGCAGTCGGCCGCGGCCGACGACCTCCACCGCCGCCTGTTCGTCCTGCTCGTCGGGCTGTTGCTGCTCGCCGTGATGATGGGGGCCCAGGCCGCCCATGCCCGCGGCGCCCCCGACAGTTTCGCCGACCTCGCCGAGAAGCTCAGCCCGGCGGTGGTCAACATCTCGACCACCCAGATCGTCTCCGGCAGCGGCGGCGAGGACGGCGGCGACGAAGAGGGCCAGGTGCCCATGCCGCAGTTCCCGCCCGGCTCGCCCTTCGAGGAACTGTTCAAGGACTTCCTCGAGCGCCAGGGTCAGGGCCAGGGCAAGCCGGAACCGCGCAAGGTGCAGTCGCTCGGCTCGGGCTTCGTCATCGATCCCTCGGGCGTCATCGTGACCAACAATCACGTGATCCAGGACGCGGAAGAAATCACCGTGACGCTGGCCGACGGCACCAAGCTGCCGGCGGAACTGCGCGGCCACGACCCCAAGACCGACGTCGCCGTGCTCATCGTGAAGCCGTCGAAGCCGCTGCCTTTCGTCAATTTCGGCGACAGCGACAAGGCCCGCGTCGGTGACTGGGTGCTCGCCATCGGCAATCCCTTCGGTCTCGGCGGTTCGGTCTCGGCCGGCATCATCTCGGCCCGCAACCGCGACATCAACGCCGGCCCCTACGACGACTTCATCCAGACCGACGCGGCGATCAACCGGGGCAACTCGGGCGGCCCGCTGTTCGACATGGACGGCAATGTCATCGGCATCAATACCGCGATCTATTCGCCCTCGGGCGGCTCGGTGGGCATCGGCTTCTCGATCCCCTCGGCCCTGGCCCAGCAGGTCGTGGCCCAGCTCCGCGAATTCGGCGAGACCCGGCGCGGCTGGCTCGGCGTGCGCATCCAGTCCGTCTCGGACGAGATCGCCGAGAGCCTGAACCTCGACAAGGCGCGCGGCGCCCTGGTCGCGGGCGTCGACGACAAGGGCCCGGCTGCGGTCGCCGGCATCGTCGCCGGCGACGTCATCCTGACCTTCGACGGCAAGCCGGTGCCCGACATGCGCACCCTGCCCCGCATCGTGGCCGAGACCAAGATCGGCAACACCGTGCCGGTCGTGGTCTGGCACGACGGCAAGGAGAAGACCGTCCAGGTCAAGGTCGGCCAGCTCGACGAGACGGCGATCGCCGACGCTTCGGGCAGCGGCCACAAGGGCGGCGCGGCGCCGACCAAGACCCAGGTCGTGCTCGGCCTCACCCTGTCGCCCCTGACCGACGAGTTGCGCGGCAAGAACAATGTCCCCGACGACGTGAAGGGCGTCGTGGTCACCGACGTCGCCGAGAGCAGCGCCGCCGCCGAAAAGGGCATCCGCCCGGGCGACGTGATCGTCGAAGTGGCGCAGGCCAAGGTGGAGACCCCGGCCCAGATCGCCGAAAAGGTGAAGGCCGAGAAGGACGCCGGGCACAAGTCCGTGCTCTTCCTGGTCAGCCGCGCCGGCGACCTCCGCTTCGTGGCGCTGCGCGTCGACAAGTAACGCACCTGATGCGGCCCCTCTCCCGCCCGGGGGAGGGGTCGCTTTTCAAGCCGTGCTTGAAAAGTAGGGAAAAATCCCTACCTTTGTGGCTCCCGAACGAGGAGCCGCGCCATGGCCGATCCAGCCGTCATCGCCAGGACCTGTATCGTCAGCCCCAAGGGCCAGACCACGTTGCCGCTGGCGGTTCGCCAGGTCCTCGGCGTCCGTGACGGTGGCGAAGTGGTTTTCCGCACCGACGGCCATCGGGTCGTGGTCGAAGCGGTCGAAGCCGCGCACGAAGATCCCGCCATCGGCGCCTTCCTCGGCCTGATCGCCGCGGATATCGCGGCGGCCCGGGCCGTGAGCCTTCTGCCTGCCGACCTGCTCGACGCCCTGGAGGCAGTCCGGCGCGAAGTCGATGTCGATCTGGACCAGCCGATCGAGGGCGATGTTTGCCTCTGACGGTCGGCGGCTGGACGCTCCTTTTCCATGACATGATGCTCGGTCAGATCCGCGGTCTGGCCGATGCCGCGCGCCGGGCGCGGGCGACAGACCCCGAGGGGTTTCGCGGCAATGCCAATGTCCGCACCCTGGCCGCCATCGCCAAGCTGGTCCTGGAGGTGGTCCCGGCCGATCCCGGCCATGCCAATTACCGCATCGGCAACACCATGGGCGGGGATTACCGCCATTGGTCGCGGGCCAAGTTCGGCCAGCGCTTCCGGCTGTTCTTCCGTTACGACAGTCGCGCCAAGATCATCGTCTTCGCCTGGGTGAACGACGAGGCGACTCTGCGGGCCCGCGGCGCCAAGAACGATCCCTACGCGGTCTTCAAGGCCATGCTCGAGCGCGACGATCCGCCGGACGATTGGGCGGCGCTTCTGGCTGCTGCGCAGGATCTCCCGGCCGAACTCGCGGCGTGGATGAAAGATGTGAGGGCACCCTGACGAAGAGTCAGGGACGCTTCGCCAGGGCGGCCTCGATCTCGGCCAGGGCGGCCGGCATCTGCTCCATCATGTGCTCGATGTCCGGCACCGCTTCGCGGTCGGCGGTCAGGCCGATCGCCACTTCGTTCCGGTAGGACATGATGGTGATGTTGAGGGCGATGCCCTCGATCGCCAGCGAGATCGGATAGGAATGCAGCAGTTCCGCCCCCGCCAGATAGAGCGGGAAGGGCGGACCGGGCACGTTCGAGATGATCACATTATAGGGCGGGCGGTGCAGGTCGGCGATCCGCCAGCGCGAATAGAGCCGGGCCGCCTGGGCTGCCACCAGGGGGGCGGCAAACATCGACCAGTCCTGCAACGTATTGGCGGGCAGGGCCTTCATCGCCTCCTTGGCATGGGCGGTCGAGGCCTTGATCGCGGCGAGCCGGTCGAGCGGATCGGCGATGTCGGTCGCCAGCGAGACGAACATGGCGGAGACCGCATTGTTCGCATCGCCACCGCCTTCGGTCCGGACCGAGACCGGGCAGACCGCGAGCAGGGGTTTCGCCGGCAATTCACCCGCGGCATCGAGATAGCGGCGCAGCGCCCCCGCGCACATGGCCAGCACGACGTCGTTCACCGTGGCGCCCACGGCGTTCTTCACCGCCTTGATGCGGTCGAGCGAGACTTCGCCCACGGCATAGCGGCGGTGCGGGGTGAGGGCCCGGTTGAAGGGCGTCTTCGGGGCCTGGAAGGGTGCCGTCGGCAGCGGTTCTTCCCGTGCCAGCGCCTTGCGGCCGAAGGCGATGCCGGCGCCGATCACCCGCGGCAGGCGGCGCAAGCTGCGGATCGGCGTGACCACGCCGTGGACCGAGGCGCGCAGCAGCATCTCGAAATCGGTCGGGGCGCGCTCGGGCCGCCAGGGCTTCTCGGGCGGCGGGACGTCGCGCGGCTCCGGCCCGAAATCGAGCAGCGAGACCATGAGCTCGGTACCCGACATGCCGTCGATGCAGCAATGGTGGATCTTCACATAGACCGCGACCTGGTCGTCCTCCAGGCCCTCGATCACATACATTTCCCAGAGCGGTCGGGCACGGTCGAGCGGGCGCGAATGCAGCCGGGCCACCAGTTCGAGCAGTTTCGAGCGGTCGCCCGGCGGCGGCACGGCGATATGGCGGAGGTGGAAGTCGAGGTCGAAATCCGGATCCTCGATCCAGATCGGGTGATCGATGTCGAAAGGCACCGGCACCAGGCGCCGGCGATAGGTCTTGGAGAGATGCAGCCGGCTCTCGACCAGGGCGCGGACGGCGTCGAAATAGGAGCCGGTGGCACCTTCCGGCCGCTTCAGCACCCACAACATGCCGATCTGCATGTGGTTGTTCGGCGTCTCCATGTAGAGAAACGACGCGTCGATACCCTTCAGGCGTTCCATGGAAGCGCTCCGTCGTGATTGTCGGTTTTCGGCAAACAACGAACACGCCGAGACACGCGCCACCCTAGAAGCGGGGCGCCGGCCTGCAATCGACCGAATGGACTAGCGGCGCCACCCCCGGCTTTCTATTCTTGTTACAGGGGAGCGGCACGGGAACGAGGCGAGTGTGAGCGACACGGTCTATGATTGGGGGCCCCGCCATTACAGCACGGCCGAACTCGTCGTCGATCGCTGGGTCCATCTTGTCGGTGTCGGCTTCGCGCTGCTCGGCACGGTCGTGCTGCTCTCCCTGGTCGGCATCTTCGGCGACGGCTGGGCCTTCGCCGCCGTGTTGCCTTATGCCGCCGGACTCAACGCCATGCTGATCTGTTCGGCCGCCTATAATCTGACCAAGCCCTCGGCCCGGCGGGAATTCCTTCGCCGCTTCGACCATGCGGCGATCTTCGTGATGATCGCTGGCACCTATACGCCCTTCACCACGCGCTACCTCGACGGTGCCTGGGCGATCGCCATCACCACCACCATCTGGGTCGTCGCCCTCATCGGCGTCTATGTGAAGATCGCCTTCCCGCGCCGTTTCGAGCGCGCCTCGATCGGCGTCTACCTGGCGCTCGGCTGGATCCTGGTCGTGCCGACCCGGCCCCTGCTCCACAATCTCGAGACCTCGACCTCGATCCTGATCGGCGTCGGCGGGCTGCTCTTCTCGGCCGGCACGCTGTTCCACCTCTGGCACCGGCTGCGCTTCCAGAACGCGATCTGGCATCTCTTCGTCCTGGCCGCCACCATGTGCCATTATGCGGCGGTGACCCGGGCCATGGCATTCGGGGCGGGCGCGGGGTGAATTCGGGCCATTGCAACCGAATCGGTTCAATTGCCGGGCGAGTTCCCGCAAAGCTTCCCGGAAAATTAACCACTACCGGATCAATTTGAGCCTGAAACGGTGTGAAGCAGTGAGGGCGTGGGGATACTCTGCGCCGCATGAAGCAACGAGGTCCGGGGCGATGGTCGGTTTCATGCGTAGAGGGAACGAACGCGGCGCCGCGGCGATCATTTTTGCCGTCGTCCTGCCGATCCTGCTGATCATGGTCGCCTTCGTGGTCGACTATGGCTATGCCTATTACTCGAAGCAGCGGTTGCAGGATTCCCTCGATCTCGCGGCAATCGCGGCCGCCCGGCAGCTCGACGGCGCGACCGACCAACGGGGCCGCGCCCGCTCGGCCGCGGTCGCCGTGCTGGTCCAGAACGACTATACCGGGGACAGTCTGTCCGGTGTCGAATTCGGCAGCTACCAACGCTCGCGCGGGGTGCTCGACCGTTTCGTGGTCGAGAGCAGCACGTCGTCGTCGGCGCCGACGGCGGTGCGCCTGACCGCCACCGACCCCTCGCCCCGCTTCTTCTCGCGCATCCTGGCGCAGGACAGTCTCGACGTCGGCGCGCGCTCGACCGCGGTCACCACCGGGCGCTACGCGACCGTGCGGATCGGCTCCGGTCTCGCCTCGCTCGGCCCCGGGCTGCTGAACGGGATCCTGGGCCTCCTGCTCGGCTCCAGCGTCAATCTGACCGCCCTCGACTACAACGGCCTGGTCGGCGCCAACATCGACCTGCTCGGCCTGCTCGACCAATATGCGGTGAAGGTCGGTCTCCAGGTCGGCAATTACGACCAGCTCCTGGGGGCCGATGTCTCGGCCCTCGGCATTCTCGGCGTGGTCGCCGACGTGGCGAAGAATGCCGCCAACGGCGATCCGGCGGCGCTCGGCCTCGGCATCGGTCTCGGCGATGCCTTCCCCGGCATTTCCAAACTGCCGCTCCTGAACCTGCACGACGTCAATGTGAAGCTGGGCGACCTCCTGGGCGTCGCGGCGGGGACCAACCAGAACGGCCTCGCCGTGCCGATCAATGTCTTCGACCTGGTCACGGCGGCACTCTTCGCGGCCTCGCCCGCGGCCAGCAATGCGACCGGCCAGCATCCGGTCGCCCTCTCCCTCGGCACCTTCCTGGGCGCCAGCCTCGATCTCTCGGTGGTCGAGCAGATGCAGCCTCCCTCGGGCCAGCGGGTGATCACCGACGACGACATCAAGAATGGCGACAACCTGCTGCGCACGGCGCAGATCCGTCTGCTGCTGCAGGTCGACCTGACCGGCCCGCTCGGCTCGGTGGTCAGCCTGGTGAACGGCCTGCTCGGCATCCTCAATCTGCTCGGGGTCAGCATCCAGTTGCTGCCCGACGGCAACAATCTCTCGGTCGGCGTCGACGTGGCACCGGCCCAGGCGGTGGTCACCAAGCTCGGCTGCGAACCGGCCAACACGGCGGACCGCTATGTCGCCATGAATATCGACACGGGCCTGCTCGGCGCCTTCATCGGCCAGATCGACAAGACCGCCTTCCTGTCCAACGACATCGCGGCCCATGCCGATCCTCTGACCCTGCTCAGCGTGAAGCTGTTCGGCATTCCGCTGCTTGGTGCCGGCATCGGGGTCAACCTGCCAGTCGGCGCGCCGACCCTGGCGGCCGAGGTCAAGGGGGGCGACGCGACCAGCAAGAAGGCCTTCCCCGACCTCTACGCCCTGTTCAGCCAGACCGGCCAAGCGCCCGACAATGCCGATTTCCCGAGCAGCATCCACACCGGCACGAGCCAGATCCTGACCACGCTGGTCTCGCAGTTGGTGGGTTCGCTGGGGCTCAGCCTGACCGGCGTGCTGGGCGACGTGCTGTCGGCCATCCTGAATCCGGTACTGAGCCTGCTGACCACCATCCTTTCGGTCACCTTGACGCCGATTCTGGATGCGCTGGTCGATCTTCTGTTGAATACGCTCGGCCTCAGCGTCGGCACCGCCGACGTCGCCGTGATCAACCTGGAGTGCAACAATGCGAAGCTGGTGCCTTAGGCGCTCGAGGCGCGCTGACGGCGAACGCGGCGTCGCCATCATCGAATTCTCGGTCGTCAGTGGCCTGATGGTCCTGCTGCTGCTCGGCATCATGGCCTATGGCGAGATCCTGGCGAACTACGTCCAACTGAAATATGTGGTCGGCGAATTGTCGCGACAGGTCGCCACCGGGACCAGCACGGCCGACCGCCAGAGCCGCTACACTGCCGCCAAGGCGCAGATCCTGAATACCAGCAGCCTGAACGCCGATTGCGTCAGCATCCTCGACCCGAGCTTCGTGCCGGGTACGATCCGGCTCGAGGCGACCTACAATCTGAACGGTACGGGCTGCCGCCTGATGCCGAGCTTCTTCCTGCCGATGCCGACGCAGTTGGTCGCGACCAACGAATTCACGGTGCAATAGGGCGGCGGAGCGGTAGGGCGGCGCGCATGGGGGGATCGCGGGGGATCGGCCAACAGGGGGAAAGCGGCATCGCGGCCATCCTCTTCGCCGTCAGCCTGGTCGTTCTGATCGGCATGGTCGCCATGGTAGTCGACGTCGGCTTTGCCTATTACCAGAAGCAACGCCTCCAGGACGCCCTCGATCTGGCCGCCATCGCCGGGGCGCGGGCACTGACCAACGGCACCGGCAATCAGGTCGCCGCGGTCAATGCGGCACAGGCCGCGATCGATCTGAACTACGGCATTTCGGAACATCTGACCGTGGCTTCGGGCTGTGCCACACCGGCGGTCGAAGGCGTGATCAACCTCTGCCTCGGCAGCTATGACGCCGGGACCGCGAACAACCGGCCGGCCCTGGCCAGCCGCTTCACGGCGCAGGGTTCGAGCTGTACCACCTGCACCTCCGTCCGTCTCTTCGCGCACAGCGAGGCGCCCAGTTTCTTCGCCCGCATCTTCAACGTGACGGTGCTCGACATCGGGGCGGTCTCGACCGCGGTCAAGTCCGCGACGCCGCTGGCGCGGCTGACCATCCGAAGCTCGCTCGCCACCTTGAACACCAGCCAGTCGGCCCTGCTCGGCCCGGTCTTCGGACTGCTCGGCGGCGGCGTCAACGTCTCGGCGGTGAGCTGGACCGGGCTGGTCGGCGCAGATGTCAACCTGCTCTCCTATCTCGACGGCCTGATCAGCGGCGGCGGTCTCGGCGTTTCGATCGCGGCGGGTGATTATACCAGCCTGCTGAGCACCTCGATCAGCGTCTCGCGCCTGCTCACCGGCGTCGTCAGTGCGGTCGGCCAGAACAGTACGGCAGGCCTGGCGCTCAACAGTTTCATCGGCTCCATCTCGGCCGGCATCAAGTCGACCACAGTGAAGCTCGGCTCGCTGATCGACCTCGAAACCGGCACGCCGGCCGCCGGGCTCGACACCAATATCGCCCTGCTCGACTTCCTCCAGGGCGTGCTTGTGGCGGCCAACGGGGCCTCGGCGCTCAGCACGACCGGCCTGACCCTCAGCACGGCCGGGGTCACCAGCCTGCTCAATTCGGTCGGCGGCTCGCTTCCCAACTACGGCACGCTGTCGTCGCTGCTCTCGGCGCTCTCGCCGCTCACCAGCATCCTGGGCGGGGCGGCCACGGTCACGGTGAAGCTCAAGGTGATCGAGCCGCCCCAGCTCTCGGCGATCGGCAATCCGGCCGATGCCAAGGCCGCCACCGACAAGCGGGCCGGCGCAGGAGCGATCTATGTCCGGACCGGGCAGATCCGCCTCTATGTCTCGATCCAGCTGCCGATCCTGAACACGCTGTCGTCGCTGCTCAACGCGGTCGCCACGTTGGCCAATTCCTCGCAGCTCGTCTCGATCCTGAATAGTGCGCTCAGCCTGAATCTTTTCGACCTGCTGACCGGGCTGCTGCCCATCCCGACCGTCAAGAACGTGCTCGACATCAAGATTCTGCCGCAGCCCCGGATCGACGTCAGCGTGGACCTGGCCTATGGCGAAGCCTATGTGACCGACTATACCTGCCCGGCCTCGGGCAGCGACTCCCTGTCGATCAACGCGGCGTCCAGCGTGGGGCTGGTGAATGTCGGCACGCTGGACCCGACGACGGTGTTCTCCTCGACCACACCACCCGCGGTCAATCCGGTGACGATCATCGATATCGGGACCAAGTCCTGCACCGTGACCTGTCTCCTTGGCCTCTGCGGGACGTCCAATTGCGGGGCGCATCATGCGCTGACGGGTGGTGGCCTTGGCCTCTATGCCAATGCCACGGTCGCCGGATCGCAATATAGCTACGCCTATTCCGCCCTGCCCAAGCTCGACGAAGCGACGAACAACTACCATTCGTTTTCGATCAGCAACGTGATCGGCGGCCTGAAAACGACCCTGGCGGGCCTGCACATCGACTCCTATAAGCCGGCGGCGGGCAACGCCAATCTGATCAGCACGCTGCTGACCGGGACCGCCACCCTGACCTCCACCATCGTGTCGATCCTCAATCCGGTGATCACCCTGCTCGCCGCGGTGCTCGATCCGATCGTGAACTTCCTGCTCAATCTGCTCGGCCTCGACGTGGCCAATATCGACGTCGGCGCCAACATGACTTGCAACGCCGGGGCACGCCTCGCGAATTGACTTCCCTGCCGCCGTTAAGAAGGCGTCCACGGTTCCGTGGCTGAATGGTCCGGGATGAAGGCTGGATCGGCGTCGCGGGACACTGAATGAGTGCGAGACACAGGACAGGGAACGAGCACGAGCACGAGCGCGGCGTCGCCGCTTTGCTCTTCATCGCCGGGCTTTCCGTCCTGATCGGTATGATGGCCATGGTGATCGACCTCGGTTACACCTACTTCCAGCGCCAGCGCTTGCAGGATTCCCTGGACCTCGCGGCGATCGCGGCGACGCGCGGGCTCGGCGCGTCGGCCGGCAACGGGGCTGCGGCGGTCCGGGCCGCCCAGGCCGCACTCGATCTCGACTACACGGGCGGCCAGCACCTCCAGGTGGCGGCCGGTTGCGGCGCCCCGGAGGCGCCGGGGATCGTCAATCTCTGCCTCGGGACTTATGATTTCGGCGTGCCCGGCAGTCGCCCGCGGCCGGACCAGCGCTTCGTCGCCCAGGGGGCGAGTTGCGCGGATTGCACCGCCGTCCGCCTTGACGGCGCGGTGACGGTACCCAGCTTCTTCGCGCGGATCTACGATGTGGCGGCGGTCGGTGTCGGTGCCCGGGCGGTCGCGGCCAAGCCAGGCTCACCGCTCGCCCGGCTCACCATCCGCAGCACGCTGGCGAGCCTCGACAACGATGCCCTGGCCCGGCTGTTCGGCCTGCTGGGCGGCAAGGTCAATCTGACGTTGGTCGGCTGGGAAGGGTTGGTCGATGCCAAGCTGGATCTGCACAGTTTCCTCGACCGGCTCATCCTGCGGAACGGCGCGTCTCTGAACCTCCAGGCCGGCGACTATACCCAAGTGCTCGACGCTTCGTTCCGGGTCTCCGAACTGCTGGCGGCGGCGATCGAGGTCCTCGGCCCGGACACGACGGCGGGCCTCGTCCTGCAGACGGTGGCGACTGCGACGGCCGCCACGGTCGGCCCGGCCCTGATCCGTGTCGGCGATGTCGTCGCGATGCAGTCCGGCCTGCCGGACTCTGCACTCGATCTCGACCTCGGCGTGCTCGATGTGCTCGAAGCCTTCTTCCTGGCGGCGAACGGCCGCAATGCCCTGGCGGGCGAGATCGTGATGTCGGACGAGGGCATCACCGCCCTGCTGCAGGCACTGGGCGGTGGCCAGCCCGGACAAGCGCTGGCGCAGGCGTTACAGGATTACGTTCCGCACACCAATCTTTTCGGCGGCGTTGCCACGGTCACCCTGCGCTTCGCCGTGATCGAACCCCCCCGCCTGTCGGCCATCGGCAATCCCGAACGGGCAAAACAGGAAGCCGACAAGAAGACCGGGGCCGATGCGATCTATGTCCGCACGGCGCAGATCCGGGTCCACCTGTCTGTCAATCTGCCGATCATGCACAGCCTGACCGGGCTTCTGAACGCATTGGCGCAACTGGTCGATCCGGCGGTGGTGGTGCTGAACGATACGCTGTCGCTCGACGTCGTCGGGGCGGTCGGTGATCTCGTCACCCTGGTCGACGGGTTGATCGGTTCGGTCGCCTGCATTCTTGCCTGCGATGTCACGCGCTCCGACACCAAGGACGTGCTGGACATCAAGATTCTGGATCGCGGCGAGACGCAAGGAGCGGGCTTCGATGCCGTGCTCGATCTCGGCGGCGGCGAAGCCTATGTCACCGACTATAGTTGCGGCACGGGGGCGACGCCGCCGCATCTGTCGACGGTGGTCGAAACCAGTGTCGCCCATGTCGACGCCGGCGTGTTGGCCAATCCGGCCGCCGTCTTCGCCTCCGACAGTTTTCCCGTGATGCTGCCGGCCCCCCTGATCGATTTCGGCACGGTCAGGACGACGGTGAGCGAACACAAGATCTGCGGTCTCCTGCACGCCAAACTGTCCTGCACGACGACCACCAGCACGACGACCGAACCCCGACTCGCCTTCGCCGGCGGCGGGGTCGCCCTGCGGGTCGACGCGCCCCTGTTGGGCAATGGTCAGACCACGCTGGCACCGGGCAGCAGCGACCCTTATGGCTATACCTGCGACGACCCCTATACCGATCCGCCCGAAATCGGCGCGGCGCCCGGCTATTGCAGCTATCCGACGAGCAATCTGATCGCCAGCCTGTCCGACACATTGGCGGGCGCCAATGTCGAGGTGGTGGAGCCGGGCCAGGCTGCGGGCAGCCTGTCGAGCAATCCATTTTACGCCCTGGGTCACCTCACGGCGGCGCAGAGCATCACGGACACCATCCTGCGGCCGATCGTCGGCGTGCTGTCCAATGCCCTCGATCCCTTGTTGAACGTCCTGCTCGATTTCCTCGGGCTCGGGCTCGACAAGGTCGATGTCGGGGCCAACCTTTCTTGCAATGGGGCTTCGCGCCTCGTCAACTAGCGTGGTCGGCAAGGTCGACAGGAGCGGAGCGTTCGAGATGCGTCATCACAAGTGCGGCGACCGCGGACAGGCGGACGGCGAGCGGGGGGCTTCGATCATCGAATTCGCCTTGGTCGCGGCGCTCATGTTCATGCTGCTGTTCGGCATTCTGTCCTATGGCGAAGTCTTCTCCGACTATGTCCAGCTGCGCCACCGGCTCGGCGAGATTTCGCGCCTGGTCTCGCTCGGCGAGGATGCGGCCGACCGCCAGACCATCTTCACCCAGCTCGCTAACGAGGTGCAGCCGGGCTTCATGAGCCGCAACGGCTGCGTGCCGACCTACGTCATGGACTCGGCTTCCAGCCCCATCACCATTACCGCGACCTACGATTACCAAGGCGGCGCCTGCCGGATCATGCCGCAGATTCCCCTGGTGCCGCTGCCGGCCACGGTTGTCGCGCGGAACAGCTTCACCGTGACCAATTGAGCCTGCTCAGGCGGTGAAGCCGGCCAGGATGGCGGGGTCGGCCGGAATCAGCGCGCCGAAGGGGTCGGGGCGCCAGGGCATCGGCGGCTGATGCACGACATCGGTCACCGCCTGGGCGATGCCGAGACTGGACAGGGTGATCATCAGGGCGAGCCAACCTCGCCACAGCCACTCGATCATGGGCATCAGCTTCTCCTCGTTCGCGCAACCGAACGGGAAAATGCTGCACCAGCGAATAAAATCTCGCATATGCAAAATATGCCGATCTGGGGCGGTCGCGCCGCGGATCAGGCCGCGGCCAGGGCTTCCAGCCCCGGCTCCAGCGCCCGCCAGCACTCGGCGAGCCGGGCCGCCCAAATGTCCTGGCCGGCGCTGCCGGCGACACCGTCCTGGCGCATTTCGATCAGGGCATGGAGCAGGCCGCGCCCCTCGCCATAGACCGGCATGGCGTAATCGCCCGAATCCGTGACCGCATAGGGCTGGTTGTCGCCGACCGAAAGCGCGGGCCAGCGCCGGCGCAGGATATCGATCAGGCGCCCGGCCAGGCGTCGGTCGCGGCCATAGGTAATGCCGATCTGCCAGGGCCGCGGCGTCCCCAGGTCGGGCGTGAAGGAATGAATCGCCAGCACGACCGAAGGGCGCCCCTCGGCCGCGCGGCGGTCGAGCAGGGCGCTGATGGCGGCGTGATAGGGGCGGAACAGGTCGGCTTCGCGCGCCGCCCGTTCCGTGGCCCCCAGGTTCCGGTTGCCGGGCACGGCGATGCCGCCGGTCACTTCGGGAATCGAGGTGGGGGCACCGGGCGGGCGGTTGCAGTCGATCGCCAAGCGGGAATAGCCGGAGAGCACCAGGGGCGCATCGATCAGGGCGGACAGGCGGCGCGCCACGGCGGCCGCGCCGATGTCCCAGCCGATGTGGTCGAGTCGCTGGGTCTCGCTCAGGCCGAGATCGCCCAGGCGGCGGGGCAGAAGGGGACTCGCATGGTCGCACAGCAACACCGCCGCCGAGCGTCCCGATGGATTCGCGACCTCGACCGCCGGCGCCTCGCCCGATTCCAGAAGCTGCATCTTTTCCGCCCGTATCGGGTCAAACCTGCCTGCGACACTATCGAGCAATAGCAAGCGCTTGCGGTATCCGGCAACGAGTCCTTGCGATTCCCGGCCATATATTGCGTCAAGTCAATGACGGCGCGGCAAAATCCCCCCTGCGCCTAGGGTGATTGAGGGTGGACAGGATTATTTCGGTTTGTTACATCGGCTGGGCAGGGCGAACACCGGATAGCGGAACGGGGGCAAAATGGCAATGCGGGCGAGGCTTTGGGGCCGTGGCTTGATTGTGGCTTTCGCAATCGCCGCTTCCGTTTCTCTCACCGCACCCGCCAAGGCCGTCGAATGCGTCCCCTATGCGCGCCAGGTTTCCGGCGTCGAGATCAAGGGCGACGCCTGGACCTGGTGGGGTCAGGCCCGGCAGGTCGGCTATCAGACCGGCGGCCATCCCAAGGTCGGCGCCGTGATGGTGTTCAAGCGCGCCAACGGTATGCGTCGCGGCCATGTCGCGGTGGTCCGCAACGTCGTGAATTCCCGTGAAGTGGTAATCGATCACGCCAATTGGGCCGGCCGGCGCAGCGGTATGAAGGGCCGGGTCGACCGCGGCGTTTCGGTGATCGACGTCTCGCCCCGTAACGACTGGTCGATGGTGCGCGTCTGGTACCCGGTGATCGACGATTACGGCACCAGCATCTATCCGCTCTACGGCTTCATCTACAACGGCGGCGCGCCCAGCTTCGAGGATGCGGTGGCCCGCAGCGACGACGGCGACGATGCCGCGGCCGATGCCCGGGGCCTCGATTCCCGCCCGGCCAACGCCCGTGTCGAGGAAGCCGGCCCGATCCGCGTGAGCGCCCCCGCCGGCACCCTGGACTCCCAGCTGCGCAGCTCCCAATCCCATGGCGCGACTGTCATGATCCGCGCCGGCAAGCCGGTGGTGATCGGTCATCCGGTGGTCTCGGAAGGCGATCCGGGCTCCGCCGTGGAACCGCCGCGCCGCCCGACCGAGCGGGCCGACGAGCCGCGCTCCCCCACCGCCAAGCCGCGCGCCCTGGCGGCCTCCGCCGAGCGGAACCCGTCCCGTCACGTCGTGCCCAAGCCGGCCGCCGGCAAGCCCGAGCAGTTCGCTGCCAATGGCGCCCAGCTGCCCGCGATGCCGACGATCAAGCCTGCGCCATAAGATCCCACTTCGCCCGAGATCGTCAGCTCGCCGGTGACGTACCGGCGGGCTTCGCGTAGTCTTTTCCCGTGGTTGTCGGCGTAAAGGATGATTCTGCGGCTCGGATGTGAGGAATTGGCGCGGTTTCCTGCGGCAAATCGGTCTCCACCTTGCCGGAAACCGCGCTGGGGAGGCGATCGATGCGTCAGTTGAGCGGACTTGATCAGGGGTTCCTGCACCTCGAGACCGCTAATTCGCCGATGCATATCGCAGGGCTCTGCTTCTACGACCCCTCGACCGCCAAGGAGCCCTTCAGTTTCCAGGCGATCCGGGACGGCATCGAAAAGCGCCTGCATCTCGCCCGCACCTTCCGCGAGCGCCTGGTCGAAGTGCCGCTCTCCCTCGACCGCGCCTATTGGATCGAGGATCCGGATTTCGACCTCGACTACCACCTGCGCCATACCGCGGTGCCCCAGCCGGGCGACTGGCCCACCCTGGCGGCCATGGTCTCGCGCATTCTCTCGCATCCGCTGGACCGCAGCCGCCCGCTCTGGGAATTCTATGTGATCGAGGGGCTGGGGGCGATCGAGGGCATGCCGCCGAGCTGTTTCGCCACCCTGGTGAAGATTCATCATGCCGCGATCGACGGCGTTTCCGCGAACGACATCCTCTTCGCCCTGACCGACATGACGCCGGAAGGCCGCAACATCGAGCCGCCGCGCCGCCGCTGGGTGCCGGAACGGATCCCGACGGCGGGCCAGCTCTTGCTGCGCACGGCAGCGACCTCGGTGGTGGCGCCTTTCAAGCTGCTCGAAGTGGTGCCCAAGCTGGCCTCTTCGGTGATCAGTGCGGCTGCCCACCTGCCCAAATACCGGGAAAACCCGCCGGCGGCCCCCTTCCAGGCGCCGCGGACGCCTTTGAACGTGCCGATCTCGGCCCAGCGCATCTGGGACGGCACGATCTTCCCGCTCGATATCGTGAAGCGGATCCGCAAGGCGGTCGACGGTGCCACGGTCAACGACGTGATCCTGACCATCTGCGCCGGTGCGCTGCGCCGCTGGCTCGAAAAGCACCACGCCCTGCCGGACAAGTCGCTGATCGCCTTCGCGCCGATCTCGGTCCGCAACGAGGCGGAGAAGGGCCAGCTCGGCAACCAGGTCTCGGGCATGTTGGTCTCGATCGCGACCGACATCGCCCATCCGCTCGAGAGGCTCGCCGCCGTCCAGCAGAATACCGCCCGCTCGAAGAGCCTGACCAATGCGATCGGCGCCCGCGCGCTGACCGACTATACCCGCTATGTGCCCTCGGCCACGGCGGCCCTGGCGACCCGCCTCTATACCCGCATGAAGGCGGCGGAAGCGCATCGTCCGCTGTTCAACTGCGTGATCACCAATGTGCCCGGGCCGCAGATCCCGCTCTACAGCCTGGGCAGCAAGCTGGTGGCCCAGATCGGCTATGGCCCGATCTTCGACGGCATGGGCCTGCTGCTCGCGATCTTCAGCTACAACGGCACGATCTCGATCGGCGTCTCGTCGTGCCGGCGCATCATGCCGGACATCGCCGATTTCGTGTCCTTCCTGAAGGACGCCCTGGCCGAACTCGCAGCCGCGGCCGAAGCGGCCCTGACCGAAGAAGAGGTCGATGTGCTGGAGCCCATGCCCGCCAGCGCCCCGAAGCGCCCCCGCCGCCGCGGCGAGATCCCGCCGGTGGCGACGGCGACCTGATCAGCCCCGGTCCGCCTTGAACACCAGCTTGCTGGCGGCGGTGAAATTCACCGCGAGGCCGGCGATCGAGCCGAAGGCGACGGCGATCGAGGGATAGTCGCGGGCCAGCGGCCAGAGCGTGATGGTCGCGGCATAGACGGCGTAATTCACCGCCTGGCCGCCGAGCTGGCTCACCACGAAGTGCGCCCATTGGCGCAGCACCGGCTCACGCGCGGCGTCGCGGAAGGTGATCAGGCGGTTGCAGAAGAAGGTGAAGGTGACCGCGACCACGAAGGCGAAGACGCCGGCCGAATAGAGGTCGAGGCCGAAGAGATCCGCCGCCAGATGGACGGCGGCGATGCTGACCACAAGTCCCGCCGTGCCGATCAGGGCGAAGCGGAAGAAGCGGCCGCGCAGGAAGGCCCGGACGAGGCCCGGCCCGCGCGGCCGCTCGGCTGTGCTCAATGCCCGGCGCCCGGGGTCTGCATCCGGCCGTTGGCGATCGGCTCACGCCGGGGCGCCGGCCGGCCGAAGGGCAGCCAGCGCAGGCCCGGCACGGCGCTGATCATGGAGAGCGCCAGGGCCGCCAGATAGGGCAGGGACTGCACCACCATGACCGCGACCCAGACATAGGCTTCCTTGTCGTGCGGGCCATAGACCACCCCGACCGCCGCCGCCGCCGCCCACAGTGCGAGCATCAGCGTGGTTTCCTCGCGGGCATGGAGCAACCCGCGGATGGCCGCCGGCTTGTCCTCGCATTTCGGCGTGCGCAGGAAGGGCTTTTCCTTCTTCACGAGGCCGATCAGGAAGGCCTTGCCGACAGTATAGGTCAGCGCCAGGCCGGCGATCGCGGCGCCCGCCGCCTGGGTCACCGTGCAGGGCACCCGCTTGGCGTAGAGCGAGAACGTATAGGCCAGCTTGAAGCCGAAGACCGCCAGGGTGGGGACCAGGAACAGGGTGACCGGGAAGGCGAAGATCTCGGGCAGCAGCAGCAGGCCCACGGTCCAAGCGAGGCCAGCCAGCGTGAACACCAGGTTCATCGCGTCGGCGAACCAGGGCGCCCAGCCCATGATGAAGTGATACTTCTGGGCCAGCGTCAGGCCGGTCGACTTGAAGGGGTTCAGCCAGGACATGCGGCCGCGCAGGATCTGCATCGCGCCGAAGGCCCAGCGGAAACGCTGGCCGCGGTAGGAGGCGAAGCTGTCCGGCGTCACGCCACGGCCGAAGCGGTGGTTGATATAGACCGACTTGTAGCCCTCGTGCATCAGCTTCAGGCCCATCTCGGCGTCTTCGCAGATGGTCCAGGTCGACCAGTTGCCGACCGCTTCCATCGCCTTGCGGCGGACCAGCGTCATGGTGCCGTGCTGGATGATGGCGTCACGCTCGTTGCGGATCTTCATGCCGATGTGGAAGAAGCCGGCATATTCCCAGTTGATCATCTCCTTGAAGGCATTGCCGGCCCAGTCGTAATGGTCCTGCGGCGCCTGCACGAAGCCGACCTTCTCCTCGTCGAAATAGGGGATCGTCGCCTTCAGCCAGTCGGGCTCGACCAGATAGTCGCTGTCGATCACGCCCACCACTTCGACGTCCGGCGCGGTCTGGCCCATGGCGAAGTTGAGGGCACCGGCCTTGAAGCCCTTGCAGACTTCGAGGTGGAAGAAGCGGAAGCGCGTTCCCAGCAGTTCGCAGTAAGCCTGCACCGGCTGCCAGATCGCGGGGTCCTTGGTGTTGTTGTCGATCACCAGGACTTCGAGATTCGGGTAGTCGAGCTTGGCCAGGCTGTCGAGGGTCTTGCGCACCATGTCGGCCGGCTCGTTGCAGATCGGCAGATGCAGCGAGACCTTGGGCCAGACGCGGTCGCGCTCGGCCGCAGGCGTCAGGCGGAAGGGCGTGAAATGCCGCTTCTCGCGCCGGGCGAACAGGCCTTCCGACATCTCGAAGCCTTCGGCCAGGATCAGCGTCAGCAGGAACACCATGCCGAAGGAGAGCCCCGTCCAGACCGCGATCATGGGCAGGTTCAGGTACTGCGTGGTGCCGTAATGGACGGTCCACACCATCAGGTTGGCCGCCACCATCAGCAGGCTCGAGAAGAGCAGCTTGCCCGGGGCGCGCAGGTTGTTCGACTTGCGCAGGAAATAGGTGAGCGGCAGGAGGGCGATGGCCGCGGCGATGGCGGCCAGCAACGGCCAATCGCGCACCGAGGTGACATCGCCGGCGAGCGGGAACTTGGCCTGGCGGTCGGCGTCATAGAGGCCCCAATAGGCACCCACGGCCCCTTCGATCTGCCGCTTCCAGGGCTGGTCGAAGGCTTCCATGATCGAATAGTCCCAGCCGCGGGCGCGCGCCAGCGCCAGGAAATCGCGGATGAAATTGGCTTCGGTGGTGAGGCCGGGGACGGCGCCGTCGCGCATCCGGCCGTCGGACGGCCAGCCGATTTCCGAAATCACGATCTTCTTGCCCGGATAGGCGCGGGCGAGCTGGTCGTAGCGGCGGGTGATGTAGTCGAGCGCCTGGTCGGCCGGCACGCCTTCCCAATAGGGCAGCAGGTGCACGGCGATGAAGTCGGTCGCCTCGACCAGATCGGGGTGGTCGAGCCAGATATGCCAGGGTTCCGCGGTCGAGACCGGCTGGTCGACCTGGCCCTTCACCTTCTTGATCATGCGGATCAGTTCGGGAACCGTGACGTCGCCGCGCAGCACCGCCTCGTTGCCGACCATCAGCCGCTTCACGTTGGCATTGTCGTTGGCGACGCGGATCAGGCCGGCGATCTCGGCGTCGTTGTTGTCCTGGCGCTTGTCCAGCCAGGCGCCGGCGATCACGGCGAGCCCGTGTTCGGCCGCCATCGGCGGGATCTCGTCCTGGCCGTTCTGCGTCGAATAGGTACGGATGCCCTGGGCGAAGGTCGAGACCAGCGCCAGATCTTCGTCGATCTGCGCAGGAGTCGGGTTGCGCCCTTCGTTAGGGTTCTGGTCGGCCCGGTGGGGGTCGAAGGAGACGGCCTGCAGCGAGCCTTCCCAATCGGTCATCGAGGCCGGGCGGTTGAACCAGGCCCAGACACCCGCATGGGCGGCCAGCACGACAAGTAGGACAGCGAGATTGACGGCGTATTTGCGCATCTTTAGTTGACCCGAAACTGCGTCAGAGCATGAACCCTGCACGGCGCTCCCCGGTTCCTTCGCGGGCGCACTCTTCCACTCGCGGGATTGCACGGCCCTCATGCAAGAGTCGCATGAGGTAACACGTCATGACGTCGATCCGGAGTCGAGGGGTGAGGGCCAGCGGCAGGTACCTTTGGCCCGAGCGCGCCGACCGGGCGGTCGGCCCTAGGCCTGAAAGCCATGCGACGGCTGCGGCGCCTCGGGCGCGAGGCGTATGCCCTCATGCTCCTGCTCACCGCCGGCGCCCCTGCTCCGGTCTCGTGATGCAGTGCCGCAATTCGGCCGCATTCGCAAACGGCTGTCCAGATGGGACAGAAGCGCTGATGTGAAATGAATCGGCGCTGCGGCAGGCGAGCAACAGCTCCCGGTTCCGGTCGGGTCCTGCGCCGTGTAAGGTCGGCGCGCCGCCACTTCCGGGGTTCGCCTTGTCCCGTCGCCTGCCACCCCTGACTGCCCTTCGCGCCTTCGAGGCGGTGGCCCGCCTGGGCGGCACCCGCCGTGCCGGCGAGGACCTGAACGTCAGCCATACGGTGGTCAGCCGGCACCTGCATAATCTCGAAGCCTGGGCCGGCGTCCGCCTGGTCGAGCGGGACGGCCGCGGCATCGTGCTGACAGCCGAGGGCCGGCGCTATTACGAGCGGATCGCCAAGGGCTTCGACCTGATCGCCGCGGCGACCGAGGAACTGTCGCCCCGCGGCGGTTCGGGCGAGATGCGCATCGTCTGCGTGCCCGGCCTCGCCGTCCGCTGGCTGACCCGGCGCCTGGCCGATCTCGAGGCGGCACTGCCCGGGGTCGACATCGTCTTGCAGCCGACCGACCGTTCGCCCGATTTCGCCAAGGGCGAGGCGGATGCCGAGATCGGCTTCAACCTGAAGCCCCAGCCGGGCCTGACCCTGGTCGAACTGGCGATGCCGCGCTTCTTTCCCGTGGCGAGCCCGGTCTTCGTCGCCCGCCGAGGTCCCTTCGCCGGCCCGGCCGACGTTGCCGCCGCCCCCCTGATCCACGAAGAGAGCCGGGAACAATGGCGCCAGTGGCTGGCCGCCGCCGGGCTCGACCCGGTGCCGCCGCTGCACGGCCCCCGGCTCTGGCATGCCGATGCCGCGATCGAGGCGGCGCTCCAGGGCCAGGGTATCGCGCTGGCCAACCGCCTGCTGGTCGGCGACGACCTCGCCGCCGGGCGCCTCGTCGAAGTGCTAAAGACCGACATCCGCCTCGGCCCCTATGGCTTGCGCGGGCCGGCGGCGGCCTGGGAGGGGCGCTCGATGGGCCGCCTGCGCAACTGGCTCGCCAGTGCCCTGGCCGATACGGTCTCCGGCCGATGACGCCGGCCGCGGGCGAGCGCCTCCTTGTCGTACCGGCCCTGAGCCGGAAACATCGGCTCTGGTTGACCATTGTCCTGGCGCCGCTCTGCGGAATCGCCGGTTTCACCCTCTGCCTACTCGCCGGGGCCGGACTGCGTTGGCTGGCGAACGAGCCCGGTTGGCTCCTTGCCCTCGGCTTGGCCTTCCTTGGTTTGACGAGCGGCATCAGGACAGGGCGGCGGTTGGCGGTCCTGCTGACCGCGGTCACCTATTACCGGCCAGGGCGCAGCCTCATCCTCTTCCGGTTGGCCCCCGGCCGCCGCTTCTGGGCCGCCACCGGCGTCGCCGCCCTGCTGGGGGCGGCGGCGCTGGCCTGGCTCGCGCTCGACCGGGGGCCGCCGGTGCTGGCCCTGCCGACCGCCGCCTTCCTGGTCCTGGCGGTCGAGGCGTGGCGCCGCGTCCGGGCCCCGGCAGCCGTCGCTGTCGAGCCGGCCGCGGTCCGCGTGCTCACCCGCTACGGCCTTCTGGACGGCGAGGCAGTGAGTGCCGCCTGCCTCGCCTACCGCCCGCTCGGACCGGGCAGGACGACGGCGATCTGGGCGCTGGCGATCAGCGGCGACCAGTTCGTCGCCTGTGTCTTCACCGATGCCAAGGTGCAGGGCGCCCGCCGAGCCCTGTCCGAAGCGAGGGCAGTCGGCATGGACCGGGCCCGCCACGGCGATGCAACCCTGGTCCTGGTCTTCGCCGACGATGCGCCCGAGCAGCGCTGGCAGATCCGCCTGCGCCGCCACGCCCCGGGCCAGACGGTATCGCCCGCCCAATTCTGCCGCAGTCTGCTCCGCGCTCTCGACCAGGGGCGGGGCCAGGCCGGCGGCTGGCCGCGGCCTGACGTCCTCTTCGAGGCGCGCACCGAAGAAATGGTGCTTGCAGAGCACCAGTCGGCGCAGAAAACCTGATAGTCGGCGGCGGCGTTCGGCCGCACCATTCGGGCCTTCGTCAGCCCCGAGGGATGCCGCCATGGCCACCAATGCCGAACTCACCGCCCGCCGCGAAGCCGCCACGCCGCGCGGCGTTTCCGTCGCCTATCCGGTCTATGCCGAAAAGGCGCTGAACGCGGAACTCTGGGATGTCGAGGGCAATCGCTTCGTCGATTTCGCGGGCGGCATCGCCGTGCTGAATGTCGGCCACCGCCATCCGAAGGTGATCGCCGCGGTCAAGGAACAGCTCGACCACTTCACCCATACCGCCTATCAGGTCGCCCCCTACGAGGGCTACGTCGCCCTGGCCGAGCGGCTGAATGCGCTCGCCCCCTTCAAGGGTCCGGCCAAGACCGTGTTCTTCACCACGGGCGCCGAGGCGACCGAGAATGCGGTGAAGATCTCGCGCGCCCATACCGGCCGTTCGGCCGTCATCGCCTTCACCGGCGCCTTCCACGGCCGCACCATGATGACCATGGCGATGACCGGCAAGACCCTGCCCTACAAGCGGAAGTTCGGCCCGCTGCCGAACGAGGTCTTCCACGTGCCGTTCCCGAACGAGCTGCATGGCGTCTCGGTCGCGGATTCGCTGCGCGCCCTCGAATTCCTGTTCCGCGCCGACGTGGAACCCGCCCGCGTCGCCTGCATCATCATCGAGCCGGTGCAGGGCGAGGGCGGCTTCTATCCGGCACCCAAGGAACTCCTGGAGGCGCTCCGCGCCATCTGTGACGAGCATGGTATCGTCCTGGTCGCCGACGAGGTGCAGACCGGCTTCGCCCGCACGGGCAAGATCTTCGGCATCGAGCATTCCGGTGTCGAGCCCGACCTTGTCACGGTGGCCAAGTCGCTCGGCGGCGGCTTCCCGATTTCGGGCGTGATCGGCAAGGCGCCGATCATGGACGCGGCCGACCCGGGTGGCATCGGCGGCACCTATGCCGGCTCGCCGATCTCCTGCGCCGCGGCGCTCGCCGTGCTCGACGTCATCGCCGAAGAGAAGCTGCTCGACCGCGCCAATGCGATCGGCGAGCGGATCAAGGCCCGCGTCGCCAAGATCAACACCCGGAACGACACCGTGCCGGTGACCGCGATCCGCGGTCCGGGCGCCATGATCGGCTTCGACATCGTGAAGTCGGGGGGCGGTTACGAGCCCGATGCCGAAGCGACCAAGCGGGTCACGGCGGAAGCGCTGAAGGCCGGGCTCATTCTTCTCTCCTGCGGCGTCTATGCCAACGTGATCCGCGTCCTGGTGCCGCTGACCGTTTCCGACGCCGTGCTGGACGAGGGGCTGGACAAGCTCGAGACCGCCCTCGCCGCCGCCTATCAGGGGGCCTGAGGGAAATGACCTTCGCATTCAAGACCCCGGTGGCCCTGCCGCTGCGGGATCCTTCCCTGCTCGAGAACCGCTGCCTGATCGACGGCGAGTTCCTGGGCGACGGCGTCGACGCCGTGCATAACCCGGCGACCGGCGTGCTGATCGGTACCGTGCCGCACTTCGGTGCGGCCGAGGCGACGGCGGCGGTCGAGGCCGCGTCGCGCGCCTTCAAGCCCTGGGCCGCCCGCCTGGCCAAGGAGCGGAGCGCCGTCCTCCGCCGCTGGTTCGAGCTGATCATCGAAAACAGGGAAGACCTGGCCGAGATCCTGACCGCCGAACAGGGCAAGCCGCTGGCCGAAGCCAGGGGCGAGATCGACTACGCCGCTTCCTATGTCGAATATTACGCGGAAGAGGCGAAGCGGATCTACGGCGAGACCATCCCCTCGCATCGGCCCGACGCCCGCATCCTGGTGCTGCGCCAGCCGACCGGCGTCGTCGCCGCGATCACGCCGTGGAATTTCCCGGCCGGCATGATCACGCGCAAGATCGCCCCGGCGCTCGCCGCCGGCTGCACCGCCGTGGTGAAGCCGGCGCCGGAAACCCCCTTCACCGCCCTGGCACTCGCCGTGCTGGCCCGGCGGGCGGGGATTCCGGCCGGCGTCTTCAATGTGATCACCGGCGATGCACCGGCGATCGGCAAGGTGTTCTGCTCGCATCCCGCCGTCCGCGTGGTGGGCTTCACCGGCTCGACCGAGGTGGGCAAGCTGCTCATGGCCCAAGCCGCCGGCGGGGTGAAGAAGGTCGCCCTGGAGCTCGGCGGCAATGCGCCCTTCATCGTCTTCGACGATGCCGATGTCGATGCCGCGGTCGAAGGCGCCATGGTTTCGAAGTTCCGCAACATGGGGCAGACCTGTGTCTGCGCCAACCGGCTCTATGTCCAGGCCGGGGTCTACGATCGCTTCGTGGAGCGCCTCGCCGAGCGTGTCGCCGCCCTCGTCGTCGGTGACGGCGCCGCCCCGGGGGTCACCCAAGGACCGCTGATCACGCCGGACGCCCTGGCCAAGGTCGAGCGCCTGGTCGCCGACGCCAAGGCCAAGGGCGCCAGCGCGGTGACCGGCGGCAAGCATCACGCCCTCGGCCGGACCTTCTACGAGCCGACCGTGCTGCGCGACGTGACGGCGGACATGACGGTGGCCCGGGAAGAGATCTTCGGCCCCGTCGCCCCGGTCTTCCGCTTCGAGACCGAAGACGAGGTGATCGCCGCCGCCAATGCGACCGAATACGGTCTCGCCGCCTATTTCTATTCGCGTGACGTCGGCCGCATCTTCCGCGTCGGCGAAGCGCTGGAATACGGCATGGTCGGGGTCAATTCCGGCCTGCTCTCCTCCGAACTTGCCCCCTTCGGCGGCATCAAGGAGAGCGGCAACAGCCGCGAAGGCGGCCCCCACGGCATCGAGGAATTCGTCGAGCTGAAATATATGCTGCTCGGCGGCCTGGCGCAGTGAGATCGGGGCCCGGCGACGGGCCCCGACCTATGCGGCCTGTTCGGCAATGGCGCTGCCTCGCACCTGCGGTCTCGGGGCGAAATTTGTGGTGTCCCCGGCGAGATTCGAACTCACGGCCCCAGGATTAGGAATCCTGTGCTCTATCCTGCTGAGCTACGGGGACACGCGACCGGTTGTAACGGCAGGCGGGGGCGGGCGTCAATCGGCTGCGCTCAGAAGCCGTAGGCGTTGCCGGGCAGCACTTCGCCGAACTGGCCGAGCCGGTCGGTGTGGCAGCGGTC
>NZ_JBAZKR010000017.1:0-53745 GCF_041650655.1 Zavarzinia sp.
CAGCGGATTGGAAACAGATCATCCTGATCGGCCTGTCGCCGGTCTTCGTGGCGGCACTCGGCGTCGAATTCTGGGTCATGAAGCGGCGCGGCCGCACCGAGCGCTTCCGTGTGGGCGCGATCCTGACCAATTTCAATGTCGGCGGCGCCTATCAGCTCTTCGAACTGTTCGGCCATGCCTTCGTCTTCATGGCGGCGATGCACTGGATCTGGGACCACCGGATCGCCGACGTGCCGGTGAACGGCTGGACCATCCTGCCGCTCTTCGTGCTGACCGAATTCTGCTACTACTGGTTCCACCGGGCATCGCACCGGATCCGCTGGTTCTGGTGCGCCCATGTGGTGCATCACAGCGAGGAGAGCATGAATCTCTCCACCGCGATGCGCCAGAGCATGCTCTATTCCCTGACCGGCTATTGGCTCTTCTTCGCGCCGCTGATGCTGCTCGGCGTGAGCCCCGAGGTCACCATGGCGATCTATGCCTGCGACCTCGCCTATCAATATTTCGTCCACACCGAAGCGGTGGGCAAGCTGCCGGCCTGGATCGAATATGTCTTCGTGACGCCGTCGCACCACCGCGCCCATCACGGTCGCAATCCGCAATATATCGACCGGAACTATGGCGGTGTGCTGATCGTCTTCGACCGCCTGTTCGGCACCTTCGTCGCGGAGGAGGAGAAGGTCGACTACGGCATCGTGCGGCAGATCCGCTCCAACAACATCCTGACCCTGAACCTCCACGAATTCATCGATATGGTGCGTGATGTGGCGCGTCCCGGACCGCTCTGGCTCCGCCTCAAGCACCTGTGGGCGCCGCCCGAATGGCAGCGCCCGGTGCCCGCCCCGGCCATGGAGGAGCAGGGAGCCGTCAGTTCAACTGCCGGCCGATGATCTTCCAGTAGCCGACCGGGAACAGGCGTTCGATGAAGCCCGCGGCCTTGGCGTCGTTGCCGACCAGCACCCGGGGCTGACGCTTCTCGACCGCACGGACGATGATTTCGCCCGCCTGCTCGGGCGGCATCTTCAGGAAGGTCTGGAACTTCTTCTGCTGGAGGTCGGCCTCGGCCTTGTCGATGGCCGCGGCGATACGGGCGTTCTTGGCGATCGAGGTGGCGATGCCGCCCGGATGCACCACGGTGACGCCGATCTTCGCGCCCTCCATCTCCAGTTCGTGGCGGAGAGAGTTGGAAAAGCCGCGCACGGCGAATTTGCTGGCCGAATAGGCGGTCTGGCCGGGCGGCGCGATCAGGCCGAACAGGCTCGACAGATTGACGATCCGGGCTTCGGCGCTCTGGCGCAGGACGGGCATGAAGGCCCGGGTCATGCGGATCACGCCGAACAGGTTGATCGACAAGAGCCAGTCGAAATCCTCTTCCGAGACCTGCTCGAAGGTGCCGCCGATGGCCACACCCGCATTGTTGAACAGGAGGTCGACGCCGGCATGATCGGCCAGCACGCGGGCCGGAAAAGCCTTGATCTGCTCGGCGTTCGAGACGTCGAGCCTGTATTGCGTGACCTTGATGCCTTTGCCGGCGAATTCCGCCGCGGTCCTGGCCAGCGCCGCCTCGTCGATGTCGGCGAGGGCGAGATGGCAGCCGCGCTTGGCCAGGGCGAGCGCGATGCCGCGCCCGATGCCGCCGGCCGCCCCGGTGATCACCGCCACCTTGTTTTTCAGATCGAACATGCCTGGCCGCGCTCCTCTTGTCGTTTCGTGCCCGTCGTGGGTCCCCATCGCATAATTGACATTGGTGTCATTTTCCAGCGGCGTTTCTTTCCTGCCCCGAGGCGACGCGAGAATCCGCCACTCCGCCACAATCGCCCCTCGACACTTTCTTAGGGTTCCCTAAAGATTCCGCGTGGTAGGCACAATCGGTCGCAAACAGGGAAGGCGGTTCACGCCATGCCGATCAAGCTGAAGCTCGTCCTCCTCGCCGTCGCCGCTTTCCTCGTCGTTGTCGCCGTCGGTGGCGTGGGGCTTCTGTCGTCCCAGCGCCTGGGCGACGCCTTGACCGAAACCGCGGTGATTTCGAAGGCGCAGTACAATTTCATGATGTCCGACATGATGCACGACGCCCTGCGCGCAGACGTCCTGGCGGCCTTCATGGAAGGGGCCGACGGGGACAAGGTGAAGGCCGACCTCACCGACCACGCCACCACGTTCCGCGACGTTCTGGCCCAGAACCGGGCGCTGCCGCTGCCGGACAAGATCGCCAAGGCGCTCGCCGAGGTTTCGCCCGCCCTCGACGCCTATATCGAGGAAGCCAATCACATCGCCGACCTCGCCCTGCACGACAGGGCTGCGGGCCAAGCCCGCGTCGCCGCCTTCCAGGCGGCTTTCGAGCGGCTGGAAGTGGCCAACGGCGAAATCGGCGAGCTGATTTCGGCTTCGGTCGACGCCGCGGCCAAGGACGCCAACGACAGTGCGGCCGCCAGCCGGGACATGATCCTGATCGGCGGCCTCGTCGGCGTCGTGCTGCTCGGCCTCGCCAGTTTCCTCAACCGGCAATCGATCGTGCGGCCGCTCTCCGCGGTGCTCGACGGTATCGGCGAGGTCACGCGGCGCAATTGGACGGTACAGATCGCGGGGACCGAGCGGCACGACGAGATCGGCGACATCGCCCGGGCGGTCGAGCAGTTGAAGGCAGCCGGTGCCGAAGCGGAACGTCTGGCGGCCGAAAACAACGCCGCCCTCCGCCGCGAGGAGGCGGAGGCGCGCGAAAGGGCCGAGGCCGAGCGCCGCCTGGCCCAGGCCGAACAGGCGCGCCTCCGCGAGGAGCAGAGGAGGGGGCAGGAACAGGCGGCGAGGGCGGAGGCGGTCGCCGCCGCCACCGCGTCCTTCGAAGGCGAGGTCGGTCAGGTGATCCGCAGCATGGTGGAGGCGGCGGGCAGCCTGGAAGCCAATTCGACCAGCCTGTCCCAGCTCTCCCAACAGACCGTGGCCCAGGCCCGGCGGGCCGGCGATTCGGCCGACGGCGCCCGTCACAGCGTCGAAGCCGTGGCCGCCGCGACCGAGCAGATGGTGGCGACCGCCCGCGAGATCGGCCGCCGGGCCCAGCAATCGGCCGATCTTTCCACCCGATCGGTCGCCGAGGCGGCGCAGACGACGGAAAGTATGCGCGGCCTGTCTGAGACGGCTGAGCGCATCACCAGCGTGCTGAAACTGATCGACGCCGTGGCGCGCCAGACCAACCTGCTGGCGCTCAACGCCACGATCGAGGCGGCGCGGGCGGGCGAGGCGGGCAAGGGCTTCGCCGTGGTCGCCTCGGAAGTGAAGAACCTGGCCGACCAGACCGCCAAGGCGACCGAAGAAATCGCCCATCAAATCGCCGAGATGGGCAGCTCGACCCGGACCACGATGGAGGCGATCGGCCGGATCGACCAGATGATCCACGACATGTCGGAAGCCTCGACCGGGATCGCCGCCGCGGTCGAAGAGCAGATCGCCTCGATCGACGAAATCGCCCGCAACATCGACCGCACGGCCGGCGACACCGCGACCGTGAGCCGCGAACTCGCCACGGTCTCCGAAGCCGCGACCACGACCGGCGTCGCCACCGGCGACGTCCTGGCGTCGTCCAAGATCCTGGCCCAGGAGGCCAAGGGCCTCAAACAGGCGGTCGACCGTTTCCTCGGCGTCGTCCAGGAACGGCGCCGGGCCGCGTGAAGGAAGTCGGCTCGATTCTCGGCGGGTTTCCGCCTCCCACGTCCTCTAGGTTGTCGAAGCCGTGACGGTGCAGGCGACTTACTGGAAAGGAACCGTGCGACCGGGCTGGCTGGCCTGGGCCTTGGTGTAGGAGACGCCGTGTACTTTGATGCCGCGGGCGTCGAGCAGCGTGATGATGCCGCCCTTATTCGACAATGCCATAGGCGGCCTGATATCGACGATCAGGGTAGCCCCGGCGGCGATCGTGCCCGAAAGGGGGGTGGCGTTCTTCTGCTTGTCCTTCAGGCAGAAGCCGGTCAGGTCGACGGGGCGATCGGACGTGTTGAGCAGCGTGACCGTCTCATGCTCCGGCGTCCGTATGTCGTTCACATAGGCGGCGATGATGCGGATCAGGCCGTCGGGGACATCCTGGGTCGGGATCGCGTCTCGATCGATCGGCGTGTGCGGCAAGCCCGGATGTTCGGGATCGGGCGCGATTGCCGGCGCCGCCGTGATGTCGTCGGAATGCCAAGCCTGCCCCTGAAACTTCAGGAAAACGCCCACCCATTGGTCGTCTCCCGGAAAGTGGAAGGCCAGCGCGCCATCCTGCCAGACGGCGTTGTCTTGATCGTGGTGATGGGGTGGGTTGCCCTGGTTCATATGAATGTCGTGGATGCCGCGACCGGGTTTGAAACCGAAATAATTGTCGGCCTTGGGCTCGGGCCCCCAGGCCGCGCCAAAGGCGTAAATCTCAGCCGTTTCATCCGACATCGCCCGTTGCACATAGGAGTCGATCTTCTCGTTGAGGTCATTATCCGGTCCGGCCGCGGACAGTGGCAAAGGTTTGAATTCCCAGGGCTGGCCAATGTTCGCACGGATGAAGTCGACCGCAGCACCGCCGGGCTTGCTTGCCAATGGAGTCAGTCCGACGGCGAGCGCCTTCCACACATCGGTGAGTGGGTGCTCGAAATGCGAACGCACGAGGAATTCCACTTCGCTACCATCATCGGAGCGAACATTGATGGCGATGCGGTAGAGCTCACCGTCGGCCGACACCAGTACTTGGTAGTGCGGTGCCTTGCCGGTGGCGAGGCGATTACCGATCGGACGCCCCTTCAACGCGGAATAATGCGAGATCGGCATGGGGTCACTCCGTGAAATAGGCGGCGAGGCGGGTCGAGACCTTCTGCTGCCATCGGTCGGTAGTATCGAGAAATCCGTCCCAACCGACCTGCGCCATGGCGGTGCCGTTCTCCTTGCCGCTTTTTTTCGCCGCGATCTCGGCTTCGGCCGCACGGAAACGATAGTGGTCATAGACGTCGAGGACATGCGTGGCATAGGCCTGCGCCAACGCCTGGTTGCCTCGAACAATGATCAGGTTCTCATCGTTGCTGTAGGAGGCCTTGAAGCCCATGTTGTGGCTGCCGAAGGCGACGACGGAACGCTCAGCATCCTGCGGATCTATGACCAGGATCTTGTCGTGAATGATGGCGCCGACGGTGCCGTTGGCGGTCAGTTGCTCATCGAGTTTGAAGTCGCCGAGTCCGCCGATCAAATTGCTATCGGTCAGTGCCGTGGCGCGCACCACCGAGACTCCGGCGCGCTGGAAAACATGGGGCGCCCAGTTCTTGCCGGTGCCGGTGTCGGCCGCCGTCTCGTAACCCCACATCGCGGCAGCGGCAGAGACGGCGCCCAAGACCATCAGCGAGGGATCGTTCAGCCCGAGATTCACGGCCTCGCTCACAATGGAATTGGTACCGCCTTGCGCAGGATAGAAGACCAGAAAGAAGATAGCGCGCTGTGCCTGGCGCATCAGCGAGAACAGGCGTGCCATGTCCGGCGGTGTTTCGGGCGGCCCCGACTTGCTGTTCGTCGGCTGCTGTTTACCCGGCATGTTGGGCGAGAACCAGACCTGAAGCGCGGCCTCGCCGGGAGGTACCGGTGTGCGATTGGCCTGCTGCAACAGCTTGCCTTGCTTAGCACCAGTCGCGCGTGCGCTCAGCGGAACCGGGACCGGCAGTGTATCGGTTAGAAGTCGATCCCAGTAATCGACGAAAGCCCCGGCGATCGTGACATCCTCGATTACCACCTCGTTGTTGCTCTGCCCGGCGACCCCAGTCCAGGTCCAATTGGCCGAGCCGGACAGCACCTTGGCGCCATGCACCCCATCGGGCATATAAGCGACGAATTTGTTGTGACCGATGTGGCCGGCGCCGTTGAACATCCGGTTGTGGAGCCGGAAGGCCGTCCCCGGCCGGTCGGCGAGAGCTCGCAACGTCGCCCGCGCCCGCTCGTTACGGGCATCGTAACGCGTGACCTTCTTGCCCTGCGCATTCAATATCGGATTTCCGTTCGCATCCTTCTGGTCGGCCGTGCCTGCATCAGACAGGATGAGGTCGATCCGTTCGGCATGGGTCGCGAGAAGCTCGACCAGTTCATCGTCTTCGAGCTCATAGAGAGCGGCCTTGAAGCGCCCGCCGGGATTCCGCTCGAAAAAATCGCGCATCAGATGGATGACGTCTCCAGCCAGGTATTCGCGCAGCCAATCGCCCTTCGTGCTGAGATGCAGCTTCAGCTCGTCGGGCTGAACCACGCCATCCTCGTTCAAGACATTGCGAAGAAACTGGGTCGACAAGATCGCGTTGGTGAAGGTGCTGACAAAGGGCGGCCGGGAGGCGGTCACATCGACTACATTCGTCCAGGCTGGCGGCGTCAGATAACAGAGGCGCCGCGGCGTGCCTTCATAGGTGTGCAAGACGTGCCGTGTGGTTCCGCGTACGACATGGCTTTCGGGAACGGCCACGACTTCCTCTAGACCTGGCCGTAGATCGCCCACGGCGCGGATTTCGTAGCGGACGCGCTCGTTCGGTACCCGGCGGCCGGAGCCGTCGCGCTTCTTGCGCAGCGTAAGATCACGCCAGGTGAATTTCTGCACCGGCCACACGGTGGTGTTCTGCGCCTGCCACTTCGAATTGCGCTGGCCCTTGAACGGGATATAAGACGCGAGTGGGCGTCGCTCCCTTACGCTGTCGTCGTCGTTGAGATATTCCCGCACCAGGCAAAAACCCAGACAGCCGGGCAGGGGCAGCGGCTCCAGTCGCCACGCGATAAATGCGACTTCGTTGTTGGCGATCGCAGTCGCCCCTCTAATCTCCGCCATCTGGTCCTCCCCAAAGACGTCGATCGCCGCACCCGAAATAGATTGCATGAAAATATTAATTACTCGCTTTAATAGAGATTAGGGCCGGCCGCGCGGCGTTGTCAATGTCCAACTATTCCGTTTATTTTCCATAATATATATTATGCGACTGCCATTAGGAGCGCATAGAGCAAAGCCCGCGACGATCGCCGCCGCCCTCTGAAGTCCCCCAGCGCTGCTGCTCTGCCTGGAGCGATCATTCGAGGCTCGTGGCTGGCGGCCCTGCCTCATGCTCCAGCTGGCGGTAGCCGCTGGGCCAATGCCCGGTTTCGCGCTTGAAGGCACGGCTGAAGTTGGCGCTGTCGGAAAAGCCGAGCTGGGCGGCGACCTGGGCGATGCGGGTGCCCGGTTCGCCCAGCAGGTCGCGGGCGCGCGCGATCAGGCTTTGCTGCACCAGGCGGCGGTAGCTGGTGCCCTCGCGGGCCAGACGGCGTTCGATGGTACGGGGCGACTGGCGGCACCGCGCCGCGATCTCGGCCAGGCTGGCCGGGCGGCCCGCACTCTCGCGCAGCAGCATGGCGACGAAATCGGTCCAGCCGTTCTCGCCGATCGGCCGCGCCCGGGCCAGCGCGGTACAGCGGGCATCGATCTCCGCCACCACCCGCGCATCGGCCATGGGCAGCGGCGTCGACAGCAGCGACGCCCCCATGACGACACGGACACCCGGCACCGCCTGCGGATCAAAGTGGAAGCGCGCCGGCAGGAAGGCGTCGTAAGGTCTTGAATCGTCTGGCTGCGGTGCCGAGAGATGAATCTCGTAAGGCAGCAGGTCCGGTCCCAGGATCAGGCAGAGCTGGCGGTGGTGGGCGACCGCCAGAAGATCGAGGAAGAAGCGCAGCGTGGCCGGCGCCATGGCTACCGCGGGCGTATAGACCGCCTCGCCCTGCCCGGCTGTCCGGCGGTAACGAAACAGGAACAGCTCGTTCATCAGGTGATAGTGGCGCGCCACCAGGCGAAGGGCGGCATCGAGATTGCGGCTGCTCATCATGCCGAGGCCGAGCAGATCGTGGGAGGTCGCCTTGATCAGCGATCCCATGTCGATGCCGGGATGCGGCCGCCCGGAAATCGCCGTGACGGCGCCGAGAAAGGCTTCCACCTGTTCGAGCGTCAGGCCGCCGTCCGCCCGCTCGAAGGTCGCCGGCCGGATGCAGGCCGCGGCGAGGACCGCCGCCGTGTCGACCCCGGCGCCACGCAGGAAATCCCGCAGCAGCAGGAAATAGCGGATCGGAATGCGGCGCTTGCTGTCGGTCATCGGGCGGAGCCTATCATGTGTCGGGAAATGACATCAAGTTGACGCCTTCAGACATTCTCTTCGAAGGCCCCCGCCGCCATCGTGGCGTCATCCCGGTCTCGGCCGGCAATCACGGCGAAACGCCGGCGGAGGAAACGATGCTCTACGAAAAAGTCGGTACCGCGGTCATCCACGACGAATCCCTGCCCTGGGTCCCCTTCACCCCCTATGCGGACAATGTCTTCCTGAAGTGCTTCAAGCTCGATCCCGTGCGGGGCGAGATCATCGTGATGATGAAGGCGCCGGCCGGCCTCCAGCTCCCACGCCACCAGCACACCGGCACGGTGATCGTCTATACCGTCGAAGGGAGTTGGAAATACAAGGAGCACGACTGGGTGGCGACGCCGGGCAGCGTGGTGTTCGAAACCGCCGCCTCGGTCCATACGCCGCAGTCGGTACAGGCGGACGGCGAGATCGTGGTGCTGAACGTCCTGGTCGGCGACCTGATCTTCCTCGACGACGACGACAAGGTGGTGGCGATCGAGAACTGGCGCACCATGATGCAGCGCTACCTCGACTATTGCGCCGCCAATGGCCTGACCCCGCGCGACCTGACCGCCTTCGAGTGAGCCGGCGATGACCGCTTCCTTCGAGGGCCGCCGGGTCCTGGTCACCGGGGCCGCCTCCGGCATCGGGCTCGCCACCGCGCTGGCCTTTGCCCGGCGGGGTGCGTGGCTCGTCGTCTCCGACATCGACGCGGGCCGCCTGACCGAGGCCGCCCGCAGGATCCGCGAGACCGGGGCGCGCTGCCTCGACATGCCGGCCGATGTCTCGTCCCTCGCCTCGATGCAGGCGCTGGCCGAGCGCGTCCACGCCGAAACACCGGCCCTCGACATCCTGGTGAACAATGCCGGGATCGGCTACCTGGGCGGCTTCGACGATACGCCGGACGAGGCTTGGCGCCGCGTCCTCGACATCAACCTGCTCGGCGTGGTGAACGGCTGCCGCGTCTTCCTGCCGGCCATGCGCAGGGCCGGCGGGCCGCGCCGCGTGGTCAACGTCGCCTCCCTCGCCGGCATCGCCGCGCTGCCCAACATGAGCGCCTATGCCGCCAGCAAGCACGCCGTCATGGGCCTGTCCGAGGGGCTCGCGCTCGAGCTCGAATTGGCGGGCTCGGCGGTCGGCGTCACCACGGTCTGCCCCGGCATCGTCAATACGGCGATCACCAAGAACCGCGCCAATGTCGCGGCCGCCATCGACGACCGGCAATTGGCCCGCCTCCAGGCCTATTACGAGGCCCAGGGCGTCGCCCCCGAGGTAGTGGCGGAAGCGCTTGTCGAAGGCGTGGCGAAAGGCCGGCGGCAAGTCCTGGTCGGCCCCTTTGCCAAGCCGATCGCCCTGCTCCGCCGTTTCGCGCCCGCTCTGGCCCGGCGCGCCCTGCTCCACGACGCGCGCAAGGCGGGCTACCTGTGACCGGCGAAATGCGGCGCATTCCGCTCGGCGCGGTCACCTTGAACGTGCTGGTGGCGGGCGAAGGCAGGCCCGTGCTGCTGGTGCACGGCTTTCCCGACAGCCACCGCCTGTGGCGGAACCAGGTGCCGGCGCTGGTCGCCGCCGGCTTCAAGGTGATCGCCCCGGACATGCGCGGCTTCGGCCTGTCGGATGCCCCGGCGGACGAGGCCGCCTATCGCCTGCCCCTGCTGGTCGGCGATCTGGTCGCCCTGCTCGACGCCTTGGAGATCCCGGTCTGCGACCTCGTCGGTCACGACTGGGGCGCGGTCGTCTGCTGGCACCTGTGTTTCGAGCAGCCGAGGCGGGTCCGGCGCTATGCCGCGCTTTCGGTCGGTCACCCCACGGCCTATGCCCGGGCCCCCCTCGTGCAGAAACTGATGGGCTGGTACATCCTGTTCTTCCAGCTTCGCGGCCTGGCCGAATGGCTGCTTTCGAGGGATCGGTTCCGGCTGTTCGGCCGCCTCACCGGGCGGCCCGACGAATTGCGCCATTGGATCGCCGACCTGTCGCGGCCCGGGCGGTTCACCGCGGCGCTGAATTATTACAGGGCCAATATCGGCCTCATTCTGCCGCAGCGCCTGCCAGCGGCGTCGCAGGACGTGCTCGGCGTCTGGAGCAGCGGCGATTTCGCCCTCTGCGAACAGCAGATGGTCCGCAGCGGCGACCTGGTCGCCGGCGATTTCCACTATCACCGGGTCGACGGTGCCGACCACTGGCTGCCGCTCGCGGCGCCGGCGGTGGTGAACCGCCTGCTGATCGACCATTTCGCCGCCTGAGGTGACGCCATGATCCTTCTTTCGCTGCTCGCCGTCCTGTTCCTGGCCGGCTTCCTGGCCTTCTGGCGCTGGCAGGTGCCGGGCAACCCGCTGAGTGCCGCGGAGACGGCGCGCTATGCCGAGGCGGTCGGCCGCAACCTCCGGATCCCGGCGGACGAACGCCAGGGCTTCGTCGAGGCGGTGCAGCGCTTCGCCGCCGCCGACGACGGCCGGCCGGTCCATATGCTGAACCTGATGCGCTACAACGCGGCGATCCGCCGGGTGCACGACCTCACCCCCTTCCCCGGTACACCCGCCGAGTCCAATGCCCATTACGAGAAACTGGCGACCGCGATGGCGCTGCGCTCCGGGGCCTATCCGCTGTATGCCGGCAATGTGGGCGACGCCAATGTGGTGGCGGGCGATCCGGCCCTGGACCATTGGAGCCGGGTCCTGGTGATGCGCTATCCCTGCCGCCGCGCCTTCCTCGACCTGGTCAGCGATCCCGCCTATGGCGAGATCGCCCATTACAAGCTGCTCGCCCTCCAGCTCGTGCTGACGCCGATGAAGGGGGAGATGGTGATCCCGGACCTGCGGCTCGCCCTCGGCGCCCTGCTGCTCGGCCTGTTCCTGGCCGCCGGCTGGCTTCAGGCCGTCATGCCCTAGGATCGAGGCGGCCGGCGAGCACGAAGATCGGATTGGCACCGCCCGGCTTCGCCACCTCGACCCGGTCGAAGCCACGGTCTTTCAGGTGGGTGGCCGCCTCGTCGGCGTCCTTGAACAATATGCCGGCCGAACTCCGCGAGACGACGCGGAGGCCGGCGGCGCCCATGTGGGCGGCCAGGCGGAGCAGACGCTTTTCAGGCGGCGCGTAACTCTCGGTCACATAGGCGGCGGCGGGAAAACGGCGTAGGCCCTCGGCCAGCCGTTCCCACACGGCGCTCACCACCGGCAACGGGAAATAGTTCATCAGCCCCTCGGTCACCACCACGAGCGGGCGCTTCCGGTCGAAGGCGCGCGTCAGCACGGCTTCCAAGGCGTTCGGCCCGCCGTCGGCCAATATGTCCAACGCCACCACGGCATGGTTGGAGGACAGACCCGGCACCCGGGCGAGCGCCGCCACCTTGTTGGCCGCCATCTGCGGCAGGTCCGCCTCGACATAGCGGAGCTCCGGGAACTGGCGCGAGAAACGACAGCCGCGGGCCGAGAGGCCACAGGCGATCTCCAGCACCTGGAGCCCGGGCAATTCCTCCATCAGACCGATCAGCAGCCGGTCGATCATCGTGTGCCGCTCGATCAGCATCTGGCGGAGATTGGTGCCGAACAGGCGCTTGCTGGCCCATTCCATGGGGCCGAGGGCCTTGTACATGAGGTCGCCGGCCGGCGTCCGCAATTCGGGGATGGAGAGCCCGTGGGCAGCCCAGGTCTCGCCCGTATAGAGGGCGGTGAAGCTGAAGGTCGATGTTTCCATATGTCTCCTCCTTCCCTCTTTTCGCCATCATACGCTGACAGGGCAAGAGCGCAGGTCTATTCTGCCGCCATGCCGACAGATCCCCCCTCGCCCGACGCCGCCGCGGCCCTGGACCAACTGTTGCGCCTGATGGCGCGGCTCCGCGATCCCGAGGCCGGCTGCCCCTGGGACCGCGAACAGAGCTTCGCGACCATAGCCCCCTATACGATCGAGGAAGCCTATGAGGTGGCGGACGCCATCGCCCGGGGCGACCTTTCCGATCTCCGCGAAGAGCTGGGCGATCTCCTGTTCCAGGTCGTGTTCCACGCCCGCATGGCGGAGGAAGCCGGCGCATTCGCCTTCGCCGACGTTGCCCGGGCGATCACCGCCAAGATGGTGGCGCGCCATCCCCATGTTTTCGGCGACGAGACGGCCCATGACGCCGCCCGTTGGGAAGAAATGAAGGCGGCCGAACGCGCGGCCAAGGCCAAGGGCGGATTGCTCGACGACGTCCCCCTCGCCCTGCCCGCCCTGCTGCGCGCGGTGAAGCTGCAAAAACGTGCCGCCCGCATCGGCTTCGACTGGCCGGACCTGGTCCCCGTGCTCGACAAGCTCGAGGAGGAGATCCGCGAGTTGAAAGCCGAGATCGCGGCGAGGTCGCCGCTCGCCCGGCTGGAGGACGAATTGGGCGACGTTCTCTTCGTCGTCGCCAATATCGCGCGCCACCTGGGCGTCGATCCCGAGAGCGCGCTCCGCTCCACCAATGCGAAATTCGAGCGCCGCTTCCGCCATATCGAGGCGCGCCTGGCCGAACAGGGCTTGGCCGGGCGCCAGGACCTCGACCTGCTCGACGCTCTCTGGGACGAGGCCAAGGCGCTCGAACGCAAGGCCGCCGAGTAACTAACTCAGTCGGGTCCGAAGCGCTTGTCGAAACGGCCCTTGTCGGCGGGGTCGAGGCCGACGGTCAGATGCGCCCTGCCCTCCTCGTCCTTGCGCGCCACCACTTCGCCATGGGCATAGAGGAAGGCGAGTGCGGCGCCGTCGGCGAGATCGACCGTGATCTCGACGAATTCCCGCTGGGTCCCCAGCTTTTCGTCGAGCACGGCGAGCAGCCGCTCCACCCCGTCGCCGGTCAGGGCCGAGACGGGCAGCACGGCCGGGATGCGCGCCGCCTGGTTGGCGAGGCGCTGGCGCTCTTCCTCTTCCAGGAGGTCGACCTTGTTCAGGACTTCGATCATCCGCTCGTCCTGCGCCTGTTCGTCGACCCCGAGGTCGCTCAGCACGGCCAGGACGTCTGCCTTCTGCGCTTCCGATTCGGGATGGGCGATGTCGCGGACATGGAGGATGACGTCGGCTTCCAGCACTTCTTCCAGCGTCGCCCGGAAGGCGGCGACCAGATGGGTCGGCAGGTCGGAGACGAAGCCCACGGTGTCGGACAGGATGATCTGCCGGCCGGAGGGCAGCTTGATCCCCCGCATAGTGGGATCCAGCGTGGCGAACAGCAGGTCGGCCGCCAGCACTTCGGCCCGCGTCAAGCGGTTGAACAGCGAGGATTTGCCGGCATTGGTATAGCCGACCAGGGCGACGATCGGATGCGGCACCTTGCGCCGGTTGCGCCGGTGCAATTCGCGCGTCCGCGTCACCGTCTCCAGCTCGCGCTTCAGGCGGGTGATCTTTTCCGAAAGGATGCGCCGGTCGGCCTCGATCTGGGTTTCGCCGGGACCGCCCAGGAAGCCGACGCCGCCGCGCTGGCGCTCGAGGTGGGTCCAGGAACGGACCAGCCGGCTCTTCTGATAGGACAGATGGGCGAGTTCGACCTGCAGCCGGCCTTCGCGCGTGGCCGCCCGTTCGCCGAAGATTTCCAGGATCAGGCCGGTGCGGTCGATCACCTTGGTCTTCAGGTCGCGTTCGAGATTGCGCTGCTGCACCGGCGACAGGGCGCAGTTCATCACCACGACGTCGATCTGGTCGATGTCGACCAGATGGCGCAATTCCTCGACCTTGCCGGTGCCGAGCCAAGTGGCCGGCCGGATCTTGTCGAGCGGCGCCTCGATCGCGTGGACGACGTCCAGCGAGATCGCCGCGGTCAGACCGACGGCCTCCGCCAGCCGGGCGGCCGGCAGGCGCAGGGCCGCACCGCCCACCTCGTCGCCCCGCGGACCGCCGCGGAGGAAGGGATGGACGACGATGGCGCGGCCCGAAGCCGGCCGATGCGCCGCTGTGGCGGCGGGGTCGTGAACCTCGCTCAACTCTCGCGCGGTGCCTCGGTCGGCTGCGGGTCGAAGAGCTGGATCGCCGCCGCGGGCATCACGGTCGAAATCGCGTGCTTGTAGACGAGCTGGATGTGCCCATCACGACGCAGCAGGACGCAGAAATTGTCGAACCAGGTGATCACGCCCTGAAGCTTCACGCCGTTGACGAGAAAAACCGTCACAGGCGTCTTGTTCTTGCGAACATAGTTCAGGAACACGTCCTGAACATTTTGGGATCGCTCGGACATTTGGGACCTTCTTATTTTTGTTGCGTCTTCATTCTGTTTTTTGACGATCCGGTGCCACTTTTGTGGTCACCGGTACTCTGGCAGCGACACACACGTTTTGCTGCACTGCACAAATTATATGGCAGGCTTGGTTTCGGATCGCAAGAAAAATCGAACCGCTCAAAATTCGACTCTCGTCGTATCCGCCCCAGCGCTGACGGCCGTCATATAATGCCGGCGAAGCCCGAGCGCTACTGGTCCCGGCACGCCCGACCCAATCTTTTGCCCGTCGATCGAAATGACCGGCGTCACGAAGGAGGTGGCGCTGGTCACGAAGGCTTCTCGCGCCGCTATCGCCTCGGCGACCGTGAACGGCCGCTCGACCACAACAAGGCCGGATTGGGCGGCGATCCGGGCGATGCTGCCCCTGGTCACGCCGGGCAGGATCGCCTGGGACAGGGCGCGGGTGACGAGGCGTCCCTCGCCATCGACGATCCAGGCATTCGTGCTGGAGCCTTCGGTGACGCAGCCCCCGGCGTCGACCAGCCAGGCTTCATAGGCGCCGGCCTCGCGTGCCGCCTGCTTGGCCAGGACATTGGGCAGCAAGCAGACGGTCTTGATATCCGGCCGGCCCCAGCGGATGTCCGGTAGGGTCAGCACGGAAACCCCCTGCCCGGCCCGGCGCTCCGCCGCGGCGAGATCGAAGGGGCGCGCCGTCATCACCAGGACGGGGCGCGGCGCCGGCACCGGAAAGGCATGTTCGCGCCGCGCCACCCCGCGCGAAACCTGAAGATAAAGAAGTCCATTTTTCAATCGGTTACGGCGCACGAGCTCACGCATTACCAGGACCAGTGCGGGGCGCGACATGGGACGGGCGATGCGCATTTCGGCGAGCGAGCGGTCGAGCCGGTCGAGATGCGGTTCGAGGTCGATCAGCCGGCCGCCGAGCACGGCCGCGACCTCATAGACCCCGTCGGCGAAGACATAGGCGCGGTCGTCGATCGAGACGCGCGCTTGCTGGTGCGGCCCATAGCGGCCGTCGACATAGGCGATGCGGGACATGATCCTCTGGGGGCCTAATCCTCGAAGCGGTTGGCGGCATCGCGGTCGCGCTCGTAGTGCCGCCTGAGCGGAAACGGCGGCAACCAGGATTCGCGGCGGATGGTCCAGCTCTCGTAGGTCGGCATCAATTGGTCGGGGGCATCGAGTGAGCCCAGGTTCACTTCGATTTCGTCGCCGGTGCGGGAAAAGACCGAAGAACCACAGCGTGGGCAGAAATGCCGCCCGGCATAGTCGCCCGTCTCGCCGTCGATGGTCACGGCCTCCTCCGGAAAGATCGCCGAGGCGTGGAACAGGGCGCCATGATGCTTGCGGCAGTCGAGACAATGGCAGAGGCCGACGCGGTAGGGCCGGCCCGCCGCGACCAGTCGGACCTCGCCACACAGACAGCCGCCGGTGAATCGGTCCATGCCCCGTCTCCTCCGAAACAGCCGATCGGGCGCCCGCTCAGGGCTGTCCGCTGCGGTCGTTGACCGCGATGCCGAGCGATTTCAGCTTGCGGTGCAGGGCCGAGCGTTCCATGCCGATGAAGGTGGCCGTCCGGCTGATGTTGTTGCCGAAACGCGCCACCTGGGCCAGCAGATAGTCCCGCTCGAAGGCTTCCCGCGCCTCGCGCAGTGGCAGGGCCATGATCACCTCGCCCTCGCCGCCGCGCAGGGTCGCAGGTCCCGCCCCGCCCACTTCGGCCGGCAGCATGTCGGCGCCGATCGCCTCTTCCGCGTCATCGTTGGCGAGGATCAGCAGCCGTTCGCAGACATTGCGGAGCTGACGCACGTTGCCCGGCCAGTCGTAGGCCTGCATCACCGCCATCGCCTCGTTGGAGATGGCGCGCGGCGGAATGCCGTTCGCCTGAGAGATGCGCTGGATGAAATGGGCCGCCAGTTCCGGGATGTCTTCCCGCCGGTCGGCCAATCGCGGCACCCGGATCGGCACCACCGAGAGACGGTGGAACAGGTCTTCTCGGAAGCGGCCGGCGGCGATTTCGGCATGAAGGTCGCGGGCCGAGGCGCTGACGACGCGGACGTCGACCTGGACCCGGTTGCGCCCGCCGACCCGCTCGAAGGTCTGGTCGACCAGTACACGGAGGATCTTGGCCTGGGTCTCGGGCGGCATGTCGGCCACTTCGTCGAGGAACAGCGTGCCGCCATGGGCCTGCTCGAACAGGCCGATGCGCGGCATCCCATCCGCACTGGCCGAGGCTTCGACGCCGAAGAGTTCCGCCTCCATCCGTTCCGGTGCCATGGTCGCGGCATTGACCACGGTGAAGGGGCCGTCGGCCCGCTTCGACAGGCGGTGCAGCTGGCGTGCCACCACTTCCTTGCCCGAGCCGGGCGGGCCCATGATCATCACCCGGCTGCCCATCGGGGCCGCCTTTTCGATCAGGCCGCGCACGGTGTTCATGGCCGAGGAACGGCCGAGCATTTCGTCCTCGAGATTGGAGCGGACCTTGAGATCCCGGTTCTCGCGCCGGAGTTCGGCGGCTTCGACCGCGCGCTGCACGAGGAGCAGCAGGCGGTCCGCCTTGAAGGGCTTTTCGATGAAGTCATAGGCGCCGCGCTTGATCGCGCCGACCGCGGTCTCGATCGTGCCGTGGCCGGAAATCATCACGACCGGCATGTCCGGATGGGCGCGCTTGATCGCATCGAGGATTTCGAGCCCGTCGAGCCGGCTGCCCTGCAGCCAGATATCGAGGATCACCAGGGACGGCAGGCGGGCGTCGATCGCGGCGAAGGCTTCGTCGGCATTGCCTGCCGTCCTTGCTTCATAGCCCTCGTCCTGGAGAATGCCGGCAACGAGTTCCCGGATGTCGGCCTCGTCGTCGACGACCAATACGTCACGCCCCATGGGCCATCCTCGCCTCGAGTGAAGTTGCAGCCGCGGCTTCGTGCCGCCAGGGGAAGCTCAGTGTCACGACGGCGCCGCCGCCCGGATTGTCGCCGAGCGCGATGCTCCCGCCGTGCTCCTCCATGATCTTGCGGACGATGGCGAGACCGAGGCCGGTGCCCTTGGTCCGCGTCGTCACATAGGGTTCGGTCAGCCGGTCGCGCTCCGCCGTGGGCAGGCCGCGGCCATTGTCGCGGATCTCGATCACGATCATGCCGTCTGTGGCGGTGAGCGTGGTCTCGACCAGCCCCCTTGGCAGGCCGCCGTCCTGCGCGGGCCGTGCCTCGATCGCCTCGACGGCGTTCTTCAGGACATTGGACAGGGCCTGGCCGATCTGCCGCGTGTCGAACAAGGCGGTCACCGGCGCCTCCGGCAACTTGGTTTCGAACACCACGCTGGAGGCCGCGACATGGCGGAGGAACACCGCTTGGCGCACCTGTTCCGAGAGATCGTCGGTCTTGAACACGGCGGTCGGCATCCGGGCGAAGGCCGAGAATTCATCGACCATGCGGCCGATGTCGCCGACCTGACGGATGATCGTGTCGGTGCACTGGGCGAACACTTCGGGATCGGTCGCGATCTCCCGCCCGTACTTGCGTTTCAGCCGCTCGGCCGAGAGCTGGATCGGGGTCAGCGGATTCTTGATCTCATGGGCGATCCGGCGCGCGATGTCGGCCCAGGCGGCGGTGCGCTGGGCGGAGACGAGGTCGGTCACGTCGTCGAAAGTGACGACGAAGCCGCGAACGGCGAGCCCGGTCCGCTCACCCACCACGCGGACGGAGAAATGCCGCCCCGCCCCGCTGCGCGCCAGATTGACCTGGCCCTGCACCTCGCGGTCGGGCCGGGCGCGGGCCTCGGCCATCAGCGGGGCCAATTCCGGCATCACTTCGGCAATCGGCTCGCCCACGATCGCGTCGGCCGTGGTGCCGAGCAGTTCGAGGGCGGAACGGTTCGGCAGGGTGATGCGGCCTTCGGTATCGACGCCCAGCACACCGGCCGAAACCCCGGCCAGCACCGCCTCGGTGAAGCGGCGACGCTCGTCGAGCTGGTGGTTGGCGTCGCGGAGCGCCCCGTGCTGGGCCTCGATCTGGCCTGCCATCCGGTTGAAGGCGCGGCCGAGCGACGCCAGTTCGTCGTCTGCCGTGCCGGTATCGACGCGCGCCGCCAGGTCGCCGGCGCGCAGCCGCTCGGTCGCGCCGAACAGCTTGGCCACCGGCTCGACCAGTTTGGTCGCGACCCAGAGGCCGGCCAGGATGGCGGTCAGCAAAATGAGCAGGCCGACGAGGACGAAGACGAAGGCGAAAGTGACCTGGATACCGAGGCGGCGCTTCTGCAACTCGTTGTATTCGGCGACCGCGGCCTGGGTCCGCTCGACATAGGAAATCACCCGCGGATCGACGAAACGGCCGACATAGAGATAGGCGTCGAGGAAGGCGTCGAGGCGGATCAGGGCCCGCACGCGGTCGTCCTCGGTATTGATGACCACCACCTCGCCGTCCGAGGCGCGCTGCATGGCGCCGCTCGGCAGACGGTCGAACTCCATGCCGAAACTGAGCGCCGTGCGCGCCAGCACCTGGCCGGTCGAATTGATCACGATCGCCTCGGCCAGGCCGCGCACCCCGGCCTGGTTCTCCAGCATCAGGCTGAACAGGTCGGGATTGCTGTCGACGGCCGAGGCGCGGCGGTTGATGTCGTTCGCCATCGCGCGGATATCGGCCTCGATCGTCTTGGCGTGTTCCTCGACATAGGCTTTGGCGATGGTCACGGAATCACCGACCGCGCCCTGCACCCGCTCGCTGAACCAGGTGTCGATGATCAGGTTGAAGAACAGGGCCGAGGCGACGCCGAGGAAGATCGTCGGCACCGCCGCGATGGCGCCGAACAGGGCGACGATGCGGACATGCAGCTTGGCCCCGGCGAGGCCGGAACGCCGCGCCCACCAGAGCCGGACCAGACGGGTCGCGACCAGACTGGCCAGCGCCAGCACGAGGACGAGATCGAGCAGCAGAAGCGGGATGATGAGGGCGGTGTTACCCTCCTGCAGGGTCGGATCACGCAGGGCGACATAGGTCGCGGTGCCCGAGGCCGCCGCCAGAAGGACGAGAAAAACCACCAACCGCCGGCTGATGTGGCCGCTGCTGATCCAGGCTTCCAGGCGTGCGGCGCGGCTCGTCCGGGGATTCTCCACGATCTCGTTGTTTTGCACGATCTCGCTTTTCAAAGGCAGACCTCCGGCCGGCACTGCGATGCCGCCCGTCAGACTCGCTTCGCTGTTGTCAGAATATCACAGCGTGACGCCGGCGCATCACTTGATACTGCGCAGGACCTGAATGTCGAGGTCGCGGATCTTCTTGCGGAGCGTGTTCCGGTTGAGCCCCAGGAGTTCGGCGGCCCGGATCTGGTTGCCCCGCGTTGCCGACAGGCTGATCTCGATCAGCGGCCGTTCGACCTCGCGCAGGATGCGGTCATAGAGCCCGGCGGGCGGCAGGCCTTCGTCATGGGCGGCGAAATAGCGGGCCAGATGGCGCTCGACCGCGACCGACAGGCTGACCGGCTCGTCCCCTCCGGCGCTGCGGAACTGCACCTCGGGCTCGATCAGCTCGGTCTTCACCACGTCGAGACCGATCACTTCCTCGGCATAGAGGGCGGCCAAGCGGCGGATCAGGTTCTCCAGTTCGCGCACGTTGCCGGGCCAGCGGTAGCGCTTCAGGAATTCCATCGCCTCGCCGTCGATCAGCTTGGCGGGCAAGCCCTGGGCGGTCGCCTGATTGAGGAAATGGCGCACCAGGTCCGGGATGTCCTCGCTCCGCTCGCGGAGCGGCGGCAGGCGCAGGGGCACGACGTTCAGACGATAGAACAGGTCTTCGCGGAACAGGCCCTGGTGGACGAGCTGGCGGAGATCGCGGTGGGTGGCCGAGACGATGCGGACATCGGTCTTGATCGGGTTGCGACCGCCCACCGTGGTATATTCGCCCTGCTGAAGGACGCGGAGCAGGCGCGTCTGCGCTTCGAGCGGCATGTCGCCGATCTCGTCCAGGAACAGGGTGCCGCCCTCGGCCTGCTGGAAGCGGCCGACGGAACGGGTGTTGGCGCCGGTGAAGGCGCCCTTTTCATGGCCAAACAGCTCGCTCTCGATCAACTCGCGCGGGATCGCCGCCATGTTGATGGCGACGAAGGGGCCGTTCCGCCGCTTGCCGTAATGATGCAGGGCATGGGCGACCAATTCCTTGCCGGTACCGGATTCGCCCGTGATCATCACGGTGAGGTCGGTGCCCATCAGGCGTGCCAGCACCCGATAGATTTCCTGCATGGCGGGCGAACGGCCGATCAGCGGTACCTTGTCGTCGCCGTCGCCGAGCGGATTTTCCTCGGACGCGGTCGAGCGCGGCAGGGTCAGGGCGCGCTGGACGACGGTGGTCAGTTCCTTCAGGTCGAAGGGCTTGGGCAGATACTCATAAGCCCCCCGCTCCGCCGCCTTGACCGCGGTCATCAGCGTGTTGTGGGCCGACATCACGATGATCGGCAGCTCGGGCCGCAGGCGCTTGATGCGCGGCAGCAGGTCGAGGCCGTTCTCGTCCGGCATCATCACGTCGGTGATGACGAGATCACCCTCCCCGCCCGAGATCCAGCGCCACAGGGTGGCGGCATTGCCGGTCGAGCGCACGTGATAGCCAAGGCGGCCGATCGCACGGTCCAGCACCTCCCGGATCGCGCGGTCGTCGTCGGCGATCAGGATGGTCGGGGTATTGCCGTCGGTTACGCCGGGCACGGGCATGGATCGGGACTCTCTCGTTACTCTGGAGACGTTACTCGGTGGCGACCGGCAGCAGGACGCGGAACACGGTGCGCCGGGGTTCGGATTCGCATTCCACCATGCCGCCGTGGTCGCCCACGATCTTGGCCACCAGCGCAAGGCCGAGGCCGGTGCCGGTCGACTTGGTGGTGACGAAGGGCTCGAAGAGATGGGGCTTCAGGTCGGGCGGCACGCCTTCGCCATTGTCCCGCACGGTGACTTCGAGCGGCAGGCGCAAGCGCCGGCGGGTGCCCGGCACCGCCATGCGGACGCCGTGGCGATAGGCCGTGGTCAGGGTGATCTCGCCGCCCTTGGCGGGCACCGCTTCGGCCGCGTTCTTGACCAGGTTGAGGAAGACCTGGATCAACTGGTCCCGGTCGCCCGAGACGGAGGGCAGCGAGGGGTCGTAGCTCTCGATGAAGCGGATGCCTTTGGCAAAGCCGTTCAGGGCGATCTTCTTCACGTGTTCCAGCACCTGGTGGATGTTCACGGACTCCCGGCTGGCGGGGCGGCGCTCGTTGAAGGCTTCCATGCGGTCGACCAGACTGCAGATGCGATCGGTCTCGTCGCAGATCAGGCGGGTCAGGTCGCGGTCGCCTTCGGCGATGCCCTGCTCGATGAGCTGGGCGGCGCCGCGGATGCCGGAGAGCGGGTTCTTGATCTCATGGGCCAGGATCGCCGCCATGCCGGTGACCGAACGGGCGGCGCCGCGGTGGGTGAGCTGGCGGTCGATCCGCTGGGCGATGGCGCGTTCCTGGAGGGCGACCAGGATCAGGCCGGACTGATCGGCGAGCGGCGTCACCTGCATGTCGACCGGGCGATAGCCGATCTTGGGCGAGCCGAAATCGACCTCGTATTCGAAGACCGAAATGCCACCCTGGCGCACCTGCTCGACCACCGCCAGCAAGGGATGGGCGAAGGGCGTCACCTGGTCGAGGCGAAGCCGGGTCAGCACCGTGGCCCCGGTGGCGAAGAACTGTTCCGCAGCCGCATTGGCGTAGCGGATCAAGCCCTGGCCGTCGACCAGCAGGATCGACTTGCCGAGGGCGTTCAGCACCGCTTCCAAGTCAATGGGCGGCAGGGCCGGAATCGGGTCCGCACCCGTCGCAACGATCGAAGACTTGGCCATCAGGCAGCAATCCGTTCCATGACCGGGGTGTAGAAGCTCCGGATCCGTTCCTTCACCGCCTCGGGGTCCTCGAGGCGGTTGATTTCGGCCCGGAAGGCCGCCGAATCCGGCAGGCCGGCCGAATACCAGGCAACATGTTTCCGCGCCATGCGCATCCCGGCGACGGCGCCGTAATGTTCCAGCATCGCCTCGTAATGCTCCATCAGAAGGGCGTAGCGGGTGGCCAGCGGCGGGTCCGGCAGGCGTTCGCCCGTCTTCAGGAAATGCATCACCTGGTTGATGAACCAGGGCCTGCCATAGGCGCCGCGCCCGATCATCACGCCGTCGGCACCGGAATCGGTCAGGATCTGCTTCGCGTCGTCGAGCGTGTTGACGTCGCCATTGGCGATCACCGGGATCTTCACCACGGATTTCACGCGGGAAATGAAGCTCCAGTCGGCATGACCGTTATAGAGCTGGCAGCGCGTCCGCCCGTGCACCGTCACCATCTGCACGCCGCAGTCTTCGGCGATGCGGGCGAGTTCGGGGGCGTTCCGGCTGTCGTGATCCCAGCCGGTGCGCATCTTCAGAGTAACGGGCAGGTGCACCGCCTTCACCGTCGCCTCGATCAGCGTGCGGGCATGGGCGAGGTCGCGCATCAGGGCGGAGCCGGCATGGCCGTTCACCGCCACCTTCTTCACCGGGCAGCCCATGTTGATGTCGATGATCGCGGCGCCGCGGTCCTCGTTCAGCTTGGCCGCCTCGGCCAGCGGCTTCGCCTCGCAGCCGGCGAGCTGGACCGACATGGGGAATTCTTCCGCGCAGTTGCTCGCCATCTTCATCGACTGGCGCGTCTGCCGGATCATGGCCTCCGACGCGATCATCTCCGAGACCACGAGCCCCGCCCCCTGTTTCTTGACAAGGCGGCGGAAGGGCATATCGGTGACGCCAGACATCGGCGCGAGAATCACGGGCTCGTCGATCTGCACGGGCCCGATCTTGATCGGGCCGATGGAGTTGGTCATTCCTTGAGCACTTTTCAAAGCTGCACGATAAACAGGCAGTCTAGGCCCATTGCTTGTGCACTGCAATGGGGAGTCCGCCGTCCCGGCATTGTTTCTGTCTTGTGGCCGTGGCGACACTAGGCCCTGGCGCCGCCCGAGGCTAGTGTCTCGGCATGAACGAATCGTCACCAGCAGCGGAAGTAGGCGTGGTCCTCGCCGCCGCGGGCAGCGGCAGCCGCGCCGGCCCCGGCGGGCCCAAGCAATATCGCTGCCTGGCCGGCAAGCCGTTGCTGCGCTGGACGGTCGAAGCCCTGCGGCGCCATGCCGCCGTCGGCCCGATCGCGATCGCCACCGATTCGCCCGCCGCCGTGGCGGAGATTCTGGCCGGGATCGAAGTCGGCCCCGTCGTCCCCGGCGGCACGGACCGCCAAGCGAGCGTGCTCGCCGGCCTCGAAGCCCTGGCCGCCCTGCCCCGGCCGCCCCGCCTCGTCCTGATCCACGACGCCGCCCGGCCTTTCGCCGCCCCCGATCTGATCGACCGCGTGCTGGCCGCTCTCGCCGCCCATGCCGGCGCCATTCCGGCCCAGCCCGTGGTCGACACGCTGAAGCGCGGCGCGGGCGGCCTGATCGGCGAGACAGTCCAGCGCGACGGGCTCTTTCGGGCGCAGACGCCCCAGGGCTTCGATTTTGCTGCGATCCTTGCGGCCCACCGTCGCCAAAGGGACGCGAAAATGACCGATGATGCCGCGGTGGCGACGGCCGAAGGGCTTGACGTCGCCCTGGTACCGGGGGACGAGGACAACGTGAAACTGACCACCGCCGAGGACATCGAACGCGCCGAGAAGCGCCTGTTCGCGGCCCTGCCGGACGTCAGAACCGGCATGGGCTTCGATGTTCACGCCCTCGGCCCCGGCGACGGTGTCTGGCTCGGCGGCGTGAAACTCGCCCACGACCGTGCCCTGATCGGCCATTCCGACGCCGACGTCGCCCTGCACGCCCTGACCGACGCCGTGCTCGGCGCGATCGGTGCCGGCGACATCGGCCAGCATTTCCCGCCCAGCGACCCGCAGTGGCGCGGCGTTTCCTCCGACCGCTTCCTGGCCCATGCGGCGAGCCTGGTGGCCGCCCGGGGCGGCGCGATCGCCCATGTCGACCTGACCGTGATCTGCGAACGGCCCAAGGTCGGCCCGCAGCGGGAAGTGATCCGGGCGCGCATCGCCGAAATCCTCGGCATCGCGGCCGATCGGGTCAGCGTGAAGGCCACAACCACCGAAAAACTCGGCTTCACCGGGCGCGGCGAAGGCATTGCCGCCCAGGCGGTGGCCACCGTGAGGCTTCCCTGATGCTGCCTGCCTGGCACCCTGCCCGCATTCTCTCCACCGGCTGTTGGGTCGGCCATCTGCCGGGACCGGCCGGGACCTGGGGCTCCCTCGCCGCCCTGCTGCCGGCCTGGTTCATCCGCCAGGCGGGCGGCCCCTGGGGCCTCGCCGCGGCCGGCCTCTTGGTCACCGTGATCGGGATCTGGGCCTCCGGCGTCTACGCCCGGGCGATGGACGTGAAGGACCCGGGCAGCGTGGTGATCGACGAATTCGCCGGCCAGTGGTTCACCCTGGTGCTGGTGCCGAACGATCTCCTGCTTTTCGCGATCGGTTTCGCGCTCTTTCGTTTGCTCGACATCCTGAAACCCTGGCCCGCGAGTTGGGCCGACCGCAACCTGCCGGGCGGCTTCGGCATCGTCGTCGACGATGTCATCGCCGGGCTGATGGGCCTCGTCCTGATGGGAGGATTGGTGGAAATATGGTGACGAGCTTGTTCCCCGACGCTCTGGAAACCCGCGCCGCTGCCTTGGTCAAGGCCGCCACCGAACGGGGCCTGCGCATCGCCACGGCCGAGAGCTGCACCGGCGGCCTGATCGCCGGCCTGCTGACCGAGATCGCCGGCTCCAGCGCCGTTCTCGAACGCGGCTTCATCACCTATTCGAACCATGCCAAAGCCGAACTTCTCGGGGTGCCCAAGGACCTGCTGTTGGCCCATGGCGCGGTCTCGGAGCCGGTCGTCCGCGCCATGGCAGAAGGGGCGCTGGCCCGCAGCCGCGGCCATATCGCCGTCGCCGTCACCGGGATCGCCGGGCCGGGCGGCGGCAGTGCCGAAAAGCCGGTCGGCCTTGTCCATTTCGCATTGGCGCGGGAGGGCGGAATCGTCCTCCATGTCGAGCGCCGCTTCGGCGACATCGGCCGCTCGGCCGTTCGCCTGGCCACCCTCGACCAGGCGTTGAAACTCCTCGAACAGGCCGTCGCCGCACCGCTCCTCGCATGACCGCTTCCCCTGCCCGCCTGCCGATCGGGATCTTCGATTCCGGTGTCGGCGGTCTTTCCGTCCTCGATGCGATCGCTGATCGCCTGCCGGCGGAAAATCTCCTCTACCTCGGCGACACCGCCCGCCTGCCCTATGGCACCAAGAGCCCGGAGACGGTCGCGCGCTATGCCGTGCAGGCCGCCGGCCACCTGGTCGAGCGGGGCGTGAAGATGCTGGTGATCGCCTGCAACACCGCCTCCGCCCACGCCATGCCGGCGCTGCGCGCGGCCTTTCCGGCGATCCCGGTGATCGGCGTGATCGAGCCGGGTGCCGCCGCCGCGGTCGCGGCAGCGCCCCGCGGTCTGATCGGCGTGCTGGCCACGGAATCGACCGTCGGTTCAGGCGCCTACCTCAAAGCGATCAAGGACTTGCGGCCAGATGCTGAAGTCCGGCAGCAGGCCTGCACGGTCTTCGTCGCGATGGCGGAGGAAGGCTGGACCGAGGGCGAGGCGGTCGAAGCCGCAGCTCGGCGCTATATCGAGCCGATCCTGAACCACGGCCGTCCGCGGCCCGAAGTCCTGGTGCTCGGCTGCACCCACTTCCCCCTGCTCGCGCAGGCGATCGCCGCCGTGGCCGGCCCCGGCGTAGCCCTGGTCGACAGTGCCTCGACCGCGGCCGAGGCGGTCGAAGCCGCCCTCGCCGCCGGTGACTTGGCGGCGCCGGTGGGGCGCGGAACCGTGCATTTCATGGCGACCGATTCCGCCTCCCGCTTCGGCCGCGTCGCCACCATCTTCCTGGGCCGCCCGGTGGCGCCCTCGGACGTCGAGATCGTCGATCTCTAGACCTGCAACACCGGATTGGTGCGCAGACGATCGACCATGAAGTCGACGAAGGCGCGAATCCGGGCCGCCGCCCGCCGCCCGTCGAGATGGACGACCTGGACGGGGACCGGCGGCGGCTCGAAATCCTCCAGCAGGTGGACCAGGCGGCCGGCCGCGACATCGGCCGCCGCCTGATAGGACAGCACGCGGACGACACCATGGCCGGCGACCGCGGCAGCCACGGCCGCGTCGGCGGTATTGACCAGCATCTGATGGGCCGGCAGCACGGGATCGAGCCCGCCGCCCGCCGCCGGAAAGAGCCAGGGACCGGGCTGCGAAGCGCTCGAAAAGGCGATGGCGTCATGCTCTGTGAGGTCCTCCGGCCGGCGCGGCGGGCCCCGCCGCTCCAGATAGGCGGGGGCGGCGCAAACGACCCGGCGCACTTGGCCGCAGCGGATCGCGGTCAACGCCGAATCCGGCAGCTGGGCGATGCGGACGGCGACATGCAGCCCCTCTTCCATCAAGTCCACCACCCGGTCGAGCAGCAGCAGGCGGCCGTTCACCGCCCTGTGCTCGGCCAGGAAATCGAAAAAGGCCGGCGCCACATGAAGGCGCCCGAACATCACCGGCGCCGTGACGCCCAGCGTACCCGCCGGCCTGCCGTGGCTGCCCGTCGCCGAAGCCTCCGCCTCCGCCACCTCGGCCAGGATACGACGGGCGTCGGCCAGGAAGCGCAGCCCCGCCTCGGTCGGGCGGACGGCGCGCGTCGTCCGCTCCAGCAGGCGGGCGCCCAAGCGGGTTTCCAAGGCAGCGATCGCCCTCGTCACCGCTGGCGGCGACAGGTTCAGGTCGCGCGCCGCGGCCGCGAAACCCTGGCGATCGGCGACCGAGACGAAGATCCGCATGGTGTCCAACCGGTCCATAGATTGTTCCGATTTCTGGAATTTAGACTTGCCGATTGTGACTATTCAGACCGGCTGCTGCAACGATCACCCTGGCATGACCGCTGAACCACCGGATCGACGCCATGACCCAGCTCCGTCTTTACGATTTCGCCTATTCCGGCCATTGCCACCGGGTGGCGCTGTTCCTTTCGCTGCTCGGCCTCCCGTTCGAGACGGTCCCGGTCAATTTGGCCAAGGGCGAACAGCGCAAGCCCCCCTTCCTGGCGGTCAATCCGGCCGGCCAGGTGCCGGTGCTGGACGACGGCGGCCTCCTGCTCGCCGAAAGCAATGCGATCCTGGTCTATCTCGCGCGGAAATATGCACCCGGCAGCGCATGGCTGCCGAACGATGCGGAAGGCGGCGCCGAGGTGGAGCGCTGGCTGTCGATCGCGGCGGGGCCGCTGTTCCGGGGCCCGGCCACGGCCCGCCTCGCCCTCAGCTTCCGGGCACCGCTCGACCTCGGCACCGCGCAGACGACGGCGGAACGGCTCTTCGCCCTGATGGAGCGCCATCTGGCGACGCGCGATTTCCTGGCCGGGCCGGGGCCGACCATCGCCGACGTCGCCCTTTATTCCTATACCGCGGCGGCACCGGAAGGCGGCATCCCGCTCGAACCCTATCCGGCGATCCGCGCCTGGCTCGGCCGGGTGGAAGCGCTGCCGGGCTTCCGCGCCATGCCGCCCTTGCCGGCGGCGGCCTGAGACCCGCCATGGGCCCGCTCTTCCACACCGGCGAACAGGAAGTCCAGCGCCGCGCCGGTACCCGCGACCAGTGCGAGCAGATCGGCCCGCATATGATCCGGGACCATATGCCGGACCAACACCGGGCCTTTTTCGCCAGCCTGCCCCTGCTCCTTGTCGGCAGCGTGGACGGCGACGGAAGGGTCTGGGCCTCCGCCCTCGCCGGCGCGCCCGGCTTTATGGAAAGCCCGGACCCGAGCGCCCTGGTGGTGCGCGCCCTGCCGCCGCCGGGCAGCCCGCTGGCGGCGACGCTGGCCCTCGGTGCCCCCCTCGGCCTGCTGGGCATCGAGCCGGAGACGCAGCGGCGCAACCGCATGAACGGCACGGTGGTCGGCCTGACCGCGCGGGGCTTCGCCGTCCGCGTGCGGCAGAGCTTCGGCAATTGCCCGCAATATATCCAGCGCCGCCGACCGACCCTGGTGGTGGCGCCGAAGACGGTCGAGATCCGCACCCTCGGCCGCCGCCTGAACCCCGGCGTGGTCGAGACGATCCGCCTGGCCGATACCTTCTACCTGGCAACCGCCTCGGCCACCGCAGGCGGGCCTGGCCTGGGCGACGGGGCCGACATGTCCCACCGGGGCGGCCGGCCCGGCTTCGTCCGGATCGAGGCCGGCGAGACGGCGGACGAATTGCTGGTACCGGATTTCCGGGGCAACGGGCTGTTCAACAGTTTCGGCAATATCGCCGCCAACCCGAAGGCCGGGCTCCTGTTCATCGACTATGCCGACGGCACCCAGATCTCTCTGACCGGCGAGGCGGAGGTGATCTGGGAGGGTCCCATGCTGGCCGCATTCGCCGGGGCGGAGCGCCTGCTCCGCTTCCGCCTGACGGCCGGCGTGATTATGCCCGGCGCCCTGCCGCTGCGCTGGAGCGATCCCGTCCCGGCGCGCCAGCTCGTGCCGACCGGCACCTGGGACGAAACGGGCTTCTAGGCGGCGAGACGGGCCAGCAGGGCCAGCATCACCCCGGCTTCGGGCATGGGCGCGATGGCGTCCAGCCGCTCCGGGATCAGGGCCGCGACATCGGGGTGGGCCGAGGCACCCGGCGTACCCAGAGGGCCGCGGAAACCATGATCAGACCAGGCGATGGCCTGCAGGTCCGGGCTGGTCAGGGCGTCGATCAGCCCGTCTGCCGGGGCGGCGAGGCTCAGCAGCGGATGGGCGGAGTAGACCGTCGGCACCGGATAGAGCGCGACCGGCTTGGCCGAGCCTTTCATCACCCGGCCCCAACGCGGCGGATCTGCGATGATCCATTCGACGAGTTGGTTCTCATAGCCGACGATCATGGGATAGGCGCCCGGCCCGCCCGCCAGGTAATCCTCGAACAGGCCGCCGGACGAATGGGATTTGTAGCCCATGCGGCGGAACAGCGTCTCGACGTCGCCCTCCACCTTGGTCAGCGTATCGGCCGTCGCCACATCGCCCGCCAGCAGGTTGGCGACCAGCCCGGCGAACATGAAGCCGGAATTCGACAGGTTGGGGTCGGTCGACACGATCCTGGCCTTGCCGAAGAGTTCGGCGACGCCGAGATCGGCCCAGGTCTTTTCCGCCAACAAGGCCTTCAGAAAGGCCAGGAGATCGATGGTCATGTGACCGGCGGCATCCGGCTTGACGATGCCGGCCTTGGCCAGCCCGTCGATCACATTGGACCAGGAATAGACCACGATCGGTGAATTCAGGATCACCTGCGCCTTGCGGACCGGGAGGTTGCTCGCCTTGGCGATCTCGACCATGACGGAAGACGACGGCCAGAGGAATTGCGGCAATTGGGCCAGGATCTCGGGCGCGCGCACCATTTCGACCGAGCCGGCGGTCCGCGCGTCGAGTTCGAAACCGGCCGAGGCCAGGGCGTCGCGCGTCTTCGGATTGGCCAGGAAGCTCTTCTTCTCGCCCCCGACAAAGCCCGCGAGCCGGGTCGGCGGGCGCAGGAAGGGCGTGTCGCGGAAATAGAGGAAGCCGCCGGTGGCCGCCACGCTGGCGCCGAGCAACCCGAGGCCGAGAGCACGCCGTGTCACCGCCATCAGCGTTTCCCCATGTCGTCACGGATTGCAGTCTCGATCAGGCGAAGCTCGACGTCGAGGTCCGCGAGGTCGCTGTCGAGCAGCGAATCCTTGTAATGGCCGAAGGCGTCCTCGAGCTTGGCGATCACGCCTTCGGTCTGGGTGACCAGGGCCGCGTCCGGCCGGCTCATCTGTTCGAGCACAGGGTAGCGCGCCGCGATCTCACCCGCCTGGGGCAGATAATAGGTGAGGAAGCGCTGCACGGCGGCGAGCCGGTTGGCGTCCTGCTCGACCCCGGCCAGGATGCCCCGCGCCACCACGGCGAGCCGTGCGACCCTGGCCTTGACGTCGGGTTTGCGGATTTCCTTCGCCACCTGATCCAGCCGGTCCACCTGGGGCAGCGCGTCGCCCAGCACTTTTCGCGCGAGGTCGAGCCGGCTCCGTCCGATCGCCGAAACGTCGATCCCCTCGAAGACCCGGCGCGGTGCGAGCAGGAACAGGAGGCCGGCGAAGACGGCGACGCCGATGCCCGCCGACACCACGAAAGGAAGCCCCGCGCCGAAGGTCAGGCCCGGCACCGTGACAGCACCGAGGAACCCTGCAATCAGCCAGTTCCGATCTTCGCTCAAGCCGCCCTCGTCAGTTGTAGCCGCGGGCCGAGCGGAAGGCGCCGGTCAGATCCTTGGCGCCGTCGAAGACGCGCGCCCCGGTGGCCCCGGCCAGGGTTTCCAATTGGCTGCGATCGGCACTGCCGAAGGTGATGCCGAAGATCGGGATCCGCTGTTCGGCGGCGCTGCGGGTGGCGAGGAAGGCCTCCGGGTCGCCCTCGCTCCGCCCGTCGGTCATGATCACGATGGCGGGCAGGAAGTCGTCGGCCGCGATCAGGGGCGCCATGCGGGCATAGGCTTCGCGGATGCAGGCATACATGTCCGTGCCGCCGTCGGCGTGCTGGCGCGAGACCTGGGACAGCAGCCGGGCCTGGTCGGCGGGCGATCCCGTGCCGTCCCAGACCCCGGCGACCCGGCCGCTGAAGGGGATCAAGAAGACCCGGTCCTTGGGCGACCATTGGACCAGGAGTTCGGCCGCCCGTTCCGGCGTGAAGAGGAAGGAGACCGCCTGGCGCAGCGCGCTCTCCCCCTCGCCCTGCATGCTGCCCGAGAAATCGAGGCAGAGCGCGGTGAGCGACGGCCGGCGCAGCGCCTCCTGATAGAGCGTCAGGGCTTTGCGGATGACCGCCGCCTCGGGCATCTGCACCGCCGTCACCAAGCGCGAGGGATCGAAGTTCCAGGCCGGTTCCGCCTTGGCCGGTGCCGCCCGGCCGAGGGCGACGCGCCGGCCGGTGGCGGCGACCCGGGCCTGCACCTCGGGCGCCAGCAGATGGGCCTGGAGCGCTTCGAAGAAATCCTCCACCTCCTTCGGCCGGCCGTGGCCGAGGAAGCCGAGGGGCGAATCCGAAATAGCGACACCGTCAGTCGGATAGATCGCCCACAGGGGCTCGATCCCCTTGGCGGCCAAGCGGTCGTTGGTTTCCTTCAGGACCGCTTCGTAATTCCACATGGCGTCATAGCTGGCGCCCTTGCTCGCCCCGTCGACATAGAGATCGCCGAGCCAGCCGCTCGAGCCCGAGGAGCGCTCGACACCGCGCAGCAGCCGCGTCACCTGGTCCAGGGTGGCGGGATCGTCGAGATCGGCCGCTTCCAACACGGCCTTGCCGCGCGCCGCCGCCAGCATGGCGAGATAGGCGGCAGCGCCCGAATTGGATTGGGTCGCCGAGGTCATGAGGAAGCGGAGATCGCCGGCCTCGACCGCCTTCAGGACGTCGGCGCTCGAAACCGGCCCCTTGGTCCAGCCCAGCGCCTCAGCCTTCGATTTCCGGACGCCGAGCACCACCGGATTCTGCGAAATGGACTGGAGATGGCTGACCCGTCGCTCCGTGTCGAAGAGGTCGATCCAGATGCTCGACGCCGGCCAGACGGCATCGACCGTCGTCTCCTGCCCACTGCGCAGCGAAAGACCGATGTCGAGCGAGCCGAGATAGGCCATCCGGCAGGTGACATGCTCTTCGGCGCAGAATTCCTGAACGATCGGCTCAAGGACCTGGTTCTCGGAGCCGGCGACGATGGTGAAATCGAACTTGGGGCCGCTGTCGCAGCCGGCCGCGGTCAGCACTGCGGCGCCGACGAGGCACGACCGCAGCAGCTTCGCGACCATGGCGCTCACCCTTTTGCGGCGGTCAGGCTGCGCTGAAGATCGCTCGTCATCGCCTCCATCCGCTGTTCGGCGACGACGCGCTTCTGTCGGCCTTCCTGTTGCACGCGCAGCACGCTGGAGATCGTGTCGATCAGGTCGCGGTTGGTCTGTTCCAGGGTTTCGATGTCGACGATGCCCCGCTGCGACTGCTGCTCGATCGCGACCGCCTGTTCCTTCATCATCTGCGACGCCTGCTTCATCATCTCGTTGGTGGCGTCGGTCACGGTCTTCTGGAGATCCAGGGCCTGTTGCTGGCGGGTGAGGCCGAGAAGCAGGATCATCTTCTGCTTCCAGACCGGGATGGTGAGCTGGGACGTCGCCTGGAGATTCTCGATCAGGGTCTCGTCACCGGATTGCACGATCCGGATCTGCGGCAGTTGCTGGATGCCGATCTGGCGCGCCTGCTGGAGGTAGAAGACGCGCTTTTCCAGCCGGTCCAGGGCCTGGACCGCATCCTGATAGCTCTGCGCTGCCAGCATGGCGTCGCCCCCGGCCGCGGCACCGTCGGCCGCCGCCTTCAGACGCTGGAGTTCGCCGGCCCGATAGGTCTCGGCGAAGGCCTTGCCGGCGGCGATGAAGGCATCGAGCTCGCCGATCGCCCGCTTGGTCTCTTCATGCAGGTCGTCGAGCACGGCGATGTCGCGCTTGAGGCGGTCCTTGTGGCGATCGAGTTCGAGCATGATGCCGTCGACCTGGCCGGCGACATCCTCGAACTGGGCCGCGAAGCGCCGCACGCGGGCTTCGAGGGAGGAGAACATACGCTCGAAGAAGCCGCCGGATTTCAGGCTGGCGGGGTCCAGCCCCCTGGCCTTTTCGATGATGTCGACCAGCAGCTTGCCGGTATCGCCCAATTCCTTGTTGCGGGTCTGGGCCAGAATCTTGTCGGCATAGGCGGTGACCGAGCGTTGCGCCCCGTCGCCGAAGGAGGAAAGCTCCGCCCGGTTGCCCAGGTCGATGCCGCCAGCGATCACCGCGACCCGGTTGGGATCGGTCGCCAGCGCCGGCACTGCGGCGCCCCCGGTCGTGAATTCCGCATCGGCCGTGGTCATGATCCGTGCCCCCTCGTCGCCGGCAATGATTGAAGCGCGATTCTATGACAGTTCGGCGACAATCGACAGCATGACCCGGAAGCCCCCACCGACACCGCCGATCCGGGGACGATTGCCGGCGGTTGTCATAGGCCGGCCACCGTACTGAAAAGATTGTCGGTAACCATCCCCTGGATTCGTTGCACAGGGGGCTTAGATGACGGGTGAGAACAGGCGTGATTTCCTGAAGAAGGCGGGCCTGCTGGCCGGCGGCGGGGCCGCGGCGGCGGCCTTTCCGGCGGCGATCCGCAATGCACTGGCGATCGATGCCAACAATGCCACCAAGTCGATCAAGGACGTGCAGCACATCGTCGTGCTGATGCAGGAAAACCGCGCCTTCGATCACTATTTCGGCACCTTCCCCGGCGTGCGCGGCTTCGCCGACCGCTTCACCGTGCCGCATCCGGCGGATCGGACGGTGTTCCAGCAGTGGAATGGTTCACGTTACATCATGCCCTATCACCTGGACCAATCCAAGGGCAACGCCCAGCGCGTCACCGGCACGCCGCACGGATGGAGCGACACCCATTCGACCTGGGACCAGGGCCGTATCTCGAACTGGACCCTCTACAAGGAGGACCAGTCGATGGGCTATTACACCGAGGCCGAGATCCCCTTCCAGCGGGCGCTCGCCAGCGCTTTCACGCTCTGCGACAACTATCATTGCTCGGTGCTGTCGGGCACCAACCCGAACCGCCTGTTCCATATGACCGGAACCAACGGCCCGACCGGCAACGGCAGCGCCCTGGTCCTGAACGACCTCTATACGACGCTGATGGGGCCTTCCTCGCAGGGCTACGACTGGACGACCTACCCGGAGCGCCTGCAAGCGGCCGGCGTTTCCTGGAAGGTCTACCAGAACATGCCGGACAACGGCGGCCTCAACGTCCTCGTGGGCTTCCGCCAGTATCGCAAGGCCAGTGAAGGGGTCGGCAATTCGCCGCTCGACGGCCTGCCCTGGTGGCCCTGGATCGAGGCGATGGACAAGAAGCAGCCGCTCTACAAGGGCGCCGGCAACACCATGCCGGACGGCGGCATGTTGACCGCCCTCAAGCGGGACGTGAAGAACGGCAAGCTGCCCCAGGTTTCCTGGATCATCCCCGAGTCCTTCTATTGCGAGCATCCCTCGTCCTCGAGCCCGATCCAGGGCGGCTGGTACATGCAGCGGGTCCTGGAAATCCTGACCTCGGACCCGGATACCTGGAGCAAGACCGTCTTCATCGTCAATTTCGACGAGAACGACGGCTTCTTCGACCATGTGCCGCCGCCGGTGGTGCCGTCGCGGAATGCCGATGGTTCATTGGCCGGGGCGACGACGATGAAAGAAGCCGATCTCTCGGCCGAATATTTCACCCACCCCGCCCCCGCGGACTATCACAGCCAGCCAGCCCCCGACGGCCAGCCCTATGGTCCCGGTCCGCGCGTGCCCTGCCTCGTCATCTCGCCGTGGAGCCGGGGTGGCTGGGTCGCCTCGGAGACTTTCGACCACACCTCGGTGCTGCGCTTCATCGAGGCACGCTTTGGCGTGCACGAGCCCAATATCGCGCCCTACCGCCGGACCGTGTGCGGCGACCTCACGTCCTGCTTCGATTTCGTGACGCCCAATACGGCGGTGCCGGACCTGCCGACCCGGACCAAGATCGCCGTCGACGCGCTTCGTATGTCGCAGGCGCTGCGTTCGCAGGTGGCGATCCCCGACGAGGCGGCCCAGGCGATGCCCGAGGTCGAAGCCCGCATCCGCCCGTCCCGTCCCCTGCCCTACGAGCTTCACGTCGACTCGAGGCCGACCGTGACAGGTATGCAGCTGGTCTTCCGCAACACAGGGCGTGCCGCCGCCGTCTTCCATGTCTTCGACCAGCTGCACCTCGACCGGGTGCCGCGCCGCTACATGGTCGAGGCGGGCAAGAGCCTCAGCGCGACCTGGGATGCCGTGGCCGACCATATGGCCTATGACCTCTGGATCCTGGGGCCCAACAGCTACCATCGCCGGGTCTCGGGCAGTATCGCGGTCGCGGGGCTCAAGGGCCGGACCAACCCGAAGGCGATCCTGACCTATGACCGGGCGGGCCGTAACGTCGTGCTCACGCTCACCAATACCGGCATCACCGCCTGCAGGTTGAGCGTGACCGCCAACGCCTACGAGAGCTTCTCGACCACGGTCGATCTCGCGGCCGGCGGCCGCCAGGCCCTGACCCGCGCGGTCGGAATCCAGGGCAATTGGTACGATTACACCGTCGCCCTCAAGGGCGAGGAGACGGGTTTCGCCCGCCGCTTCGCCGGCCGCATGGAAACCGGGCAGAACGGGATTTCCGATCCGGCCGCGGTACTGGCTCAGATCGCCGCGGTCGACTGAGCCGCGGCGGGATCGCCGTAGAGGGCATGGGCGCGGGTCTCGAAGGCCGCGACCATGCGCCTCGCGGCGTCTTCGAAGACGCCACCGATCACCTGCTGGTAGACCTTGTTGCGGAATTCGAAGTCGACCAGGAAGTCGACCACGCAACCAGGGCTACCGTCCGGCGTGGCCAGGAAGCGCCAGTGGTTCTTCAGGTAGGAGAACGGGCCTTCGGTGAAGGTGACGTCGATATTGTCCGGCGGGTTCATCGCCACCGCCGAGGTGAAGCGCTCGCGGAACGCCTTATAGCCGATCATCAGGTCCGCGATGATCAGCTTCTCGGAGCGCGCACGCACCCGGGCGCCGACGCACCAGGGCAGGAACTCCGGATATTTGGCGATGTCGGCGACGAGATCGAACAGTTGGGCCGCGCTATAGGGCAGCGATTTCACTTCGGTATAGCGCGGCATCAACTCCGTCCGGTGATCAACCCTGGGCGCGCGACTTTGCTTCGCGCGCCGCCTTCAGCTTCTGGAAATCCTCGCCCGCATGGTGGGACGAGCGTGTCAGCGGCGAGGCGGAGACCATGAGGAAGCCCTTCGCGCGCGCCATCTGAGCATAGTCGGCGAATTCCTCGGGCGTGACAAATCGATCCACCGCCACATGCTTGGGCGTCGGCTGGAGATATTGCCCGATGGTGATGAAATCGACCTCGGCCGAGCGGAGATCGTCCATCACCTGATAGACCTCGGCCTTGGTCTCGCCCAGGCCGACCATGATGCCGGACTTGGTGAAAATGGTCGGGTCCTGCTCCTTCACCTGGTTGAGCAGGCGGAGGGAATGGAAATAGCGCGCCCCCGGCCGGATGGTGGGATAGAGCCGCGGCACGGTTTCCAGATTGTGGTTGTAGACGTCGGGCTTGGCCGCCACCACGCTCGCCAGGGCGCCGTCCTTCCGCATGAAGTCCGGCGTCAGGATCTCGATCGTGGTCTTGGGCGCCGTCTCGCGGAGGCGGCGGATCACCTTGACGAACTGCTCCGCCCCGCCGTCGGCGAGGTCGTCGCGATCGACCGAGGTGATGACGACATGTTCGAGCGCCATCTCGCCCACGGCGATCGCGACATTGTTCGGCTCGTCGGGATCGACATGGGGCGGCATGCCGGTCTTGATGTTGCAGAAGGCGCAAGCCCTGGTGCAGGTGTCGCCCAGGATCATCACCGTCGCATGCTTCTTCTTCCAGCACTCGCCGATGTTCGGGCAGGCCGCCTCCTCGCACACCGTGTTCAGCTTGAGACGACGCATCATCGCGTGCGTCTCGCCGTATTCGGGGCTGGTCGGCGCCTTGACGCGCAGCCAATCGGGCTTGGGCGTGCGGATGCGCGCCTTCACCTGCTCGGTGGCGTCCTTGACGGCTGAAAGATCGTTCATGGTCATGCCCTAGATGTGAATGGCCCGGCCGTAGGCGTCAAGCACCGCTTCATGCATCATTTCGGAGAGGGTGGGATGCGGGAATACCGTGTGCATCAGTTCCTCCTCCGTGGTCTCCAGGCCCATGGCGACGACGAAGCCCTGGATCAGCTCGGTCACCTCGGCGCCGACCATATGGGCGCCCAGCAATTGCCCGGTCTTGGCGTCGAACACCGTCTTCACCAGGCCCTGGTCTTCGCCGAGCGCGATGGCCTTGCCGTTGCCGGTGAAGGGGAAGCGGCCGACCTTGACGTCGTAACCCGCCTCTTTCGCCTTCTTTTCCGTCAGGCCGACCGAGGCGACCTGCGGGTTGCAATAGGTGCAGCCCGGGATCTGTTCCTTCTTCATCGGATGCGGGTGCAGCCCTTTGATCGCCTCGACGCAGATGACGCCTTCGTGCTCGGCCTTATGCGCCAGCATGGGCGGGCCGGCAACATCGCCAATAGCATAAAGCCCCGGCACATTGGTGCGGCCGTAGCCGTCGATCTTGATGCAGCCCTTCTCGGTCGCGACGCCGAGGGCTTCGAGCCCCAGGTTCTCGATATTGCCGACCACGCCGACTGCCGAAATGACGCGGTCGACCGTGAGTTCGCTCTTGGCGCCCTTGGCGTCCTCGATCGTCGCGGTGACGCTGTCCGAACCCTTCTTCAGGCCCAGGACCTTGGCCCCGGTCAGGATCTTCAGGCCCTGTTTTTCTAGGCGCTTGCGGGCGAAGGTGGCGATTTCCTCGTCCTCGACCGGCAGGATCTGCGGCAGCACTTCGACCACCGTCACGTCGACGCCGAGCGTCCGGTAGAAGCTGGCGAATTCGATGCCGATGGCGCCCGAGCCGACCACCAGGAGCGACTTCGGCGCCGCCTCCGGCACCATGGCCTCGAAATAGGTCCAGACCAGCTTGCCGTCCGGCTCCAGCCCCGGCAGGGCGCGCGGGCGTGCGCCGGTCGCCAGGATCACATGCTTGGCGGCATAGTCGCCCACCTTGGCACCGTCCTTGGTGACCGAGACCGAGGTGGCGCCGGTCAGGGTGGCGGTGCCGTCGATCACCGTGACCTTGTTCTTCTTCATGAGGAAGGCGACGCCGCCGTTGAGCCGCTTGGAGACGGCGCGCGAGCGTTCGACGATCTTCTTCACGTCGAAGGAGATGCCGGTGGCCGACAGGCCGTAATCACCGGCGTGCTCCATGTAGTGATAGATCTCGGCCGAGCGGAGCAGCGCCTTCGTGGGGATGCAGCCCCAGTTCAGGCAGATACCGCCGAGGTGCTTCTTCTCGACGACCGCCGTCTTGAAGCCCAGTTGCGCCGCCCGGATCGCCGCGACATAGCCACCCGGCCCGCCGCCCACGACGATGACGTCGAATGTCTCTGTCATTTTATTGACCCTTCAGCATTTCCGTGAAGCAGATAGGCACCCTCAAAATCTACATAACGGTATTGGAGGAATTCCGTGTCGTCAGAGAACCTCAATTTCGCCAGAACAAGAACAGGACCATACGCTGAAATTCTTATTGCAAATCCATTGTGTCTATTATTTGCAATAATTATTTTATTCTTCCATTGAGACCCCAAAAAATATGAAACATCTTTTACAATAGACAACGTTCCATTTTTATGAGTGATGCAATATATATCGATGTCATATAATTGATTATCACTTTTAGAAATCGATATTCTATGACAAACAAAAATATTTCTCGATTCATTATAAATAACGCCTCTTTCATCACCCATTTCTGAATTCTCATCATTCTTAAATTCTACAAATTTATTACCACTTATACTTGAGTTAGAATTCATTATTGGCACAGCGCCGATTTCAAAATTTCCGAATTTTATAACACTGCCATACTTCAATCGCCTGATCAGAACATCTAAAATTCCAACAATCCTCTTTCGCAAAATAATTATTGAAAATAATACAATAATCGACCAAGAAATATTTAATTCGAGAAGCGATTTAAAAAAGGAACCTACATCAGCTACGGACGCGATCACCAATTGGCAAGACTGCAAGATCGCGTCCATCGCCTTTTCCTCACAGCATCATGGTCATCGGGTCTTCGATCAGACCCTTGAAGGCGGCCAGGAATTCGGCACCCACGGCACCGTCCACCACCCGGTGGTCGCAGGACAGGGTCACCGTCATCACGGTGGCGACCGAGAGCGCGCCGTCCTTCACCACCGGACGCTTCTCGCCGGCACCGATCGCCAGGATGGCGCCATGCGGCGGGTTGATCACGGCAGCGAATTCCTTGATCCCGAACATGCCGAGGTTGGAGATCGAGAAGGTGCCGCCCTGATACTCCACGGGTTTCAGCTTGCGGGCGCGGGCGCGTTCCGCCAGGTCCTTGGTCTCGGCCGCGATGGTGGCGAGGCCCTTGGCTTCGGCGTTGAACACGATCGGGGTGATCAGCCCGCCGTCGATCGCCACCGCGACCGCCACATCGGCGTGCTTGTGACGCAGGATCGCCTCGTCGGTCCAGGTCGCATTGGCCGCCGGGACCTTCTTCAGCGCCAGCGCAGACGCCCGCAGGATGAAGTCGTTGACCGAAATCTTGGCCGGCGACTTGGCGTTGAGCTGGGTGCGCAGCGCCAGCAGCGCGTCCAACTCGCAATCGATGGTCAGGTAGAAATGCGGGATGGTGGACTTCGCCTCGGTCAGGCGCTTGGCCACGGTCTTGCGCATGCCGTCGTTCGGGATCGAGGTGAAGGACCCCTCGGGGAACGGGAAGACGGCGGGCTTCGGTGCCAGCGGCGCGGCGACGGGGGCCGCGACCGGGGCCGGCGCGGGCGCCGCTTTGGGCGCCTTGGCCGCCGCTTCGACATCCGCCTTCACGATCCGCCCGTGGGGGCCGGAGCCCTTCACCGCGCCGAGGTCGACGCCGGCATCCTTCGCTATTCTCTTCGCGAGCGGGCTCGCGAAGACGCGGGCACCGGTCGCGGCCGGTACGGGTGCCGCCGCCGGGGCCGCGGCGGGCTTCGGCGCTTCGGCGACCGGGGCCGCGGCGGCTACGGGTGCCGCCTTGGGTGCCGGCGCTACCGCGGCCGAAACGTCCTCGCCTTCGGCGGCGATCAGGGCGATCGGCGTGTTGACGGCGACATTCTCCGATCCGGCAGGCACCAGGATCTTGGCGAGCGTGCCTTCGTCGACCGCTTCGACCTCCATCGTGGCCTTGTCGGTCTCGATCTCGGCGATCACGTCGCCGGACTTGATGGTGTCGCCTTCCTTGACCAGCCATTTGGCCAGCTTGCCCTCGGTCATCGTGGGCGAGAGCGCGGGCATCAGGATTTCCACGGCCATGATTCCCTCCCTCAGGCGCGGTAGGTGACGGCTTTGGCCGCCGCCACGATGTCGGCCGCATGGGGCAGCGCGAGCTTTTCGAGGTTCGCCGCATAGGGCATGGGCACATCCTTGCCGGCGACGCGGGCGACCGGCGCATCCAGCCAGTCGAAGGCGTTTTCCATGATCAGGGCGGCGATTTCGGCACCGATGCCGCAGGCGGCCCAGCCCTCCTCGACCGTGACCAGGCGGTTGGTCTTCTGGACCGAGCGCACGATGGTCTCGACATCGATCGGCCGGACCGAGCGGAGGTCGATCACCTCGGCGTCGATCCCCTCGCCCGCCAGGATCTCGGCCGCGGCCAGGGCGTGCATGACGCTGATCGAGAAGGCGACCAGGGTGACGTCCTTGCCGGGCCGGGCGATGCGCGCCTTGCCGATCGGCAGCACGTAATCCGCCGTCGGCACCTCGAAGCTCTTGCCGTAGAGGATCTCGTTCTCCAGGAAGACCACCGGGTTCGGATCGCGGATCGCCGCCTTCAGCAGGCCCTTGGCATCCGCCGCCGAATAGGGCGAAACCACCTTCATGCCCGGACAATGGGCGTACCAGGAGGCATAGCACTGGCTGTGCTGGGCGCCGACGCGCGACGCGGCGCCGTTCGGCCCGCGGAAGACGATGGGCGAGGACTGCTGCCCGCCCGACATATAGAGCGTCTTGGCGGCCGAATTGATGATGTGGTCGATCGCCTGCATGGCGAAGTTGAAGGTCATGAATTCGACGATCGGCTTCAGGCCGGCGAAGGCGGCACCGACGCCGAGGCCGGCGAAGCCATATTCGGTGATCGGCGTATCGATCACCCGCTCCGGCCCGAATTCGTCCAGGAGACCCTGGGTCACCTTGTAGGCGCCCTGGTACTGCGCCACTTCCTCGCCCATCACGAAGACGGCGGCATCGGCGCGCATCTCTTCCGCCATGGCATCGCGCAGCGCTTCGCGCACGGTCATGGTCACGGTCGGGCCGTCCGGCAGGTCGGACACCGGGGCCGAAGCCGGGGCGGCGTAGACCCTGGGGGCTTCCGCCACGGGGGCCGGTGCGGGCGCCGGGGCCGGGGCCGCAACGGCGGCGACCGGCGCCGGCTTCGGTGCCTCGGCACTCTCGCCCGCTTCGCCGACGACGGCGATCACCGTATTTACGGCGACATTCTCGGTGCCGGCGGGCACCGCGATCTTCAGGATGGTGCCCTCGTCGACCGCTTCCACCTCCATGGTGGCCTTGTCGGTCTCGATTTCGGCGATGACGTCGCCGGATTTGATGGTGTCGCCTTCTTTCACCAGCCATTTGGCCAGTTTGCCCTCGGTCATCGTGGGCGAGAGGGCGGGCATGAGGATGTCGGTTGCCATTGTCTTTGTCCCGTCGCTCTCAGAGAAGAATGTCCGTCATCAACTCGCTCGGATCCGGCTCCGGGCTCGTCTGCGCGAAGTCCGCGGCCTCGGCCACGATCTTCTTCACCTCGGCGTCGATCGCCTTCAGCCCCGCCTCGTCGATCAGGCCGGACGACAGCAGCAGGTCGCGGGCATGGTCGATCGGATCGTGCTCGGTCCGCATCTTCTGGACTTCTTCCTTGGAGCGGTATTTCGCCGGGTCGGACATGGAATGGCCGCGGTAGCGATAGGTCTTCATTTCGAGGAGATAGGGGCCGTTGCCCTCGCGGGCCCATTTCACCGCTTCCATGCCGGCTTCGCGGACGGCCAGCACGTCCATGCCGTCGACTTCCTTGCCCGGGATGTTGAAGCTGTCGCCGCGGCGGTGCAGCTTGGTCTGGGCCGAGGCGCGGGCCACGGCGGTGCCCATGGCATATTGGTTGTTCTCGACCACATAGATGACCGGCAGGCGCCACAGCTCGGCCATGTTGAAGCTCTCGTAGACCTGGCCCTGGTTGGCGGCACCGTCGCCGAAATAGGCGAGGCAGACATTGTCGGTCTTGCGGTACTTCATAGCGAAGGCGACGCCGGTACCGAGCGGCACCTGGGCGCCGACGATGCCGTGGCCGCCGTAGAACTGCTTCTCTTTCGAGAACATGTGCATCGAGCCGCCCTTGCCCTTGGAATAGCCGCCGATGCGCCCGGTGAGTTCGGCCATCACGCCCTTGGCGTCCATGCCGGCGGCCAGCATGTGGCCGTGGTCGCGGTAGCCGGTGATCACGGCATCGCCCTGCTTCAGCGCCGCCTGCATGCCGACCACCACGGCCTCCTGGCCGATGTAGAGGTGGCAGAAGCCGCCGATCAGGCCCATGCCATACATCTGGCCGGCCTTCTCCTCGAAGCGGCGGATCAGCAGCATCTCGCGGTAATAGGTGACCAACTCGGGTCCGGGCCCAGCCTTTACCGGCTCTTCCGATTTCTTCTGCCCTGCCTTTGCCATCGAATCCTCCGTGAATGGCGGTGCCGCCCGGCAACCATTGGCGGTGACAATAGACGGCTTCGCATGGCCGGCAACTTGCCTAAAGGCTAATTTATGCAGAAATGCATGATCCGCTGCGCCGCAACAGGCAGCTTCATGCGGGATGAAGAAAGAAATCGTCAGAATCGGCCGCTGGGCGGCAGTGGCCTATTCGGTCCAGGCTTCGGCGGGCAAGAGATTGATGATGATCTCTCGGTACACCTGCCCCTCCCCATAGGGCGCCTTGGACGAGAGGCCGGCGTCGTCTTCCGTCAGATAGACATGGGCGTGGTCGCCCCCGGCCAGGAGCTCCTTCAGCCTCGCGATCAGGAGCCCGGCGCCTCTTTCATCCAGGTGGACCTCGATCGCGTCCTGCACCTGGTTGTGGACCACGGTGATCATTGGGAGTCTCCGATCATGAAACCGATCGTCACCAGATCATCACCTCGAGCGCATCTCGAACAGGCCCAAAGGCGACGTACATCCTGGCCGCCCAGAGCCGAGGATGAAAGCGTCAGCGCGACGGATCAGGGCGTCGGACTGATGACGACGGCGTCGTTCTGATGGGCGAAGCCCAGGGTGACGCGGGCGCGTTCCTCGATCATGTCGCGGTCGAGGCTTTCGGGGCGCAGCAGGGAGACGCGGCGCTCCAGGGCCTCGCGTTCGCCCGAGACCTGGTCGAGTTCGGCCTTGGTCTCTTCGATCTCATGGCTGAGCTTCAGCCATGAGACGAGACCATAGTCGCCCTGGACCAGGTGATAGCCGAAATAGCCGGTCACGCAAGTCGCCACCGCAGGCACGATGGCCTGACGGGCGCGACGGCGTATTTCCTGGGCGAATGTCATGGGAACGAATGAATCACGAGGGGATTCCGCGGTCAAGCGATTCCGCCGGGATCCCTGGCGTTGCACAACCGGTTCACCAGGCCGGGGCGGCGGCCCTCACCCGCGGCCGGGCAGCAGGCCCTTGAACTTGGCAATGATGCCGATCATCACCTCGTCGGCGCCGCCGCCGATCGAGGTCAGCCGGCCGTCGCGGAAGCGGCGCGACACCATGGTTTCGTTCATGTAACCCATGCCGCCCCAGAACTGCAGGCAACTGTCGTTCACCTCGCGGGTCAGGCGGGCCGCCTTCAGCTTGGCCATGGAGGCGAGCACGGTGCAGTCGCCGCCCTTCACATGGGTCTCGACCGCGCCCCAGGTGAGCGCGCGCAGCGCCTCGACCTCGGTCATCAGCTCGACCAGGCGGTAGTGCACCACCTGGTTGTCGAGGATCGACTTGCCGAAGGCCTTGCGGTTCCGCGTGTAGTCGATCGTCTCCTCGATGGTCAGATCACAGCCGCCGATCGAGGACAGCGCGCCATAGAGCCGTTCCTCCTGGAATTGCAGCATCTGGTAGACGAAGCCCATGCCCGGCTCGCCGATCACGTTCCGCTTGGGCACGCGCACGTCGTCGAAGAAGAGTTCGGCCGTATCGGACGAATGCATCCCCATCTTCTTCAATTTGCGGGCGACGGTGACACCCTTGGTGCGCTTCCCCGAGTCGTCCTTCAGCGGCACCATGACGAGCGACTTGTTGCGGTGGCGGTCGCCCTCTGCCGTGTTCACCAGCATGCACATCCAATCCGCCTGGGTGCCGTTGGTGATGAAGATCTTGGAGCCGTTGATGACCAGGTCGTCGCCGTCAGCGACCGCCTTCGAGCGGATCGCAGCGACGTCGGAGCCGGCGTGGGACTCGGTCACGCCGATGCAGGCGACCTTCTCGCCCGCGATGGCCGGAGCCAGGAACTCGGCCCTGAGCTCGTCCGAGCCGAAACGGGCGAGCGCCGGGGTCGCCATGTCGGTCTGCACGCCGATCGCCATGGAGACACCACCCGAGCGGATCCGCGAGAATTCCTCCGCCGCCACCGCGGCATAGGAATAATCGAGGCCGAGGCCGCCGTAGGCCTCCGGCTTGTTGATGCCGAGCAGGCCGAGGGCGCCCATCTTGGTGAACAGCTCCTTGGCCGGGAAGATTTCCGCCTCCTCCCAGGCGTCGCACTGGGGATTGATCTCCTCGGCCACGAAGCGGCGGATGGTGCGGCGCAATTCCTCGTGCTGGGCGGTCAGTTCCATGGCTCTCCCCGTTTATAGTTCGTGAGGCGAACTATTCGGCGGAGGGCGCCACGCTGTCAAGCGACCAGATTCAGGCGATGAGATCGCCGACCGCTTCGAGGGACGCCTGATCGCGCCTTGCGTCCAGGCGATAGGCGAGAGTCACGCCCGCCTCCAGGATCGCCTCGATGTCGGCGGGGCCGATCAGGTCGGTCAGGCGGCCCGCCAAGGCGGCCTCGAAGGCGGCATGGCGGGCGAGGCCGAGTTCGGTCAGGCGGAGCTGGATGCTGCGCCCATCCGCCGGATCGGCCTCGCGGGTGATCAAGCCACGCCGCTCCATCTCGACGATCAGCGCCGAGGCTGTGGGCTTGCCGATGGCGGCTTCGAGGGCCAGTTCGCCGGCCCGCCGGGGTCCGCGCTTCAGGAACAGCAGGAAACGGTATTGCGGCACGGTCAGGTCGAATTCCCGGGCGACCAGTTCGAAATCGCGGAACAGCACCACCACTGCCCGCGCCAGCAATATGGCCCGCCGATCCGTCTCGCCCTGCATCACCCCTCCGCCAAAAAAGAACCCTCCCCCAGGCTGGGAGAGGGTTAGACCATAAAGTCAGTTCAGGGAGGAGGAAACCAAGAGACCAGATGAGAGGATCTTGCCCGCCAACCATGAAGAATTCGTAATCGGAATGATTTGACCTCGCTCAAACTCGTTGCCACTTTTGGACCAACGACGACCGAAACAGAAAACAATGGGTCGCGAAGGGGAGGCATGGGTATGAGCAGCATCGAATCGACGGCCGGCGTGGCAGCAGTGGCGGCCGACGCGCCGCATCCGCGCGTTCAGGCGGTCAAGCGCGGCATTCTCCTCGCCTATTCGGGCCCGGCCCTCGGCCTTTATGCGATCGGGCTTCCGGTCGCCGTCTATCTGCCGCCCTTCTATGCCGACGACCTCGGCCTCGGCCTCACCCTGGTCGGGCAGATCTTCATGCTGTGCCGCTTCTTCGACCTGGCCGCGGATCTGACCCTCGGCACGATCTCGGACCGCGTGCGCTCCAGCTTCGGGCGGCGCCGGCCGATGATGGCGCTCGCCGTACCGCTGATGTGCCTCGGCGCCTATCACATGTTCATGCCTTCGCCCGGGGTCGGCGTGCTCTATGTCGTCGGCTGGATGCTGGTCATGTATGCGGGCTATGCCCTCGGCGTGATCAGCCACATGTCCTGGGGCGCCGAACTCTCGCCCGATTATCACCAGCGGAGCCGCGTCCAGGGCTGGCGCGAGATGGCGGGCTCGATCGGCATGGTCGCCGTGCTCGCCCTGCCCGCGGTGCTCGAGCAGTTCGGCGACGGGTCGAAGGCCGACCGGATCGCCGCCATGGGCTGGTTCGTCATCGCGATCTTCCCCGTCGGCGTGCTGATCGCGGTCCTGCGGGTGCCGGATCCGGCCCGGGCGCATGAGAATGTCGCCCATCTCTCGATCCGCCAAGCCATGGGCACGCTGGCGAAGAACCGCCTCGTGCAGCGCGTGCTGGTGGCGGATCTCTTCGCCGGCATCGCACCGGCGGTGGCCAGCGCCCTCTATATCTTCCTGGTCGAGGCCGTGGTGCGTGAGCCGGGGATCACCGCCTCCCTCCTGCTCGGCTATTTCATTTCAGGCATCCTGGGGGTGCCGCTCTGGCTCTCGATCTCCTACCGGCTCGGCAAGCATTGGGCCTTCGCCATCGGCGCCGTGTGGAACTGCGTGATCGGGGCCTGCTTCCTCTTCGTCGGCCAGGGCGACGTGGCGCTGCTGACCGCCCTCACCCTGCTCTTCGGCCTCGGCTACAGCTCGGGCACCTTCCTCTTGCGCGCGGTGATGGCGGACGTCGCCGATGTCGACGAACTGCGCACCGGGCGGAACCGCACCGGCCTGTTCTATGGCCTGCTGACCATGACCAACAAGATCGGCTATGCGCTCGCCGTCGGCGTCACCTATCCGATCCTGGCCGCCTTCGGCTTCTCGCCCCAGGCAGCGGCCGCGGCGGTCAAGACGGGGGCGGAAATCCCCGGTGCCAACGCCCTGCTGGCCATGTATGTCTTCGTGCCCATGGCCATGAATCTGGCCGGCGCCTTCGTCATGAGCCGCTTTCCGCTCGACGCGAAAGCCCTGGCCGAGGTGCACCGGCAGCTCGCCCTGCAGCGCGATAACGCCTGAGCGCAAAACCCGCGACCTCGACGGCGAGGACGATCAGGCCGGCCACCGGCGCCGGCCTGGGGCCGAAGGAAAAGTCGAGGTCGGTCGCCAGCACGCGCAGCGGATCGATTCCCCGCAGCGCCAGGAACAGCGCCGCCTCGGCCAGCGCCGCGCCGATCGCGGCGAGCAGCGGCATGACGGCGAGCCAGGCGATGCCGCCGCCGCTCCAACGCCGCCGCGCCATGGCCCAGAAATAGATCCCGGCCGCCATCGTCGCCTCGCCCGGATCGGCCTTGGCCTGCAGGAAGAAATGCACCAGGGCCAGCACCGAGATGCCATAGACGAGACGGTGCAGCCGGCGCCAGCGTGTGGCGCCGAGACGCTTCACCATGCCGTCGGTCGAGGTCGCGGCCAGCGCCGCGAGGCCCAGCAGGGCGACGAAGCCGATGGTCAGATAGAAGCGGAGCACGATCTCCCGCCCGACCGCGAAGAGATCGAAGCCCTGGTCGCCGACATAGAGCAGGAAATGCGCCGCGACATAGGCGAAGGCGCCGACCCCGACCATGCGCCGGATCAGCACGAGGCCGGCATAGCCGAAGCCCTGACGAAGCGGCGTCAGGGCCAGCGAAAGGAGGAGGAAGCGCACGGCCCAGAGCCCGGTGCCATGGATCACGGCATTGAGCGGCCGGGGCATCAGCGCCCCGCTCGCCCATTGCACCGCGAGTACGACGCCGGGCGCCACCAGTGCCGCCAGCACCATGGCCTTGAGCGCGGAGAATCGGCCCCGCCGGTCGAGCCAGGGCCAAGCGATGGAGGACAGGCGGGAAGCCACGATGGTCGTCATGCCCTTGGGTTCGCTGCGATCGGCCGCAGGGTTACATCATTGCCTTTTCGTGCGGCGGGGGCTATCGACGCGGCATGACCGACAATGCCTCGCCCCGCCCTCTCCGCGTCGCCGTCATCGGCTGCGGCCAGATGGGCCGAAACCACCTGCGCTGCTATGCCCGCCTGCCGGGTGTCCAGATCGTCGGCGCCGTCGACCCGGCGGAGGTCCACCGGGCGGAGGCGGCCAAGGCCTTCGGCGTGCCGACCTTCGCCACGATCGACGAATTGCCGCCGGTCGATGCCGTCTCGATCGTCACCCCCTCGGTCACCCATGTCGAACTGGCGGAGCGCTTCATCGCGGCCGGTGTCCACTGCATGGTCGAAAAGCCCCTGGCGATCACCGCCCAGGACGGCCAGCGCATCGCTGACCTCGCCAAGGCGGCCGGCGTCACCGTGGCGGTCGGCCATCTCGAACGCTTCAATCCCGCCGTGGTAGCCCTGAAGGCCGCCCTGCCCAAGCTCGGCCCGATCCATGCCGTGGCGGCGCGGCGCCTGGCGCGGGCGGCCCGCATCACCGACGTCGACGTGGTCGACGACCTGATGGTGCATGACATCGACGTGGTGCTGGACCTCTTGGGCCGGCCGGAAGCGACCACGGCCCAGGTCGACGGCCTGCGCGGCCGCGACGTGCCCGGCTTCGACTTCGCCACCGCCCTGGTCGGCTTTCCCGGCGGCGTGCTCGCCTCGATCAGCGCCAGCCGGATGACGCCGACCCGCATCCGCACCCTCGAGGTCCTGGGCCAGGACGCCACCGCCCATGCCGACTATATCCACCAGACCCTGGTCATCCGCCACCCGGGCGAAGCGGGCAATTCCGCCGATACTGTGGTGCCGGTCGAGCGGCGCGAGCCCCTGCTGGACGAATTGGCCGATTTCCTGGATGCCATCCGCAGCGGCCGGCCGCCCCGCGTGACGCCGGACCAGGCGGTCAGCACCATCGCGCTGGCGGAAAAGATCAAGGCCGCGCGCCGCCTGTGACCGCCGTCACCGACCGGGTCTGGCCCCTGTCATAATGTCGTCGTCATTCCGCCATCAGGGCGGTCAACGATGACGACATGCGCTTCGCCCTTCTCCTTCTGCCCGCCTTGCTGGCGGGTCAACCGGCCTACGCCAAGGTCGACCTGATCCGGGTCGACAAATCGGAACGCAAGCTCTGGCTCTACGAGTCCGGTGCCGTCGTCCGCGAATACGACATCCGCCTGGGCAGCCAGCCCGAAGGCCCGAAACAGCGCGAAGGCGACGGCCGCACGCCCGAGGGCCGCTACCGGATCGCCGGCAAGAACCCGAATTCGGCCTATACCTTGTCGCTGCGAATCTCCTACCCGGAGGCGGCGGAGCGCGCCCGCGCCAAGGCCGTGGGGGTCGATCCCGGGGGCGACATCATGGTGCACGGCCAGCCCGACTGGCTGCCCGACTTCCTGTCGCTGCCGGGCGATTGGACGCTCGGCTGCGTCGCCGTGACGAACGAGGCGATCCGCGAGATCTACGCCATGGTCGACGTCGGCACCCCGATCGAGATCCTGCCGTGACCCCTGCCCCGGCGCTGGAAACCGAACGCCTGACCTTGCGCGGTTTCGGTGCCGGGGACACCGCCGTGCTGGGCCGCCTCGCCAGCGATCCGCAGATCACCCGTCACCTGACCACGGCACCGATGAGCCCGGCCGAAGCGACGGCGCGCGCCGAAGCCCATTGGGCGGAGAGCCATGACGGCACCTTCGGCCTCTGGGCGATCGAGGCTCGGGGCAAAATCGCCGGCTGCGCCAGCCTGAAGCCGGGCAGTGTCCCCGGCGAGGCCGAAATCGCCTATCGCCTGCTGCCCGAAACCTGGGGCCATGGCATCGCCACCGAAGCCGCCGCCTGCCTGATCCGCCACGGTTTCGAGACCCTGGGCCTCTTGCGCGTCGCCGCCGTCACGGCGCCGGACAATTTCGCCTCCCAGCGCGTGCTGGAAAAGCTCGGCCTGCAATACATGGGCCTCTGCGCCGCCTATGGCTTCATGTTCGCCCGCCTGTTCCGGCGCGGGCGCGACGATCAGTCCTGAGGCTTCGGCGGCTTCGGGTTGGGCTCGCCGCGCTGGAAGCGGCGGGTGAGCGCCCGCACGATACCGCGGAAGGTGCGGACGTCCTGCGAGGTCGGCTCGGCGCGCTGGATGAAGCTCACGATGTTGCGGATCATCGAGGGGCGCTTCTCGATCGGCTTCAGGAAATTGGCTTCGTCCAGTTCGGCCACCAGATGGTCCACGAGGCCCTGCACTTCCGCCTGGGTCGCCGGCTCGGTCTGGCCGATGCGGAGGAATTTCTCCGGCACATCGACCCCCAGCATGTGCCATTCGTAGGCGACCAGAAGCACCGCCTGAGCGAGGTTCAGCGACCAGAAGCGGGGCGAGGTCGGCACGCTGAGAATCGTGTGGGCAAGGGCGATGTCGTCGTTCTCGAGCCCCGTCCGCTCCCGCCCGAACAGGATGCCGGGCTTCATCCCCTCGTCCAGGAAGGCGCGGAATTCCAGGGCGGCACGGCGCGGCGTGACCACCGGCTTCACCATGTCGCGGTCGCGCGCCGTGGTGGCATAGAGATGCGTGAGGTCGGCGACCGCGGCGGCCGTGGTGTCGAAGACCTTGGCTTCCTGAAGGATCCAGTCGGCACCCGAAGCGGCACTGAAGGCGCGTTCGTTCGGCCAGCCGTCGCGCGGCGCGACCAGGCGCAGTTCGGACAGGCCGAAATTGGCCATGGCGCGGGCGGTGGTGCCGATATTCTCGCCCATCTGGGGCGTCACCAGGATGACGACCGGCCCCGGCGCCTCTTTGGGCCCGACGCCGATCCCCTTGGGCTTGGGCCGCGCCCCGATGCCGACGCCGAAGGGGGCGGAACCGGGCGCGCGCAGCAGTTCGTCGTCGCTCATTCGGCGGGGCCGGTGCCGGCGGGGGCGCCGTCGCGATAGAGCTTGTAGACGATGGCGTCGGTCAGGGCCTGGAACGAGGCATCGACGATATTGGGAGAAACGCCGAGGGTGGACCAGCGGTTGCCCGCGCCGTCCGCACTCTCGATCAGCACGCGCGTAACCGCACCGGTACCGGCCTGCCAGCGGTCGACATTGTTCAGGGTGCCTTCCGCCGCGGCATTGCCGAGCTGGAGGATGCGCACCTTGAAGTCCACCAGTTCGAGGTCTTCGATATAGCGCTGATATTTGCCGAGATCCTGGCGCAAGGCGGCGTCGAGCGCATTGACGGGGCCGTTGCCCTCGCCGACCGAGAGCATCTTCTGGCCGTCGACCTGCACGCGGACGATCGCCTCGGACACCGTGACCAGTTCGCGCCGCGCGTTGTAACGCCGCTCGACCAGGACCTTGAAGGAATCCACGAAGAAATAGTCCGGCACCTGGCCCAGCACACGCCTGGCCATCAGCTCGAAGGAAGCATCGGCGCCGTCGTAGGAGTAACCGAGGAATTCCCGCTCCTTCACTTCTTCGAGCAGGCGGTCGACCCGGGTGTCCTTGGGCGGCAGTTCGATGCCGACATCGCGCAGGCGCGCCAGGATGTTCGACTTGCCGGCCTGGTCCGAGACCAGGACCTGGCGCTCGTTGCCCACCGCTTCCGGCGGGACATGCTCGTAGGTCGCCGGATTCTTCAAGACGGCCGAGACATGGAGCCCGCCCTTGTGGGCGAAGGCCGCCTGGCCGACATAGGGCGCGTTCCGGTTCGGGCTGCGGTTCAGCACCTCGTCCAGCATCCGCGAGGTCTGGGTCAGCAGACGCAGACCCTCGGGCGAGACGCCGGTCTCGAAGCGCTCGGCAAAATCGGGCTTCAGGCAGAGCGTGCCGATCAGCGAGACGAGATTGGCATTGCCGCAACGCTCGCCCAGACCGTTCAGCGTGCCTTGGATCTGGCGCACCCCGGCGCGCACGGCGGCGAGCGAATTGGCCACCGCATTGTCGGTATCGTTATGGCAATGGATGCCGAGGTTGATGCCCGGCACCGCCGCGACGACGTCGGCGACGATCCGCTCGATCTCATGGGGCAGCGTGCCACCGTTGGTGTCGCACAGCACGACCCAGCGGGCGCCGGCGGCGTGGGCGGCCTTCACGCAATCGAGGGCATAGGACGGATTGGCCTTGTAGCCGTCGAAGAAATGTTCGGCGTCCAGCATCGCCTCGTGGCCCTTGCCGGCCAGATGGGCGATCGAATCCGCGATGATCTCGATATTCTCGGGCCGCGGGATCTCCAGCGCCACGTCGACCTGGAAATCCCAGGTCTTGCCGACGATGCAAATCACTTTGGCCCGGCTGTCGGTCAGCGCGGCGAGGCCCGGGTCGTTGTCGGCGCTGCGACCCGGCCGGCGGGTCATGCCGAAGGCGGTGAAGCGGGCGCGCTTCAGGGCCGGCGGCGCCGCGAAGAAGGCGCTGTCGGTCGGATTGGCGCCGGGCCAACCGCCCTCGATATAGTCGATGCCGAGGCGGTCGAGGGCTTGCGCAATGTTCCGCTTGTCCTCGACCGAGAAGTCGACGCCGCGGGTCTGCGCCCCGTCGCGCAGCGTGGTGTCATAGAGGTAGAGGCGTTCCTTGCTCATGCTCATGCCCGCTTCCACTTGGTGCCGGCGGGCGTGTCTTCCAGGATCACGCCGCGGGCCGCCAGATCGTCGCGGATGCGATCCGCTTCGGCGAAATTGCGCGCCTTGCGCGCCTGTTTGCGCGCTTCGATCTGGGCTTCGATTTCTGTCTCGTCAGGGCCTGCCGCCGCCCCTTCCGGCTGCCAGCGGAACCACTGGTGGGGCTCGCCGGCGAGCAGGCCGAGGGCGGCGCCCCCCGCCTTCAGCGTAGCGGCGGCGGCGACCAGGGCGTCGCCCGTGCCGCATTGATAGCCCTGGTTGGCGATGGCATGGAGTTCGGCGATCGCCTGGGGCGTGTTCAGATCGTCGTCCAGCGCGGCCTCGATCGCCGCCGGCACCCGGGTATCGGGCGCCACCACGCGGCCGAGATGGGCTTCCGCCTTCTCGATCAGCCCGTACCAGCGGTCGAGCGCCTGGCGGGCGCGGGCGATGCCCTCGTCGTTCCAATCCATCGGCGCCCGGTAATGGGTCGACAGCATGGCGAGACGCAGCGCCTCGCCCGGTGCCTTGGCCAAGGCATCGCGCACGACGACGAAATTGCCCAGGCTCTTCGACATCTTCTCGCCGTTCACGGTGAGGAAGCCGTTGTGCACCCAATAGCGGACGAAGGGCGCGCCATTGGCGGCTTCGGACTGCGCCACTTCGTTCTCGTGGTGGGGGAAGACCAGGTCGCGGCCGCCGCCGTGGATGTCGAAGGTCTTGCCCAGCTCCGCCAGGCTCATGGCGCTGCATTCGATGTGCCAGCCGGGTCGGCCGCGGCCCCAGGGACTGTCCCAGCCCGGAATATCCGGGGGCGACGGCTTCCACAGGGTGAAATCGGCCGGGTCGCGCTTGTAGGGGGCGACGTCGACCCGGGCACCGGCGATCATCTCGTCCCGGCTGCGGTGGGAGAGCTTGCCGTAGTCCGCCTTGGCCGGCACGCTGAACAGCACATGGCCTTCCGCCTCGTAAGCATATCCGCGCTCGATCAGACGGGCGATCATGGCGATCATATTGCCGATATGGGCGGTCGCCCGCGGTTCGGCGTCGGGCGGCAGGGCGCCGAGCGCCGCCATGTCCTCGTGAAAGGCCGCGGTGGTGCGGGCGGTGATCACGCCGATCGGCTCGCCCGAGTCCTTGGACCGCGCGTTGATCTTGTCGTCGATGTCGGTGATGTTGCGGACGTAGTGCACGCGCGCGTAGCGGCGCTTCAGCAGGCGGTAGAGCACGTCGAAGACGATGACGGGCCTGGC